>CAMRCY010000027.1 GCA_947041165.1 uncultured Deferribacteraceae bacterium | reverse complement strand
TATACAAACTACTTTGGTATACAAACTACTTTGGTATACAAACTACTTTGGTATACAAACTACTTTGGTATAGAAACTACTTTGGTATGCAAACTACTTTGGTATACAAACTACTTTGGTATACAAACTACTTTAGTATGCAAACTACTTTGGTATAGAACTACTCTGGCAGAAAAGTTATTTTGGTAGATAAGCTATAGTATATATTTATTGAGATATTAATTAATTAATTAATTATTATATGTTTGGAAACAGTTATATTATTAATAACTATTATGATATCACTTAATTGCTATAAGTTTGACAGATATTATAAGGATATCAATAAATCTATAAGATCAACTAAATATTGCTATTTGAAATTTGCTATAAAAAAGTCCTCAAACTGATCTTAATTATTAAGAGTGTTTAAGGACTTCTCTATTTCTCTATTTTAATAAATCTTTTTCACAATATCTTCTATGTATTGATTAAGTAAAACGATTATGTTTAGTGGTTTTATAAAGTTTAATTAATAAATCCTACAGTCTAATCGATATTTTAGTGACTATTTAATATCTTGAATATGCAACGCTTATTCAGAAAAATAAACATTCATAAGTGTAGTGAAATTATAGTTTTAACCTTTTGTTCTCCATCCAGTAACATTGATATATATGTCATTATAGTCGCTATCAGTTGAGTCTTCGATACATATTGAATATGAATATCCAACAGATCTTGCTTTGTTGTCTGATATTATATCGGTAACCTTACTTTGGAGTATTTTGCTACTGCCATAAACCTCAACAGTAAGTATCGGGTAGTCATCTGTAGTAAGGTCATAAGAGTTCTGACCTAGAAATTGTAAATTAGTAGAAGGATTATCTTTTGATACAGAAAAAATTTGATGATCTCCAGCTTTCATCGACACCTTTGATGAAAGTTGTGCTTGAGTACAAACACTCCATATTAAAAAATCTCCTTTCTTAAATTCGTCAAGCTGAAATGATTGAGTCGCCATAATAATACTCCTAATAAAATAATTTTAATACTATTAACATGAGCGTAACTATAAAATATTCTAGATAATAGCAATAAGTTATAGCAGATACAAAGAACCGATTGCCTATAGTTACGATAAAAATTTTCTTGGTCGTGGTCCATAAAGATTAATTAAGATCTTGTCTGCAAAATAATTATATTTATAGAAATCATCACTAAGTGTATAATAAATTCCTGTTTTCTCTCCACTATCTAACATAACCTCAGTTTTTAACGCTTTCTTAGATAAATAAAAATTATTTTTAATTTGCTTCTCATCATAACTATAAGAGAAGTTATTAAAAACTGATTTCCAGTGGTTACATAATTCAGCATTACCTGTACTTGAAAGAAGAGATATATCATTTGTACCGTTTAACAATTTAGTACTATCAAAAAGAAATGCTTTAGCAAGTAATGATGAAACATCGCTCCACTTCATTAGTGGATTTTCTAGCTTAAAAACATCAATAAGATAATTATAGATATGTTTGCAAGCAGTAACAAATGTAGATGTATTACTACGTCCATAAGTATTGATAGTATTTTGATCGTCAATGTAGTTCATATTAAAAGACAAATGTGTTAAGTCAGGGGTATGTAGAGCGGCTAGATGTCCAATTATCGGATGTGTTATTTTTCCTTCAACATTACCATCAGCATTCACTTGTTTTAATTCGTCTCTATCAATAGTTCCCACATGTGCAGAAGTAACATCATCATTATTTATATTATTAGTAACATCTAAAACGGCAACTAAATTTTTTATATTAGCATAGCCTGAAAAAAGTTGATGAGCGTATGTGTCTGCAAATGTGTGTAGTAGCATTCCCATAAGCATACAAGTATCGTTATGATTAAGATGGTTTTCATGATTTTGATAATCATCTTTTAACTTTATCAGCATATCAGATATAAGCGAACCATCATTAAGTACCGCAGGTGAAGTTTTCTCATATATACTGTGTCTATTTTTTGGGATAAAGTGAAATGGAGATAATATAAATTTTTGTGTACGTGATACTATATATAATGGATAAGAGATGACAGCATTAAGCCCAGTTGTTACAGGGTTAATAATACCAATTGTTTTATCATAAATAATATCCAATTCTTTATCATCCTTAATATACTTAGGAATATTTCCAGCTATAAAATAAGTGTACCAGTCATAGTCATCTATAAACTGTGAAAAAGTTGCTATTCTTTGTGCTGAGTAATCATCTAAACCTGCTGCTAATGCTACGCTTTTTACTGCGAAATAATGAAAATTAATATCCATGACAAAACCCCCTATTTGTTTTAACCTTTTGTTCTCCAGCCGATGATATTGATATAGATATCGTTATAATCATCGTCCGTATAATCTTCAATACATATTGAATATGCGTATCCAACAGCCCTTGCTTCACTGTCTGATATTACACCAGCTGAAATACTAGATTTAAGATCACCACCATTAAGCTTTACTATAAGTTGAGGTGTGGTGTTTGATTCCATAGTGTAACTACCTTTAGTAAGAAATTGCAATGAAGGTGTATTAGGTTTAGGTGCTACATCAAACATTTCCTTTTTGTCAACTTTCAATATAGTGTGCGGTGATCCAGCTGTTTGAGTACAAACGCTCCATACTAAAAAATATCCTTTTTTAAATTGATCAAGCTCAAAGGTATTACTACTAGCCATAATAAGACTCCTTATAAAATTATTTTTTAATACTACACAATACGAGTTTATTTAGAAAAAAAGCAAAGTCAAGAAAAAAAAAGTTCAATTAAGTAGAAGTCAACTCTATAAATTTAAAGAGTCGAAATAGGTTATTATTATAATTTTTTTATAGATATTTTGAGTGTAAACTTTTAGCACAGTTAGATTTGCTAACTTAAGAACAAGAATTTATTTTTTATTAGCTGTAATAAATATGAGAGTATCCATTTTGTTTAATAAACATTAGGTTTTTTATGTAAATGGAAATATTACTATAGAGTTATATGTATAGTAGTATGGAAATATATTTATATAATTTAGTATATGTCTATCTTTAATTGTGATATTTATATATTGAGAGGTATAATCTATCACTTACCGTAATAATAAAATTAAAATATATATATAAAAAAATACAGATTTAGTCAAAAATTTTGTTTTCTTTAGAGTGAGAAATTGATCGGTTTTAGTCAAAATATTGATCTGTTGGAGATATTTTAGTAATTAGGATATCAAATTTTGAACTTATATTCATGTTGAATGAGATATTATCGTAAAAATATTTTATTAAATTAGTGATAAGTGAATGATAATTTTATATATCTTATAGTTATGTTGTAAGGGTTACTTTATTAGAGAATATCATCTAATTGTTTAGATATTCACTGAACGATAAAGTGTATGCGTTGAGCATTTAAAACTTGTTAGAACATATATCTAAACCCAGTACTAATTCTGCCTGATGCATGAGAGTCAACATTATCTCCCCAAACTTTAACTGTTGAATATCCACCTATTTCTACAAAATATGTACTATACTCGAGTACGCTAATATTAACTCCTGCACCTCCACCTACAGTGTAGCTCACTAGAGATCTGAATGCTCCAGTTGATATACGTCTTTCTCCACCGTATCCGATATCAAAAAACATAAACGAGTATGGAGTAACTGGATATTTTGAAGATTTGATAGGAAATCCGAATGATATTTTTTCAGAAATTCCACCAAAACCTTCAGAGTCCATATTGCCTTGTCCAACGATCCCTATAAAGTTTCTAATTTCAAATAAACCTTTACGATAGATAGGAAATGAAAAGTCTATTCCTCCACCTGTGTAGTGAAGATCAAGAAATCCATTAAGCGACACAGCAAATTTATAATCTTTTTTCTTAGGCTTGATACTGTTTTTAGGATCGTTATTATCATTGCCTAAATCTTGATTACTGCTAATCATGTTAGCATTAGTAATGTTATTTGATTTAGAATTAAGATCAGTAACCTTTGTGTTGGTGATATCGTTAAAGCTTTGAGTCCTGTTGATATCACTTATATTATCTGCATAGCTTAATGTTGTTAGCGATAATGAATATAAAAATATTATGAATGTAGTTTGTATAGTTTTAGTCATTTTAAACTTTATCACTCCTTGTCGGTCTAATAGTGGCACTCAAAAATATATATATAAATGCAAAAATGTTATCTAATGATTTCTGATAAAGCACAGAAAAAGTAAGATGGCAAATTATTTGTATTTTTAAATAATTCTAATATTTACAAGTAGAATTTTGTTTTACAATAGTAATTTGTCTAACACAATACATCTTCTTGATAAATGTTAGATTATAGGATATCATTAGAATTCTCATACTTAAACAAAAAAATTGGGGGATATAAAAATATGATGCCATATCTTTTACAGATAGGATCTTTTGAATTAAGATACTACTCTTTAATGTACATTACTGGATTGTTGTTATCAATTTATTTAGCGAAAAGAAGAGCGAAGCAATTAGGTGTTAAACCTGAAACAATGGAAAATATTATAATTTTAAGCTTTGTTTTATCTATAATTGGTGCAAGGTTATATTACGTTCTATTTAACTTAGAGTATTATTCACAAGATCCGTTATCAGCGTTTGCTGTATGGAAGGGTGGATTAGCTATTCATGGTGGAGTTGTGGCAGGAGCACTTGCTACTGTATTTATCCAACGATATTATAAACTAGCACCGTTATTTGCACTTGATATAATGGCTCCGCTACTACTGTTATCACAAGGTATAGGTAGGTTTGGTAATTTTGCAAACGGTGAAGCTCATGGCGTTCCAACTATTACACCGCCCGAGATTATATTTAGACTGAAACCTGTTTTTACAGAATTTTGGGCAACAACATTGACAACATTAAAGTTAGAGAATACACCTGAATCTATATCATCAATTGCGATGATGATTAAGGGGTCTGATATATATGTAAATTTTGCAGATAAAGCATATCAAATAAAAGAGTATGTTCCGTGGGGGATATCATTTCCACCAACTTATATGCCACCAGCATATTTAGAGTTTGGAACACTTCCTGTTCATCCAACGTTTTTTTATGAGATGATATTAAATTTTATTTTTGCAGGTTTAATGTTCTATTTCTTTTGGAGAAAAGATAAGTATATCGGATCAGGAATGTTAGTTGGATCTTATTTTATTTCATACGGATTAATAAGAGGTTTTATTACATTTTTTAGAGCAGATGATTTAATGTGGGGCATGTTTAGAGCACCTCATATTGCAAGTATAGGATTTATTATTTTTGGAATAATCATGGTTATTAGAGCATATAAAAAAATGAAGGGAGTGAATAAGTTATGAAAAAAGCAGCAATATTTTTAGCAAACGGTTTTGAAGAGATGGAGGCGATTGCTCCAATTGATATATTAAGAAGAGCAGGGATCGAGGTTGATGTTGTATCGATAAATTCTGATTTGAAAGTTATCGGTGCTCATGGTTTAAAGATTGAAGCAGATATTAATATAAAAGATATAAATGCAGATTCATACGATGCAGTTATTTGTCCAGGTGGCTTGCCAGGATCTACAAATCTTAGAGATAACGATAAAGTAATATCAATAATAAAAGAAGCAAATAGTAAAGGTAAGTTAATTGCAGCTATTTGTGCAGCTCCTATTGTTCTTGATATGGCAGGTGTTCTTGATGTAAATTATACAACATATCCAACTGTTGAGGACGGAATCAAAAGTGGAAAATATCAAGCAGATAAGAAAGTTGTATTAGATAAAAATATTATAACATCTGCAGGACCTTCAACAGCAACTGATTTCGGGATAGAGATTGTTAGATATTTATTAGATGATAATTCAGCTAAAACAATTAAAGATGAGTTACTTATATCTAAATTTAGTTAGGTAAGAAAAGCTAGTGTATCGCTAAATTTAGTTAGATATGAAAAGCTAGAGTATTCTAAATTTAGTTAAACTGCATAAATAGGCGGATAGTTATGTTTCGTAGGTATATAGATAAAAAGAATATTGCATTAGCACTTGGTTCAGGCTCAGCTAAGGGTATTGCCCATATCGGTGTGATTAACAAGTTAATTGATAATGGATGTAAAATAAAGGCAGTTGCAGGAACGTCAGCTGGTGCTGTAATTGCTGCCTACTACGCTGCTGGCAAACTTCATCTTATTGAGGAGTATCTATTATCGCTCAATGCTACTAAAGCATTTAATAAACTTGATCTATCATTTGGTGGTGGGTTTATAGGTGGTAAAAAGTTTACTAATATATTACAACAGCATTTAGGTGATATTAAGTTTGATGACTTAGATACGCCGTTATATGTTGTTGCAACAAATTTTGATAAAGGGTGTGAAGAGGTGTTAAGTTCTGGATCGGTAATTGATGCTTTGAGAGCGTCTATTGCAGTTCCTGGAGTATTTAAACCTCATTTTTATAACGGTACATACTATGTTGATGGAGCTATAACCAATCCAGTTCCAGTTGATGCTCTGTATGATAGAGGGTATAAGAATATCATTGCCGTAAGCCTTAGTGGTACAGTAGATGAGAGAGTTGATCCATCAATGCCATCTATTTTATCATCGCTTTCACGAACAATCGATATTGTTACAGCATATTTAACAAGTATAAGAATGGGAAATGCTGCCGCAATTATCACACCAGTGAGTGATAATATTGGAATGTTTGATCTTCACAAAGCAAAAGATGTTATTGATGAAGGGAGCAGAGCGACAGAGATTATCTTTAAAAATGGAAAGATAATTGATAAATGTGATAGAAAATTAGAGAAGATCGTAAGAATACTTAGCAGTAATGATTAGTTACTATAATTTAATCCACATTTATAACAATCGTATGAAAAAAGATAGTCGTCTACTTTATTTTTTACTCCACTCAAACTTCAAGAAATCGTTAAAGTGTTTATCAGTTAACAAGATGTGTTCATTATACCAGTTCAAAATAAAGCTGTATGTATCTTCAAGTAGAAGTTTATGATCATCAAGTTTGCTTGATTCACTTAAATAATGTTTTTTCTTTCTTAATAAAAGTTCTTTAAACAGTTTCGCAACACCAGTTATAAACTCAAGATGCTCTATCTTATGTTCTGATTCTCCAGGGTAATATTTCAATTCCATTATACTTTCTTGATATATAAAATGGCTTCTTGAGTAATCGTTTAAACTTGAGAGCAGCTTAACAAGTGATTGATATCCAGCAGGGGTATCCATCTCTTTTATAAACATATTTGCTGCTGTAATAAAATTAGCTAGATGTTCATTTAGCGTTTCTTCAACAGAGAGTAAATCTTCTGTAATTTCTAAATAAGTTCTATTTGGGGTAATCAAGGTAAGACTCCTTTTGGCTTAGTCGGAGTAATTATAGCAAAAAATCCGAAATAAATCAAAATAATTAATAATGGAAGAACAAAAACTGTTAACATTGATATCAATGACTGTATCATAAATAATCCAGAAGGCGGGTTCGCCATAGGATTGGCAATTAAAAAAGACATGTTATCTGATATGACTAGCAATATTTTTGATTGCAATAATATAATGTATGGGATCGTCAAAAACAAAAGCATAAATGTGCAGTATAACTTAAATCCAAACGCTCTTAAAAAAGAGGTTATCATAAGCATAACCGAGAAAGCTAGGCAATATCTAAGAATAATTAAGTTGCCGAACAACTCTGCAAACTGGTATTCGTATAAAAATGTTGATACAGATGCGACAAAGCCAACTGATGAAATAATAGGGTTAGAGAGAAGTTCTCCAGCTGTTTTAGGTTCAACAGATTGAGTAAATGATAAAGATGTAACTATTATTGCAGAAGTATCAGTCATTTGAATAATATTATTATTTATCATCGGCGATAAAATAGAGTAATAGTCTTCTACTATATGCGATGTTGGTATTTCATATATTCCGAAAAATAAAGTTAACATTGTAAACCAGTATATAACAAATGGAGGTAGTTTACCTGCCGTAATTCTATCTAATATAAATGCTGGCATCATAAAAATAAATGCTAAGAAAGTTGATATAGGATAACTTTGTGTATCTCTTTTTATTTTATTCTTTTCAATTTTAGGTTTTTTAGATTTAGTAACAGGCTCCTCAACAGGAGTTTCAACTACTTTGGTTTTAGCTGTCGCTTCAGAAGTATTAACTTCAAATAAATAATCATCATCTAAATTAGCTAACTCTTCTAATTCATCTAAATTAGCTAGACTATTATTTAAATCATCATCAAACGGGATAGAATCTGTGCTTCCAAGCCCAGTAGATCTATCTGTTGTGGCATTAAGCGTATCGGTGCTTGATCCAAAAATATCATCAGTAGAATTTGCAAGAACTTCAGCAGATGGCTGAGCTATATCGCTTGTTGTTGCGGTAGTTGTTGCAGATGTCGTTACCGTGTCTATACCTAGATCTTCCAAGCCTTCTAAACCTAGTTCGTCTAGATCTAGTGAGTCTAAATCTAAGTCGTTCAAACTATCTAATCCAGAACTATCAGAGTCTGTATTACTGGTGTCAAAATTTTCTAAACCTAAATCATCTAAGTTTAAATCATTCGTGCCTGAATTGTTTATAGTTGTATTATCGGCACTAGAAGGGTTTGCGTCTAAATTATCTAAACTGTCTAAATCTAAACTATTTAAATCTAAACTATCTAAATCGCTTGTATTTAAACTGCCATCACTGCCATCATTTTTGTCATTGTCATTGTCATCGTTATCGTCATCCAGATCATTGTTATTTAAATCAAGATTATCTAAATCAAGATTATCCTCATTCTCACTACTGTCATCAAGATCTTCATTTATGTTCTCATCATCTGTATTATTATCTAAATCTTCATTTTCTTGTTTTGTAGATGGCTCAATTAATTTGTCATCTAAAAAGAATTCAATTAGAGAGTTGAAATTGTTATCATCGATAAATAGAATAATATATCCTGCTTTAACAAACACGGGAGTATACTGTATTGCAAGATTATCAAGTACAGATTTGATAGCTTCCATATTTTCATCAGATATAATAAATGATGCTTTTTTAGAGAGGTCATCGAAAACGATATTATCCGATGCAGACTCTAATGAAAAATTTGCATAAGCGTATATCAATCTTGCAATTGTATTGGCTAATTTATCATCTGTTACTTTTTTAGAAACTCTTTTTGATAATTCAACAATCTCACTTTGTGTTGAAGAATCATTAAGGTCAGATTCTGCAAGATAGTAAGACTCTCTTTTCTTATCAATCAGTATATAGTTAGGCAGAGTGTCCACGTCTTCATAATCAATACTTTTTCGAAGCATTGATACATAGACTTTTTCAAAGTAACGTTGGATTATTGATTCAAATTTAGTAGTACTCATTCACTTCCCGCATCTTGATTAAGCTATCCATCTGTAATAGGATAGTATATAGTAATTTTGATGACAAGAAAACAGCAATTTTCATTATTTCTAAAAAATATAGTTATAAATGTGTATGTAGGACAAAAATAGTCGTAAAGTGTAGTAATTATCTAGAAATATATTCTGTTTTCTGTTAATATAAAAATAGAATTTTGTATCATTAAAAGATAGGTTGGAGATTTAAATGGAAAATCCTATAATTGCGGTTATAGATATCGGAAGTAACTCGATACGATTACAGATATCTCAAACATTTAATCAAACATATAAAGTTATCGATGAGTATAAAGAAACTGTTAGAATAGGTGATAACGTATTTGAAACAGGTGAGTTTTCTAGTGAAGCGATAGACACAATATATACAGTGCTTAAAAATATGAAGAGTATGATGGATTCAAATGGAGTTGATTTCTCTAGAATAGTTGCAACAGCATCTTTTAGAGAGGCTCGTAATGCTGAGTTTGTTGTAAATCATATAAAGGATAAGTTAGGTTTAAATATAGAGATAATATCAGGTTTAGAAGAAGCAAGAATTATGACTGTTGCGGTTGGCTCATATTTTCAGATGAACGAGGGCAATATACTACTTCTTGATATGGGTGGTGGATCAACAGAGTTTTCATATTTTGAGAGTGGTAAATTAAAATTATCTGAAACAACGCCACTTGGTGCATCTAAATTAACGTCAGAATTTTTTAAAACTGATCCTGTGAAAACCGTTGAAGTTACAAATATCACAGAATATATTAATGATATTTTAGAGAAGATTTTGCCAGCATCTGGTCCAACTAAATTAATCTGTGCTGGTGGCTCTATCAACAACATAGCGCATATTTTTAGTAAACGAAAAAATCTTGGTGATTCTACTATAAAGTTTGTAGATAAAATATTTCTTAAACATTTTATAAATGAGATCGTAAGAAAATCAATAGAAGAAAGATTGAAAATTAGTGGAATGGAATTATTAAGAGCTGATATGATTTTATCTGCGTCTATGTTAGTTCAGACAATAGTTGATAGATATAGGTTAGATGGATTTCTAACTATGTCTGGTGGATTAAGAGTTGGATTAACTATTGATCTTATAAACAAAGTTGGCTATGAACTTCTTTTTCAAGGTGGAGAGCTTGATGTTAGATACTCAAGAATAATCGAAACTGCACGAAAATATCATTACGAAGAGAAGCACGCACTACATGTAACTAAGATGGCAGATCTAATTTTTAAACAGGTTAAAGATGCGATGGAGTTAGAGGCTAAACATTGGTATCTGCTTGAAGCTGCATCTATATTGCATGATGTGGGACAGTATATTGCATACTCAAAACATCATAAACACTCATACTATTTAATCACGAATAGCGAGCTTATCGGATATGATTTAAGAGAGAATGAAATTATCGCAAATATAGCAAGATATCATAGAAGGGATGTTCCTAAAAAATCTCATAAAAACTTCACTGAACTTGCAACTAAAGATCAGCAACTAGTTATAAAACTTGCATCTATACTTAGAATTGCTGATGCAATGGATAGATCCCATTCTGAAAATGTTAAAGATATTAAAATTAATATATCGAAAAATAAGATAGAATTTAAAGTTATTGCTGATGGAGATATCGGTCCAGAAAAAGATGCTTTTGAAAAGAAAAAAGATCTGTTTCAATCTTATTTTAATAAAGAAATTGTTATTGTTTAATATGATAACAAATAAGGATATTATATAGAATGAAGAAAGGATTATATGCAACTATTAATGTTGGATCATCTGCTGTAAGAATGTCTGTGATAAGCCTCAAAGGTAGCGATTATAAAGAGATAGATTATCTTGTTAAACCGCTAGCTATTGGTATGGATATTTTTTACAAAGGATATATAACGTTAGAAAATGTACAAAAACTTGTAGAGATATTTTTGTTATTCAAGATGAAACTTGATGAGTATAATATCGCCAACTATAAAATTATTTGTACGAGTGAAGTTAAAGATGCAAATAATAAAGATTTCTTTATAGATTATATAAGAATACACACTGGGTTTGATATGAAAATATTAGATACATCTGAAGAGATTTATGTTAAATATGTTGGAACAAAATATGAGTTTAAAGAGTTTAGCAAGATTGAAAAGGGTGGGGTTATTGTTGTCACTATTGCATCTGGAAACATCTCTATTAATATATTGAAACAAGGTAAGATTATTCACTCAGGAGTGCTTGCAGCAGGGACATTAAAACTTAGAAGTATGTTCGCAAATATATCTTCAGTTAAAAGATATAAAGCGTACGATCAATATATTCACAATATTACTCGTGAATTAAAAACAACTATCACTGCGAACAAAGGTATTAAATCGTTGATAGGTGGTGGAAGCTCTATTAATCTTTTAATAAGAGTTTTTAAACCTAAAAAAGATGTTATCCATAAGAAAGAGATTAGCGATCTATATAAAAAAGTTAAATCATATTCAAGAAAAGAACTTATGGAAGATCTTAGTCTAAGAGAGGATGAAGCGATTGTTATTATCCCTACTTTATCGGCATATATACATCTGTTAGAACTTGTTGAACAAGATTATTTATACTTTTCAAGATCAAGTTTTCCGTTTACGTTAGCAAGATTTTATTCAGGAAATATAAAAGATAGAGATCGAGATAAAAGAGTTAAATCAACATTGTTGCTCATAGCAAAGCGTTACAATGCAGATGTTCATCACGCTGAAAGAGTTGCTAAATATGCTCTAAAATTATACCACTTATTAGGGGATTTACATTCGCTTAATAGCAACGAAGATAAAGTGCTTGAAAGCTCAGCATTGATACATGATGTGGGATCTTTTATCGGCAAGGAAAATATTGCACGTAATTCACACTCTATTATCAGCTCATTAAACATTCCTGGGTTAGATAATTTAACTGTAAACTTTATGGCAAATATCGTCTATCAGATGTTAAAACTACCAAGTGATTATCAGTTAAATATTTTTACGGAATGCTCAACAACAGATTTTTTAGTTATTAAAAAACTAGCATCGTTGCTAGGAATTGCAAAAGCGTTAGATATTTCAAAAGTAGGATTGATTAGAGATTTTAATGTTACGATAAGATATAATATGATACTGGTTGAAGCTTTTTCAACAAAAGAGCCATTCTTAGAATTGTTAGCATTTGATAAACAGAAAGATATATTTATGAAAACATTTGGCGTTCCAATTGATATCAGAATACGGGTGAGTTATGAGTAAAGAACATTTTAATAATCGTGAAATAAGTTGGCTAAAATTTAACGAGAGAGTTATGTATGAGGCCATCGATATGAATAATCCAATCATGGAAAGGATCAAGTTTCTTGCAATTTCTGCATCAAATCTTGATGAGTTTTTTATGATAAGAGTTGCTGGACTAAAGAACCAATTATCTCTTGGATACAATGAAAAAGATATGAGTTCTAAAACTCCTAAAGAACAGATCAATGAAATTACTGCTTACGTGAAAAAATTATATAATGAGCAAGAGAAAATTCTTGATGATATTAAAAAAGAGTTAATCACTCATAATATATTAATGTATTACGATCAAGATGAAGAGATTTTAGAGATTATGGAAAATATTTTCATAAATGATATTATGCCTATATTGTCACCGATAACATTAGATCCATCACATCCATTTCCTTTTATATTTAATAAAAGATTTTCTATGGTGTTGAAAATTAGTCGAGGCAATAAAGAGTATTTATCGTTGATTATGATTCCTGAAAATATTAATAGAGTTTATAGAGTAAAGAAATCTAACAATAAAATAATAGTATTAAAAATTGAAGATATTATTTCATCAAACGTATCATTATTATATAGAGGGTACAAAGTTTTATCTGTGGATCATCTAAGAGTTACTCGTAACGCTGATGTGGATGTACAAAAAGAAGAGGCTTATGATCTGCTTAGAAGTATAGAGGATTCTGTATCAAGAAGAGATAAAGGTAGTATTGCAAGAATTGAGATAAGCAGTGGTATAGATAAAGAAACATTAGAAGTTTTAAAAAGTCAGATAGTATTTAACGATGAGGATATTTTTAATATAGATGGGGATATAGATTTAACATATTTATTTCAACTATGTAATCTTCTTCCTGATAAACAGTTTAAACCACTCACTCCATTTATGATAGATAGCATTCCTAATAATAAAGATATATTTGAGTATATTAAAAAGAAGGATATATTTTTTATACGACCATATTACTCTTTTTCTATGGTATCAAATTTAATAGCGATTGCATCAACTGATAAAGATGTTCTGGCAATTAAGATGACATTATATAGAACAAACACAGATTCAAAAATATTAACATCTCTGATTGAAGCTGCCAATAGAGGCAAACAAGTTTCAGTTGTGGTGGAACTTACTGCACGGTTTGATGAGAAGGTTAATATCACATGGGCAAAAAATCTTGAGCAAGCAGGGTGTATAGTTTCGTATGGTATACCAGATTTAAAAGTGCATGCAAAAGCGATGTTGATTATCCGCAGAGAAGAGAGTTGTATTAAAAGATATACCCATATTGCAACTGGAAATTATAATGAAAACACTGCAATGGTTTATACTGATATAGATTTAATTACAGCAAACGATGATATGGGAAAAGATATATCTGAGCTATTTAATTATCTTATGAGTTACACGTCTATACACAGATGGAGCTCATTATTTATTGCACCATTCACTTTAAAAAGTAGAATTTATGAACTTGTGGATACTGTAACTGAAGATACAGCTAATGGTCAAAAAGGTATGATAGTAATGAAGATGAATTCACTTGTTGATAAAGATATGATATCAAAACTTTATAAAGCATCAGAAGCTGGAGTTACCGTTCGGTTAATTGTTAGAGGAATATGTTGTCTAAAACCTGGAATAAAAGGATTGAGTAGCAATATAACTGTGACAAGTATTGTTGGAAGATTTTTAGAACATCCAAGAATTTTCTATTTTAAATCTAAAAGTTTAGATAAAGTTTTTATCTCATCAGCTGATATTATGCCTAGAAATCTTAACGGACGAGTTGAGGTTATGGCAGAAATTATAGAGAAAAGCTGTAGGAAAAATCTACTAGATTATATTGAAATATCATTGAAAGATAACGTGAAGTCATGGGCATTAAATGGCGATACATATAAGAAAGTGACAAGCAAAGGCAAAGCTATAAATTCTCAAAATTATTTCTTAGAGAATAGAATTATTGAGTAACTATAAACAAAATATGATGGCTTTATGGATATTAATTAATGTCTAACACTGTTCAAAACTTAACAGTATTGTATATAAAAGATAGTAGTGCTTCAGATATATTATCAGAATATTTATCTAGCAGGTTTATTAATTTAATCGTTGTGGATAAGTTTGATGATATCTTTGATAGCTATATTCAAAATTCGCCTGATATTATTATATCTAATATAATCGAGCCAGTTGATGACTTAATTGAGATATTGTCTACCATAAAATCATTTTCAATTAACAGTAAAATTATTATTCTAACTGATGATAATCTAGTCGGCAATAACACTCTAATTAAATTACTCAATTTAGGGGTGGACAGATATATCGATCAAGATATTGATATTGATGAAATTAAAAACAGTATAGATTTAATCGCAAGCAAAATTGTTTACAATCTAAAGATGTTAGAGAAAGAACAGCTACTTTTTGAGACGTTAAATCTAGTTTACGATTTTGTAATCCTCACAGATATGAACGATATTTTATATGTCAACACACCCTTTTTAAATTTCTTGAACCTATCGTCTTTAGAAGAGCTCAATATAAAGTTTCCACTTCTTGATGGAGTGATTTTATCTTACGATGGGATAGAATATAATTCAAAATTATTTACTGATATG
Organism: uncultured Deferribacteraceae bacterium; assembly: GCA_947041165.1. Taxonomy (GTDB): domain Bacteria; phylum Chrysiogenota; class Deferribacteres; order Deferribacterales; family Mucispirillaceae; genus CAMQYB01. The sequence goes on along the minus strand of CAMRCY010000027.1, from coordinate 16,360 downwards.
ATTAATAAAGTTTCGACTATTGATGCTGATAGTAGAAAAATAATTATTAAAATGCAACATATTGATGATAAAGATAGTTGTCATTTACTGTTTGATGTTAAAGTTAAAACGGTTGGTAGTAATAGATTTAGTGCGATTATCTTTACAAATATTAATAAGAGTATCGATAAGATAAATTACTATGAAGAGATTATAAATTACGACGATCTAACTAAAATATATAATCGTAAGAAGTTAAATTTTGATTTAAAAAACAGTATTCATCAAGCAAGTTTCGAGTTGAAAAAACTATCATTAATTATATTTGATATAGATGATTTAAAGCAGGTGAATGACAGTCATGGACATTTAGCAGGAGACACTGTTTTAAAAGATATTGCAAAATTGGTTGCAGGATTAATTCGTAGCACAGATAATCTTTATCGATATGGTGGTGATGAATTTGTAATCATTATGCAAGGTTGTGATATTGATAATGCATATCGTACTGCTGAAAGATTAAGAGTTGCGATTGCAAACCATAAGTTTGATCAGATGGATAAAATCACATCAACGTTTGGTACAGCAGAGTTTCTGAATAATGATAATATAGAGTCGTTTATAAAACGTGCAGATGATGCTTTATATAAAGGCAAGAGTAACGGTAAAAACTGCGTAACATAATTAAACAGTTCCGTTATTACTGTGGCTTTTAAATTTTAGAGTTTGATAGTAGCAAGCAGTATCTATATTTTTTAATTACCTTGTTACTTGCTCATCAATATTTATAGTAGTGAAAAAATATGTCTATAAATTCTAAGCTAAATTGTTGCTTCTTCGTCAACCTTTCTAATATTCATATTAACACGATCTTTATAAATTCTTTTAATTATCATATAAAGCAGAGGCACAGATACGAGCGATAAAATAGCCGATAAGATATCTGGAAGCATGAATAGATATTTAGATATCATAGATACAACCAAGATTGATAGAACTGGTATAAAATATACAACGAACGCTTTCATCATAATATCTTTGTCGGTATTTTTTATAACAATTGTATCCCCTATATTATATCCATCAATTTTTTTAATCTTCGTTACTGCATCTTTTTTATTACATAATGATGAACAGTTAGCACAGTGTTCGTCATCAAACACTTTAACTAAGTGCATGAATTTATCGTCTATTTTTATAATTTTTGCTTTAACTTCTGTAAAGTTATTTTCCATTATTTTTCCTTGCTTATATTTTATAAGCTAATTTTATGATTTTAATGAGATAGTTATATTTATTAAAATCCCTTTACGATCAACTGTGCATTGAAACTGTTGATCAGGATCGCTATTAATTAGTAGATACTTTAGAGTGAAAATATTATCTATGTTAACTTTATCGCAATCAACAATAACATCATTAACTCTCATCCCATATATATCAGACAGCGAATTCTTCTTTATGTTTGTAATTGTAACAGTTTTTTTCTTTTTATTTTCTTTAAGTGCAACGCCAAGTGTTGGAGAGGAAGGCACATCCATATTTTCAGTATAGATAAAACCATCTGCTATTTTAGGATCAGAGCTTTCACTATCTTGCAATACAACATATGAGTCTTCGCCAGAAATTCGTTGATATCTATGAGGAATTGCAGAGTTTTTTAACGAGTGCATACTTCCAGATATCACAATAACCTTTCTGCTAGGGTTTTTTTTTACATATGCATACAGATTTTCTGCCATGATTTCATCCCATATATTTTGTATAAGATAGAATTTAGAGAAATCTCTTTTCATACCTTTTTTAGGTGTATGTAGGTCGAAAATATCTTTTAATTCGTCATAAAAATCAATATTATCTATATTCATTGTTTGAGGTAGAGAGTCTTTTTCAACTGTAGTTAGTTGATCGTATTTGCCAGCAGATATTTTTTTCACAATTGCTGAATCGATATTTAATGCTACAGCTGGGATTTTATTTTCTGCAATAAATTTAAATATAGGAGAATACAATCTATAATCGTATCCCCATCTTGTTATAAATTCAGATTTTTGTAGAAACTCTTTCTCATTAATTTTGCCTGATGTATAGTTATCTAAAACAGGTTGAAATTGTTCTTGTAGCATTTCAAAAGCAACTGTAATATTTTTATCTTCTGCGTATATTTTTTTTATGATCTCAAGTTGATTAAGGTGATGAGAGTAATTTGTATGAGTTTCCCCTACAAATATAATATCATTTTTCATAGCGTCAGCAACTATATCGTTGATATCTCCTAGTTGTCTAAAAGATATATCGCTTTTTTTAGAGTAAACTAATATCCCGTTTTCAGTTGGATCACTCTCTTTATTAATAATTTTAACGCCATCAAAAATAAGTTTAAAAGCATCACCATAATGCTCAATAAGTCTAGAGTTTTTAGTTGATGGATTTTGTGCAAGCAGTATATAATTATCTTTGTTGCTTAATAAGTTTTTATAAGTTTTATAAGAAGATATTGATTTGTTATCTGATAAATCGGTATCTTGATCTGATATAAGAAACTCAATAATAGGGTTATCTTTTGAACATACAAGAATAGAGTTATCATTTATATCTTTCATAGTTATATTTTTTGAAGTGAAAGTTTTTTTAATTTTCAATTGATTAATCATATTGTCACATTCATTATTATCAGCTATTGCGATGATATTTTTGCTATTTAAAAATTTAGAAACAGTGATAGGTATTTCTGATTTAGTTAAACTTCTAAACAATTTATATTCTTTATCTAAATATATTTTAGCATAAGGTGAAGGGATTTGAACTTTGAATTTATTTGTTCCAAGCACTGATTGTTTTTCACCAGTAAGAATTTTTCCTTCAGAGTCAACTGTGTATCCGATATTAACAATTGCAGGGCCACTCATTCTATCGTATTCAACTTCAATATAGTAGCTACCTTTACTGATATCTATTGTGCTTTTAAAGTTTTTAAATTCAATCATATTTGTAGATGAAAGCATAAACTCAGATAGTGATTCAATATTTCTGTTATTAGCAGGTTGAAATGATACGAGCAGATCTCTCCAGTTTGCTTCTTTGAAAAGATATTTTTTTATAAAGTTAGAAACATCGTAATTGAAATTGTTTTCACCTATTATATCTGCGAGCATAATAAATAAAAACACACCTTTACCATACCCGATAGTTTGATCTTTTCTTGATTTGTTATATTCAAAACTTATAAGAGCGTTAAGTTTGTTATCTTGATCAACGTGAGTCATATAACTATCTAAAACTTTTTTTCTATAATTTACATCTGTGTTATTTTTTACATTGTAGTAATAATCAGAATAATATGTTGTTAATGCTTCTGACCAGTTTTGATTATCTTTAACGCCGACTGCAACTCCAAACCATTGGTGCAGAACTTCGTGCCTTAATGATATATCGATTATAAATGGAAAGTTAATAATCACTTCACCGATCGCAGTATAGGTAGGAACTGCATATCCAACAGGAGATTTAACTTCAACCACAGAGAACTGATCGTATGGATATTTTGTGTTAAATATTTTTTGATAGTAGGTGATATAGTCAAAAACAGCATTAATATATTTATCAGCTAGATCTTGATCTTTTTTAAATAGGTATGTTGAAACTGTGATATTATCAGCAGATTTGCTTTTAACAACAAAATCTTTAGATGCTATAACGTGTATGTTTTCAGTTCCGATAAGTGGATGGTTAAGATAAAATATGTTGTTATCTTTTTTATCATTAGACACAATCCCAATAAAATCTTTAGGAAACCTTGCATCAAATGTATATGCTATATCTTTAATGTTCTCAACTTCAGGAGCGATATTTAATATTGATATAAAGTTTTCTGTGACAGTGTCATATTTAGTAATTTTTTTCTTGTATGAGATTTCAAATGGAGTGTTTTTATTTAAGTTGATATTAATAGTCGTTTCATTAATAACCAATGTTTTTCCATCAACCACAACATCGTAAAATCCTTTTTTTGCAATCGATAGGTTTTCGATATTTGTATCTGATATTAATGTTAACGTACCTGTAAAGTATGTTTGATTATCATTATTTAGATTGTCTAAATAGAATTTGTAATCTGCATTAATTTTTGCGGATACGATAGCTGGGAGTAGAAAAACGGAAAGTAAAATCGTTACTATTTTCATATATTACCTCAAAATAAAATCTATCTTCAATTTTAACATAATATATATAATATACAATTACATTTTTGTAATGAATATAAGTAAAGTTAAAATAGTCGATCATATAATTATTATAATCGATTAGTTTTTTGATTAGTTTGATAGTGGTGAGTAGTATGTTGAGTGTTTATTAATAGGGTGGACTAGCAGTGTAATCTGTTTAATACCCCTAACTCATACTGTTGATTAGTAAAAGTTAGGAGTAGATCTTTGTATGTTATTCTATGTTTTGTATTATATTGAAACTTATTATAATGTCATGAAAATTGTAATTATTGTGCATATATATCAAGTATTACAGCGTAATCATCATTATATAATAGAGATGTTGAGAGTTCTATATCAGGGTATAGAGATTTTAACATATTTTTATAATGGTTAGAGTGTCCATAAAGAGAGTTGATAGATTGATTATTCTTTTTATCTATTTTGAAAATATAAGTTGAAACAGTTGTTTTTTTGTTTGTTTTATCTTTGATATCTAAATCTTTAAACGGGTGGTTAAGATTAAACGTGACAGTATTTTTGTTCTTGCTCTTTTTTGGTGTAAATGTTTTAGGAGTTTTAATATTGAATAAATATATTATAGATTGATTGTCCATAATTTCAGGAGCGATATTAATTAAAGATATTTCACTAGCTGTTATATTGTCTATATTTGTGATCTTCTTTTTATACGAAATTACAGTTGGTGTTTTTTTACTGAGTTCAATATCAATTATTCTACTTCTATTTAGAACAGGTTTGCCGTTAATTGCAAAATCATAAAATCCATCTTTTAAAATTGTTAAAGTTTTAACATCGGTATCAGAGGTTAATGTTAATGATCCATCAAAATATGTTTGATTATCGTTGTTGATATTTTCTAGATCTAGATTATACAGGGCATTGATCTCAGCTAATAAGATTGTTGGCAGTAGGAAGATTGAAAGAAAGATTGTTAATATTTTCACATATCACCTCAAAATAAATTTTGTTTAAGTTTAGCAGAATATATATATTATACAACTATCATTTAGATATTAGCGTGTATGTATTTAGACGTAAATATAGTGAGTATGTTATGACATGATATTTAGATATTAGCGTGTATGTATTTGCAAGTAAATATAGTGAGTATATTGTTAGATGAGATTTAGAGGTTAGTTATGTGTTTGTAACTTCAATATGATGTACATATCAAATATATTTAGAGTACAAATATAGCAGTTATAACTGGCAGTGGTTTTAGATAGAAAATACGGTCATACCCAATATAGAGTATGACCGCAAAGTTTATTTCACTAATTTTATATTGTTACTATTTAACTACGATCGGATCAGATATTTGCCAGGTTCTATCATACCAACCCTCAAGTGGTCCATATAATCTAAATACAGTGTTCCAGCTTTTTCCTTTAACAGTTTGCACCCAGTTATTTTCAAAACCTTTAGGAGCTGTTTGAGAGAAATAAATATCATATGAGCCATCTTTATTTGGTTTCAAGTTTTTAGAGTAACTACTGATTGCAGAGAACTCTTGTCCTGTTCTAAGTAGAGATCTTGTTTGTCCATCGTAGACAGTTAAAGACCAATAGTTTTTTGCAGGAACATTTGCAGGCAATGTTATTTTATATGTTTTATCGCCAGTTAAAATATCGCCTTTATTATCTATATATGCGTAAGCGTATTGAGATCCTTTACCTATGAATTTTAATGTCATAGCAGGAGTAATACCTGTTGCATAGAAGAAGAATATGCTTCTGCTATCAAGTTCACGAATGTTGTTAATTTCAAATTCGTACCCACCCATCAGAGGGTTAAGCCATGAAGATCTGTCAGGATATATGCGATATCTTTGATCTCTTGGATAAGCGATCATTCCTCTAACAGTTGCAGCACCGATATCGGCTGCTTCTTTAAGAATTTTTTGCATTCTTTTATCAGGGTTAAATTTTTCACCTTTAACAATTCCTATTGCAGCCATCTGTCCTAAAAGTTCAGTGCTGTAAGTTGTTACAGGTTCTGCTTGAATAACAGCGTTGATGTCGTTATATACTTTATGATCCATACTAGCTAAAGTATTTATAGGAGTTTTAGATATATTAACAAACTTCATCTCTTTAGGTTTTTGTCCAAGAGGATACATGCGTAAGTTATTTCTAATAGAGTCTATTGCAGGTTTAGGATCTCCATCAACTGCAAATCCTCTACCCATCAACCAGTTTCCAAATGTTGGAGTTTTGATAACGTAGTAACCTTTAGGTATTTCACCAGTATAATCTGGAGGAAGAATTAAATATTTGCCACCTTTACCTTTATCAGGTCCTAAATTTCCAACGTTTGTAACAAACTCAAAAAAGTGGCTATCAATAAAACCTAAATTATTAGGAGGAGTTTCAAGTACCATAGCTTGATTACTTGATAGCTCTATCCATGCTGAAAAATATACTGATGTTGTGTTAGGTGTAAGAAATAAAGAGCCAGCATTTAAAAACTCTTCAGTAATAACAACTGTATTATTTGCTTTACCAACACTTAAAAGACCTTTACGCATAGCGTTCATTGATGACAGTTGAAGTCCGTTTAAATATACAGATACAGCTCGATTAAGATCTAGATTATAATAAAGTTTTTCCATGTTTACTTTATCTGTTACACCGTCAAATAATTTTATTTCACCTAAGTGAGTGTTTAAAGTATCTGGAGTACTTATGTCTTTTGGTATTGGTACTCCTTTATTCATATCTTTTGCATTGCCTGATCCTACAAAGATAATACTTGCTACTAATAGAAATAGAATTTGTTTCATATTTCTCTCCTTTAATTAATTTACTTCTTCTAAGTTGAATGTAAACCTCTTTTTTGTCAAGAAATGAAACATGGTGTTTTTATTGAAAAAATTATTTTTTCATACTATGATAGCCATAGACATAAAGAACTTTTTAAATGGATATAATTATGAGTAAAGTGATAAGGTTTGGAGTTTCAATCGATAGTGGACTACTTGATGAGTTTGATAGCCATATAAAAGAAGAAGGTTATGAAACAAGATCAAAAGCGATTTCAGATTTAATTGAATCGAACTTACGTAGCAAGTCTACTAAATTAGATGGTATGAGTTCTGGTGCGATCATATATATATACGATCATAGTCATAGGGATATCGTTTCTCGCCTTATAGATATTCAACACGATTATCACGATATAATTATATCGATGCAACATGTTCATATAGATCACGATAACTGTTTAGAGATTGTGACGGTGAACGGAAAATCAATAGACATTGATAAACTTTATAATAGATTAAAGACGCTTAAAAACATAAAACGGATTAATATTATTTTGACATAATATTAGTTATGTGATTGATAGAGAACGTGACGAATTAGATTTAGCATGTTTTGACTAGTAACAAAAGTTGGAAAGTGCAACGGTTGAGCAAGTGCATAAGTTAAAGTCTTGCTGGTAGCGTAAGGGTATAAAGTGCTAAAGGTTTTAAATCAGTTCACTAAAACTATCTTTCAACAAGAATAGCTGATATGAATGATACGATTAATGATATAAGTATTCCAGCTCCTAACAAAACCCCTCTCTTATTTTTGTTTATAATATAAGTTATGAACAGTATTAATGATATCACAACTGGGTATGAGATTATTATTATGAATAGTGAATATTCTAGCACTTGCAATATTGTATCGCTTGCAGGAATATTTATAAATTCAGTTATATAGTAGATTACTAATGTTAATATAATACCAGTCAGCACAACTCTCATTGCAACGCTTAGATATTTTGTAACTACTGTTGTCGGGTCAATCAAATTATTATTTTCAATTTTATTATGTGTTTGCATTCAACTTTCTCCTACTCTTAAACTTATCTTAACGCTTTTAATAGTATCTGTGATGAGGCTATAATTAGCAATCCTATTAATAGGTATGATAATTTTTTATCAGTGATAGCTGACAAGAATTTATTTGATAAAAATGTTCCAACTTGTAAACCTAGAAGTATATGTATGATCAAGATTATGCTGTTAGAATCTAAATATCCTGCTGATATATATACAACTGATGCTGAGAATGCTGTAAACCCTATTATAAGTCCTGATGTTGCAGTTGCCGCTTTAATAGGCACATAAGATATAAGGTTCATCGTAGGTATTAATAATATTCCACCACCAACGCCTGCTATTCCTGCGAATAATCCAGCGAGAGTTGATGTGAGTGCTGCTGTAACCATTTTTATAGGTTTATATTTTATCTCAATTTTTGTAGATTTATCTATATATCTTCCTGCAAAAAATGGAAGGTTTTTTTCATCTTCTTCTGTTAATGGAATAAATTGTTTAGTTGCTCTTGATTTTATATATGTTAAAACTGCAACGAGAAGTTGTATCACACCTAAAACCAGTAGTATAGTTTTACCGTTTAATCCAACAGATATAATACTTGCAACAAGTGATCCGATAACTGCCGTTATTGACAACAGTAAACCTAGTCTTATATTTGCCATACCAGATTTAAGATGTTTGAGTGAGATATTCATACTGTTTGCAACGATCACAATTAAAGATATCGCAACAGCTTGATGTGCAGGCATGTCAAGAAGCAGTATAAGCACAGGGACGATAAGTACTCCACCGCCTATTCCTAAAAGATAGCCTAAAATACCAACACCAATTCCTACAAAGAACTGGATTAAATATGGTAGGTTTTGTGTAAATATTGTATGTAAATCATTTAATGATTGGGGTTCTATATTCATACCTACAATTATATATTAACTACAATAATAATTGCAAGTTAAATATAAGTGTTGCAATTTTCTAGCATGATTTTATAATATTGTTTATGAAAATTGTATTTATGGGAACACCCGATATTGCTGTAGGCACACTTGAGAGTTTATATAATTTAAACTACGATATACCTCTTGTTATAACTAGAGAGGATAAACCTAAAGGTCGTGGCAAAGAGTTAGCTGTCACTCCGATTAAAGAGTTCGCATTAAGCAAAGGTCTAAAAATTTATCAACCGAATAAACTTAGAGGAAACGATGAGGCGATATCTATTCTAAAAGATATAGCTCCTGATTTTTTTGTAGTTGTTGCATACGGTAGAATTCTGCCTAAGGAGATTTTAGAAATTCCTAAAATTGCTCCTGTTAATCTACACTTCTCTCTTCTGCCAAAATATAGAGGAGCAGCTCCTGTTAACTGGGCTGTCTTCAACGGTGAAGAGGAAACTGGCGTATCAACTATGCTTATGGATGAAGGAATGGATACTGGCGATATTCTGCTACAAGAGAGAATTTTGATCGGTGATAAAACATCACATGATATATCTAATGAGCTTGCCAAAATCGGTGCAGAGTTAACTGTTAAAACATTAAATGATTTTAAGAATTTAGTTTCTATAAAACAGAATGATAACAACTCAACATTAGCTCCTATAATAAAGAAAGAGGATGGAGTTATCAATTGGAGCAAAAATGCAGTTGAGACTGAAAGACAAGTGAGAGCATTTTTCGGTTGGCCATCAGCATACTCATCGCTAAACAGTAAGATGATAAAAATTAGTAAAGCAGTTGTTACAGATATATTATCAAATGGTAGAGTGGGTGAGATAATAGATATAGATAAAAACAGTTTCACTGTTGGAACAAATGATTATGGATTAAAAATATTAAATCTTCAACCTGAGGGTAAGAAATCTATGGATACATCAAGTTTCTTATCGGGTAATAAATTAAAAATAGGTGATAGATTTGTATAGCAGTAACACTCCGATATATAGCAAGTTTGTAGTAATTCCGATGCTCGTTCTATCGGGTTGGGTCATATATTCAGCTTTTTTAGCGATACTTTTTGTTTGTATAACAGCAGTGTCGTATGTGTTTCCATCAAGTATGAAATATGGGATATATGTGATATACGCATTTCTACTTATAGGTATACTTTTTACAATATTAATGAAGTTATCGATATTTTTTGAGAGAGAGTTGATACCATTTATAAACACACGTTTTATGTGGCTAAAAGTTTTTGCACCTATTGCAAGAGGGTTATCTAAACTATTTAAACTCGATTACGAAAAGATGGTGTGGACGATTATTACTATTAGTAATGATTTCGTTGTAAATAGTTTGAAGAATAGAACTGTTAAAAAAATTGCTATCCTTCTGCCTCATTGTTTACAGCTTGAAAGTTGTGGAAGAAAAATCACAACAGATATACGCAACTGTGCAAGGTGTGGCAAATGTGTTGTTGATAACTTGATAAATATATCTGATGACTACAAGATAGATATTTTTGTTGCAACTGGTGGAACTGTTGCACGTCAACAGATTGCAAAAAGTAGACCAGAGTTAGTTTTAGCTGTTGCTTGCGAGAGAGATCTTCTATCTGGAATAAGAGATGTGCTACCTATTAAAGCGATAGGTGTAATCAATAGTAGACCGAACGGCCCTTGTGTAAATACAACGGTTGATACAGTTGATATTGAGAATGTAATTAAAAGATTAAAATTGTAAAATCTAATATCAATTCGCATAGATAGAAGTACTGTTAATTTGTTTTGAGTAATTCATTTCCACATCGTAACTTAAATCCAATAAATTTTCATTACCTAAACTACTACTAGATAATAGTTAATATTATATATTTGCTTTTTGTATAGTAAGTAATATATTTATCTAGAACGGGATAGTTGATTATAGTGATTTGAATATATAGTTTCTACTAAATTGTAGTTACAATGATCGATAGGTTGTTAGAACTTTTACAATAAATATCTATCTATATAATGGATGTTAAATATGTTCTGTTTGAGTAGATATAATTAATTATCGGTTTGTGATATTGCGTTAAATATGGTATATTTATATTATTAATATAATAGAGTATATTCGTGATATATAGAATTATAAATAAATAAATTTCAAGAGGTGTATAGATTTTATGACAACGAATGGTATTAAAACATTTATTTTGCTAGGCTTATTAACAGCGTTTTTTATGTTTATCGGTAATGTGCTAGGTGGTCAAAACGGTATGATTATAGCGTTAGTATTGGCTGTTGGTATGAACTTTTTCTCATACTGGTATAGTGATAAAATTATTCTTAAAATGTATAAAGCAGAAGAAGTTAATGAAACAACACAACCAAAACTTTATAGCACAGTTAGAAAGCTTGCTGCAAGTGCAGAGCTACCTATGCCTAAAGTTTATATTATTCAATCGGGTGCACCTAACGCATTTGCAACAGGTAGAAATCCACAAAATGCAGCAGTTGCGGTTACAAACACATTGTTAACATTGTTGAATGAAGAAGAGTTGGAAGGTGTTTTAGCACATGAACTTGCTCATGTTTACGGTAGAGATATTTTAATTTCAACTATTGCAGCATCACTTGCAGGTGCGATTATGCTTATAACAAATATTGCTCAATGGGGTATGATTTTAGGTGGTGGAAATAGAGATGAGGAAGGATCATCTCCTGTGTCATCTATTGTGGCAATAGCTATGATAATTCTTGCACCTATGGCAGCGATGATAGTGCAGATGACAATCTCAAGATCAAGAGAGTATATAGCTGATGAAAGAGGTGGAAAAATCTCTGGAAACCCTAAAGCTTTAGCGTCGGCATTACAGAAAATATCATATGGAATTTCTCAAAATCAGATGAGTGAAGCTAAACCTGCTATGTCACATATGTTTATCATGAATCCTTTTTTCGGTGCAAAAGGTATGAAGAATTTATTTTCAACACACCCACCTGTTGAAGAGAGAATTAGAAGATTGAACGAGCAAGCAAATGAGAGAAGATCACAAAAATTTGAATAATATAATTGATGTTTAAAGGTATTTGAATTGTAAATTATATATTAAGATTTAAAGTTGAAATATAAAATTAGATATAAAAAATAGAGAGGTTAGAATTATTACAATTACAGCCTCTCTATTTTTATGTTCTAAAATAAGTTAAATAATTTTATTTTTATACTGTTAAATAACGTATAAAATTTTTACAGTTATATTCTATAATAAAACAAATAATTAAATTACGATATTTTTAAATAAGGTAAATAATTTTATATTATACTGCTGATATAATGATTATAAGAGTTGTGATTACAAAGCCTAAAATCAATGTAACGACATACTCTTTTTTAACTACTTTTTTACCATCAACTGTTTTCTTAAATGATGCAATAATAATTCCACTTATATAAAATGTAGTCATGCTAAGGCCTAAAAGAATTGATAATATTTTTACATACCATCTGAGATCCTTCGCTTCATGAGCTAGAAATAAAACACCAATGAAAGATTTTTTTATAGTTTCAATTGAAGTCCCATCATCCTCTACTGTAACAGTGATGTTATAATACGGAGTTCCTACAATTATAGATCCTTTATGCTCCATTACTTCATTTGTTCTAGGCATAGCAATATTGTTTTCTGCTGTCCATTTTTTTAAAAACTCAACTTCTTTCCCTTCTTCAACTATCTCTAAACTTGTGTACTCATTAATTGTAGCACCGGTGTCTTCATCAAATCCTATGACAAACAATATTCCTGTAATAGCTATTATAAGCCCCATGGGTAATGTAAAAAGTCCTAAATACAGATGAATTTTCCTTAATGCTTTTTTCACGTTAAACTCCAGTTGTTTAATTTTTATTAGTAATCTATGCTGAAAGATATGATATTATAAAATCATTAAAATTAATAGTAGAAAAATGTAAAAACAAAAAAAACCATCAGTACTAACTTAATAGTAACTAATGGTTTTATTGTGAATGAGATAGGCAAGTCTATCAAATAAACTTAATAATCTTAGCAAAATGTTTTATTAGATAACTGATGCAACACAGACGAATACCGTTATTATAATTCCAAGTGCTAATGTGATAATATATTCTTTTTTCAATACTTTTTCGCCGTTCACATTCTTCTTAAATGAGGCGATAACTATACCGCTTATATAAAACATAAACATACTTATACCTAGAAGAATTGATAAGACATTTGCAAACCATCTAACTTTTGCTTTATGAATCATAATCATATCACCCAATACAGATCTTTTAGTAGTGGTTAAAAAAGTTTGATTTTTTCCTGGTTTAATCTCAATACCGTAATGTGGTGTACCAACTATAACAGCTCCACCTTTACCTTGATTGATTTCTGTAGTTCGTGGCATCTCTACATTATTTTTACTTGTCCACTCCTGTAAAAAACTAACCTCATTTCCAGCTTCAATAACAACTCCGTCAAGTGTGTACTTATTGATTTCAGCACCGACATTTTGATTAAATCCTGAGATATAAACTATTCCTGTGAGAGCTAGTAGTAATCCCATTGGTAATGTGAAAAGTCCTAGATAAAGATGAATTTTTCGTAACAATTTTTTCATATAAAATCCCCATAAATTATATTTCCTAATTATTAGTCGTTTTGTTTTGTTTTTGGTTACATTTTTAGATTACATTTTTTTGCAATTTTTTCTAAAAGCCCACTACGCTCAACAACCATAAGTGATGTTCCTAAAAGAACAACATCTTTTAAAATGAAAAAGTTGGTAATAAAAACGCCGTCTACAGTTTTCCAAGTACCAGGTGTCGTAAACATAAAGCTTAATGTACCTAGAAAGATAAACGTTGAAGCAACGCCTGCATATGCACCTATTTTAGGAAATTTAAGTGATGTGATAAGTCCGATAGCTGTTATGATTTCTATCGATCCGATAAGACGTGATGCTCCTTGAACTGAAAAAATACTGTAGAGCCAACTCATAAGTGGAGAGTTTTCAACCATAGGTTTAATAGCTTCTGCCTCTGTTAATGTAAACTTAAATATCCCTATCCAAATGAGTGGAAGTACAACTCCTAAAACAGCAACCTTATAACCAATATCCTTAACCATAAATCATTCCTTAAAACATGTAAGGTTATCTTAGTGAAATAACTACTTATGTGTTTTTAATTATTTATAAAATACAGTTTGTGTTTTATTTGTCCACTATATTTTATATATGTAGTGATCTAGGTGAGAACTTAATAGTTCAGTTTGGTTATTTCTAATAAGTATTGTTTCCTCAAGTCTTATACCGAACTTATCAGGAAGATAAATTCCAGGTTCTATTGTGAATACCATATTATTATCTAATACAGTGCTTTTTGATTTACTAAGATATGGTAGCTCATGCACATCTAAACCTATTCCGTGTCCAAGCGAATGATTAAAAAAATTGCCATACCCTGTAGAATCGATATACTCCCTTGCTACCTTATCAATATCAGAACTGTTTTTACCAACAGCTACTGCGTCAATCGCTTTTAGTAAAGCTGTCCTTACGATATCAATAATATCTAAAACATCGCTATTATTACCGTTATATACCACACGAGTGTAATCAGAGTTATATGTTGATCTGCTACCAAAATCTATTATCACAGGTTCAGCATCATCGATAACTTTATCAGATGCAACGCCATGAGGCAATGCCCCTCTATGTCCTGATGCAACGATCGTATCAAAACTTTCACCGATTGCACCTTCTGTTATAATATTATATGCAAGCTCTGCTGCCCATGTTCGCTCACTTTCACCAAACCTAAAATTGTCTATAGATTTTTTAAAAGCTCTTGCAGATATGTCATACTGTTCTTTAATTAATTTTATTTCATCACTTTCTTTAGTTAATCTTGATTGAGTGATCACATCGACTTTATCAATATTCACAGATAGATTGAGCGTACGCAACTCTTCATAAATTGAAAGCGATGATGTTGGAGGTATTAATATACTTTTATACTTTTCTAGAGATTTTAAAGCATCTGTATAGCTAGTTATAATTTCTATTTTTACGTTGCTACTTTTAACTTCATCTCTTGATTGAATTTCATATCTTGCATCGGTTATAAATATTATTTCATCTTTTTCAACTATAATATACGCCGATGATCCTGTGAAAGGCACAAGGTATGAAACTTCAACTATGTTGCTTATAAAATAGGCACTATGAGATGTCTTTTCAAGTTGTTTTTGTAAGGCTTCTATCGCTTTACTACGCATATTACTTGACTTCCTTCTTTGGCAGATGTACTAAGTAATCGATTGCAAGATAGTACGAATATTCTTTAAATCCTGAAATAATCCCTATTGCGATATCAGATATATATGATGTATGTCTAAACTCTTCACGAGCGAATATGTTAGATAAATGCACTTCAATAAATTCTGATTTAACAGATAATAAAGCATCTCGAATAGAAATGCTTGTGTGAGTTAGTCCACCAAGATTAAGGATTAGGTGATCGTATTTTGTTGATTTATGTATAGTATCGATAATCTCACCTTCATAGTTCGACTGATAAAAATCAGCATAGATACCGTGAGTTAAGGCATACGCAGTTACTTCTTTTTGAATATCTGCATATTTTTTAACACCATATTTTTTAGGTTCTCTTATTCCAAGCATATTAAGATTAGGTCCGTTTATAATTAAAACATCCATAGATTTTGTACCTCTTTAGTTGTGGAAATATTATAATCGAACTCTCTTTTCTATATGTGTAGATCAAGAGAGATTTAATTGTTATTATTCCACTACTCCCTTATAGGAGTTTATTTTGTATTAGAGTATAAACTTTATTTTTTACGGTAGCAAGTAATAATTATGCTATTATAAAGATTGAGAGAGAGATGATTTTGTGAATAGATTTATTTGTTCTTTTGAATTTCTTCTAATCTCTTCTCAAGCTTATCTATCATTTTTTGATTTTTGATTTTTTTGCTATTTGATAGAGATATTTCTGGCGAAATAGGTGTGTCAATTATATTAGTTTGATTGTCAGTTAGATCAACCTGATCACTTTCAGGATTGATCGCTTCCTCCATACCAAGAGAAGTGCCGATATCATATCGGTGATTGATTGAGTCATTTTGAGAATTGAATGTATCGTCATTAATATCAGCATCTGTTATGTCAAACTCGGTATTGGTATTGATTGCATCATCTTGAGAGTTGAATGTATCGTCATTAATATCAGCATCTGTTATATCAAACTCTGTATTGGTATTGATTGCATCATCTTGAGAGTTGAGTGTATCGTCATTAATATCAGCATCTGTTATGTCAAACTCGGTATTGGTATTGATT
>CAMRCY010000026.1 GCA_947041165.1 uncultured Deferribacteraceae bacterium | reverse complement strand
ACAATGACAATGACAATGACAATGACAATGACAATGACAATGACAATGACAATGACAATGATATATCTATTAAGCAAAAGCAAAAGTATTTAGATTTTTTAGAAACACCTATAACTGTAATTTCAGATGTTATAAACACAACATTGTGGAATTATTTATTAAAAAGTCGTAAAGTATTATGCTCCGAGGATAATATTTTAGAATACTTTAAACTTAACAAGTTTAATCAATTATTAATTGATTATATAAATGCTAGTGAAACATCATTAGATTTTTCAAAATTGAATGAAGGTTATACTACTGATGATAAAACAGCATTTATTAATTCTTTTATAATACAAATGAACTTACTGAACCATAAATACAAAGAGATAGTATCCACATTAAAAGTTCGTCGAACTATAGACATAACGAAGGTTAATCCTGAAAAGCTACATATTCTCATTGATTGTAAAATTCCAGGTATGACTGAGGAATGGTTAATAATTATCAGAGAAAGTCATCCAACTGATATTTTATATTTTATAGAAAACAATATCAGTGAATATGGTAAAATAATGACAGCTTCATTATTTAATCTTAATGAATTAATAGAAATACTCACTTTGGATATTGGAGATGAAACAAAACTGGAGTTACTTGCTTTTGCAAAAACACCGATCTCTATATTAGGAAAAGGATATTCAACAGCTATTAATGTTCATGTTTTAGAAAATAACCTTGATGACGAAGAAGTTCCTGATTTAATTAATGGTTATGATGATTTTGATATATCCATCCAGAATATTTTACTTGAACTAGCAATAGAAAATATTGATGATGTTATTTCGAAAACTATACCGATATCTAATATACTTCTAGATCATTTAATAAATAATGATGATTTAGATAATTCTCTAAAAATAGATTTACTTGTATCATATTTATCAAATTTAGACAAAACCATTTGTATGGAGTATTTAGCTACGCTGGAACTTACTGAATATTTAGATATTTTCAATACTAAATTACGTCCTAAGTTTGATATTGACGATACAAGTACGGCATTATTAACTGCTTTTAAAAATAATGGATGGATTGCTGAATTTAAAGAAGATATAAATAGCTCTAGATATAGTATTACTAGGAAGAAAAAGAAAAAATAGTATAGTGTTACTCAAATATTATAGATCACCATAAAGCGTAAGATGAACCTCTTACGCTTTTTTAATGTTCGTTTACTCCAATAAATAAAAAGTTAGTACTGACTTTTTAAACTCATTTTTCTATATCAATTAATAAATTGTTACACCTCTTGTAGTAGTATATAGGAGGTGTTTTATGCAATCAAAACAACCAATCAAAAAACTTTTAGAAAATGAGTACAGTTTAAAGCAAGCACTAGCACTCGGAGCATTTGAAGATGAATCCATGGAGGCTATGATCGATGATGATTTCATCTCACTAGAAGAATTAAATCTAGACACATCTAGTCTATCTAAATCCACTCTAAAATCATCTAACCTAGGAGAGCCTAGCCTAGGAGATGAGAAATGAGCTTGATGGATAATAAAAGAAAAGAGCTTGCCGATCTTCTAATCGATCAGATGAAAAAAGGTACTGCACCGTGGCAGAAACCGTGGAGTGGTTCAAATCTAATACCGTACAATCCCACCAGCAACAAAGAGTATCAAGGTGGTAATTTTATTGCATTAAGTGCAAGAGGTTTTGATGATCCTAGATGGTGTACATTTAATCAAGCCAAAACTAAAGGCTATAGTATTATGAAAGGTGCTAAAGCTGGATATGTTGAATACTGGCAATTTACCAAAGACGTCAAAGAGAAGAACAAAGACGGCGTTGAAGAGGTTGTATCGATGCGACTTAGATCTCCGATTGTTAAAGCTGCTTATGTATTTAATTTTGAACAGATTAACGGCGTTCCACCACTCCAAATAGATGAAAATAAAAAGAATTGGAATCCGATTGAAACAGCTGAGAAAATTATCACAAGTTCAGGTGCATCTATAATTCATAAAACTTCAAACAGTGCGTATTATGATCCTAGAAATGATAAAATCACTCTACCAATCAAAGAGCAGTTTAAAGATGCTAAAGGATATTATGGTACTGCGTTACACGAACTTGCTCACTGGACTGGACATAAAAGTAGACTTGATAGAAACACATTACACGGTGGACATATCGATCAAACGTTGTATGCAAAGGAGGAGTTAAAAGCAGAGATCGCAAGTTATTTTCTAGCTATGAAAACTGGTATTCCTAATAATATTGAACAGAATGCTGCATATGTGAGTAGCTGGATTAAAGCCTTAGAGAATGATCCGAATGAGATCTATAAAGCTTCCAAAGATGCAGATATTATAAGTAGGTATCTGATCGGTGATGATGAAATGAAAAAAGATCTGATAGAGAAACATACGAGTGTAAAAAAAGATAAAGAAGTTGAAAGATAGGTTTCAGTTTTTATATTATTAATAAAGCGTAAGATTAACCTCTTACGCTTTTTATATTACTCCAGTATTAGAGTAGTCAGTGCTAACTTTTTATACATAAAGCCACCTATACTACCTATCTGAATGTCAACATTATCTACATATATATGATTAAATAGATGTAAAAAAGAAACTTGCGAAAGTAGGTAAATAAGAATATAACTGTAATGATAATTTATATAGTATTAATATATATGAGGTTTTAGGTAAGCTATAAAATAATAGATTAAAGTTTTGGAGATATGAACAATGAGTGTTTTAAAACCTGATGATAAGGTAATGTTTTACGAGGCTTCTAAAGATAGATATTGTTTTACGGTCTTTATCAACAATAATGATAAAACAAATGAAGTTGAATATATGTATAAAAAACTCCAATATGTTTATGTAAAGTTTTTTAGTAACTCAAAGCCATATAAATATAATTCTAAAAATGTAACGATAGTAAAAAATAATAATATTTTAAGTGATTCAGAAAATATAAAGAAGATGGAGTATTTTGCTGAAGGGTCTGAAACCATAAAGTTTAAAAACGTAGAAGATGAAGAAGAGGGCGATAGTATTCTTAAAGGTTATTTCGATAAGATTAATGTAATTCCTGATTATTCTGTTCTTGGAACATATCTATCTAAACAACCTATTGCTAAGAAAGCATTTGATACAAATAGATTGATTTATCCTTTCGGTATTAATCTAAGTCAAAAAAAGGCTGTAGAGAATACTTTTTTATCACAGATAAGTATTATTGAAGGTGCACCTGGCACAGGTAAAACTCAAGTAATATTATCAATCATTGCTAACCTAATATTGAACAACTACTCTGTAGCT
This sequence comes from uncultured Deferribacteraceae bacterium, assembly GCA_947041165.1. Taxonomy (GTDB): domain Bacteria; phylum Chrysiogenota; class Deferribacteres; order Deferribacterales; family Mucispirillaceae; genus CAMQYB01. The sequence continues at coordinate 29,199 of CAMRCY010000026.1, read as the reverse complement.
GTAGTTTCAAATAATAATGCTGCTATTAAAAACGTAGATGATAAACTTGCAAAATATAATTTTGATTTTCTAACAGCGTTCTTAGGTTCAAAAGATAATAAAGAAAAATTTATATCTAATCAAGTTGAAAAATATCCCGATCTATCAGCTTGGGAACATCAAGACATTCGCTACTTAGAAGATGCTATCTACAATAATATCACCAAAATAGAAACAGGGTTAGCGTATCAAAATGAGTTAGCAAAACTTATTCAATTAAAAGCAGAGTATGTTTTAGAAGATACATATTTTGATAAAGATTATAATGATACGCATAGAGATATTGAGATAGAAAAAATCTTAAGCGATATGCCAACAGACAAGATATTTAAATTATGGTTTTATTGTACTAGTCAAAAAGATCGTAAAACCGATTCATATTCATTCTTAAATAAATTATTTTTCTTAAGGGTACTAAAATTTAAATATATTTCTTTAAAAGACAAAAACCTTTTCATATATGTAGCCTCAATACAGAAAGCGTATTACAACTCTAAAATCAAAGAGTTAGAAAATAGTATCGATAAAATAAACTCATCACTAATCAACTTTAATATGGATGATATATTAAAAAATCTTAATACTGATTCTCTAAAAGTGTTACAAAGAAAAATGTTTGATAGATATCAAGGTAAAGAACATAAAAAAGTTTCAATCAAGGAGATGTCTTCAATTAGTACAAGTTTTATTGATGAGTATCCTATAATATTTAGCACACTATATTCGATCAAGAATATGTGTAATGATGGTAGTTCTTTTGATTATATTATTGTTGATGAAGCCTCTCAAGCTGATCTTATAACTAGTGTGCTTGGAATGTCTTGTGCTAAAAATATGGTGATAGTTGGAGATTTAAAACAACTTCCAAATGTTATTACGAGTGACGTAATCAGAAAGGGTGAAACGATATGGAGTAAGTATAATTATGATAATGCTTATAAATATTTTCAACATAGTTTACTATCATCTATCGCAGAGCTGTATCCTGAAACCCCATCGGTGTTGTTGAAAGAACATTATCGTTGTCATCCAAAAATAATTAATTTTTGTAGTAAAAAGTTTTACAATGATGATCTGATTATTATGACAGAAGATATTGAGGATAAAAATACGTTAAGCTCCATAAAAGCTGTAGAGGGTAATCATGCAAGGGGTAGGTATAATCAAAGACATATAGATATTATCTTGCAAGAAATTATGCCCAATATTGATAGTAATGCAAGCATCGGAATTATCGCTCCATATAGAGATCAAGTTACAGAGATGAGAAAACATTTTTCTGATAATATAGAGATAGATACTATTCATAAATTTCAAGGTAGAGAGAAAGATATAATAATTTTTTGTACGGTTGATAATAATATTACAGATTTTGTTGATAATGCGAATATGATTAATGTTGCAGTATCAAGAGCTGTAACAAACTTTTTCCTAGTGTACTCAAATGAGAAACCTAAAAGTAGCTCGAATATTTTAGATCTTGTTAATTATATTAAGTACAATAATTTTGATGTTATTTCAAGTAAAGTACGTTCAATTTTCGATCTACTATATAAACAGTATGCAGAAGAGAAGATGAAATATTTAGGAAAGAATAAAGCTATATCAGTTTATGATTCTGAAAATTTAGCATACGCTTGTATCAATGAAGTTTTACAGGAGAATAATATTAGTTCGATTGATTTTATTCATGCCATGCCTTTAAAAAACTTTATTAAAACTGATGAAGATTTTACTGATGAAGAACTTATATTTATTGAAAGAAATTCACATGTTGATTTTTTGTTTTACAATACAATGAATAAAATCCCATACTTAGCAGTTGAGATTGATGGACATGAATTTCATAAAAATAATAGCGATCAACTGTATAGAGATTCTGTTAAAGACGGTATTTTAGAAAAAGCTGGTATTAAGTTATTGCGACTTCCTTCAACTGGTAGCAATGAAAAACAGAAACTTAAGATAGCTATTTTAGGGATAGGGTAGGTGATTGATTATGTTGTTTACTGCTCTAAAAAGTTAGCACTAACTTATTAGATAAAAAGATTAGGGTCAAATTGTTTAAATTTATTTATAATAAATTATGGTAGTGGAGCAATGAATTTAAAGTGTATTAAAAAAATTGTAATTAAATTTACATTGAGTTTAATTGATTGTTAGTGATTGAGATGGATGTTTGAAATAGTAAAGTCTAAGCTCCCCGGGACGGGTTCGAACCGCCGACCCAGTGATTAACAGTCACTTGCTCTGCCAGCTGAGCTACCGGGGAATAGACAAATTTTGGTTGAAATGTTTTAAGATTGACTTAACGAAATCGCCTTGTTGATCATCAAAACCACATGATTTATCTATACTATCACAACTTTTAAAATTCATCAATACTTTTCTCTATATTTATAGATAAATATGTTTCTAACATCTTTTAATAGATAATAATTCGTTGATAATAAAGAGAAAAGAGTTGTTTTTAAAAACAACTATTATTATGTTATGTTAGTGTAATATGAAATCACATCAGTTCATAATCAATAATAAGTCATTTAATGAAAATATAAACGATAATATAAAAACCCCACAGTATAAAACTATGGGGCTTAATTGATATTTATTAAAATATTCGTATCTAATAATTAATAGGTACTACTACATTACAAAATTATGGATTAGGATTTGTTTTAAGAGTAGGGTATAATGCACCATCTAAGATTTCCCATGTATTTGTAAAATCCCAAGTGTTAGCAGTAAAAGTTTCCGCCAACTTAAATTTTTCCTCAGTAAGTTCTGTTGCTCCAGTTTGAGTGCCAATAATTACACCTTCAAATGGTGGTATATACCAGAAGTTATTAGTATAAGTATTTGTAGGGTTCAGCTCTTCACTACCTATTATAGCTCCATAATCTGTACCAGCGACATCTGCATAGTTATACGATGTTTTTATTGTAAGTGGGTGATTCTTATTTTGTCCTATAAGTCCACCTGAATAAGTTTTATCAGCACCAGTAGTTCTAGTTGCAGATATATCGCCTGTGTTATATGTGTTTTCTAGATCTATCTTGCCAGTATCAAAGCCATAGTTGTATCCGATAAACCCACCTGTAAAACCTTTTGCACCACTACTTGTTATGTTTCCTGTATTAAACGTGTTTATTATAGAGATGTTACCACCATCGTCACCACTATTGCTTCCGATAAGTCCGCCTGCATAAATGCCCATAGCCTTAACTTCGATATCGCCTTTGTTTGATGAACCCGATATATTTATCATACTGTTATCAAGTGAATATCCTATAATCCCACCTGTATAAATAAATGATACATTATCAGTATTGTTTATATTTCCTAAGTTTTTTGAGTTTATTATAGATATATCTGCAAGCTCTATATTTGCGATAAAACCACCTATATAAACGTTTGCCTCTTTGTTAGTCATGAGAGATGTTAAGCCTAGATTAGTGGTTGAATTATCAATTGTAAGTTTAATTATTTTGTCAGCAGTTCCTTCAACGAATCCTATAAATGCACTTACATTCTCTTTATTATCAGGTGTATTACTTACACCAGTAACTTTTCCTGTATTAAGTGTAAGATATTTTATTGTACTATCTCCAGTAATTTTTTCAATTAATGCGAATGTATTTATACTTGAAGTTTTATCTATATTTAGATTTTTTACAGTATAGTTATCACCATCAAAAATACCACCAAACTCTTTTATACCTTTAAAAGACCTGTTCGCCATATCTATATCATTAATAAATCTAACATTCTTTTTAATCTTAACTGTTTGGTCTGATAACCAAGCTAAATTAGGTGCGATATCTATAAGATAATAATTTCCATCTGTAGATAGTTCAGGCTCTATACTTGAGCCGTCCCATGGTAGGGTGTCATCCTTAAAACTTATCGTAAACGAGTATTCGCCTTCAGTGTCGATACTGTTTTCTTTGATCGTTACAGGAAATTTAATATTTAAGTTTACACCAAATCCTATCGCATCAGGTGTTGATGTTGGTTCGCCTAAAGTATAAGTTATATCAGTATTTTTATTAAGCACACTTTCTATTGCAGTTTTTAATTCAGCTTTTATATTTGGAACTGTTTTGCCGATGTGAGTTATTTTGTCTACTGTATAGGCTAAAGATTTATCGCTACTTGTAAATGATTTGCCGTCTATACTATCAATAGTAAAATCATCACCTAAGTAAAAATCAGTTGGTACGATAGGTATAATAGGATTACCATCTCCACTTGAATTATCATTTTGACAAGCTCCTATCATCGATAGTAACATTAATAACATAAGAATTTTCTTCATAACTGCTCCTTGCAAATATTCTTTATTTGGTTTTTATCAATATATGTAAAATTCATATATTGACAATATTTTTATTTATATATAGTAACTAATTGATGTGTATGATTTTAGTTAATTATCAGTTTTTGGATGTGTGTTTAATAGATAATTAATATATCTGGATTACGGTATTAGGATTGTTACTATAATTTGGGTGAGGGGTTCTATTTACTCCTCGTTATCAATCATAGATAGATCAGCGATGCAACCGGACCAAGAAAGTCCTACGCCGAAGCCCATTAATAATGCTCTCTGTCCAAGTTTAATATCTCTTGCTTGCATTCTGTTGATGGCGTTAGGTATTGATGCATGGGTGGTGTTACCTATGTCAGATATGTTGTTCCAATATCTACCATCATCTGGTATTTTACACGCTTTTTGTATATCTTCAAGCATCATCTTGTTAGCTTGATGAAATATAAAATTATCTATATCGCTTATGTTCAATCTTGCTTTATCTAATATTTCATGCATCATTATCGGCACAACTTTTTGAGTGAACTTCATGACAGATTTGCCGTCCATATATATATGAGCATCGTTTCTAGCATTACCGAATTGATCGTAGATATCTTTATATGCTAACTCTCTATCGGTGTGTTTCATTCTTGTACCACCGTAGTGAATAATTATTTTATGATAATCTTTACCGTTTGTACCAAATTTAAAATTGCTTAAAAACTCTCTTCTTGAGTATTTTCCAGATATCAATGTTGCAGCAGCAGAATCTCCAAAAATAGGTTTTGTACGCATATCACCTTGATGAACGATTTTACTTAATGTGTCAGCATTTATGAGTAGGATATTATTTGCCATTCCTGTTTCGATAAACCCTTTAGCAATAGATAAACTATATGCATACCCAGAACATCCTTGAGTTATATCAAATGCAAAAGTATCCTCACGCAGTTTTAATCTTCCTTGCATAACGCACGCTGTTGATGGCATGATATAGTCGGCTGCTTGAGTACAAAGAATTATTCCATCAATATCATTTCTGTCTATATTATATTGTTTGAATAATTTTTCAGCAGCTAATATACCTAAGTCTGATGCACACTCATCTTCTCTAGCGTAATGATATGAATAGACGCCGATTTTTGCTGTCAATCTGCCATTCGGATCATTGTGTATAACTTTTTCAGGATAATGAGAAGCTATATGTTTAATATACGCTCTTTTTATCATCACCTCTCCTTTGATACTTCAATTGAGTATTTAATATTTCAAGATACTTATAATCAGTTAAAGAACTTAACTATATTAACATAAATTATGTTTATATGCAAATTAGGAATGTGGTATTTTTATATGTAATGATAGGTGATTATTTAATTATATTGATATGTGATTGATATGATTTGAAAGTGTGAGAGAGTTTAAAAGTGTATATGACTAAATTTATAAGAGCCTCAAACTTAGCTGTAGAGTGGTTCATTTATTTAATAAATAAAATAATGCTTGACCTAAGGTTCACTCTAGGTTGTAGTGTATTACACACAAACTTTAGGAGGATTTAGAAATGGAAAATAAAGAAGCAAAAAATAGCTATGTTGCGATCACTGGTGCAAGTTCGGGTATCGGATATGATGCTGCAAAAGCATTCGCTGGACGTCATAAAAATTTGATTATTATTGCTAGACGTAAAGAAAATTTAGAGAAGCTTAGAGAAGAAATTCTGAAAATTTCACCGTCTATTGATGTAGTAATAAAATTAGCAGATTTGTCTGATATGGAGAATGTATACAAGCTGTATGAGAGTCTAAAAACTTATCATATAGACACATGGATTAATAATGCAGGGTTAGGAAATTATGGAACTGTTGCAGAACAAAGTATAGAAATGACGTCAACAATGTTACGTGTGAATATTGAAGCGTTAACAATTTTATCAGCACTTTATGTGAAAGATTATAAAGATGTTGATGGAACTCAACTTATAAATGTTTCATCAGGTGCTGGATATATTGTTGTTGGTGGAGTTGTTGCTTATAGTGCGACTAAGTTTTATGTTAGTGCATTTACAGAAGGGCTTGCAAGAGAGTTACAAGCTGATAAATCAAAACTACAAGCTAAAGTTTTAGCACCAGCTGCTACTGAAACTGAGTTCGGAGCAGTTGCTACAAATGCTGAAGCATACGATTATGAGAAAAATTTTAGTAGATATCACACAAGCGAACAGATGGCAGGTTTTTTACTTGATCTGTATGATAGTAGTGAAACAGTTGGGATAGTTGATTTAGCAGATTTTAAATTTAAATTAATGTCTCCAAAATTTCAGTATGAAGGCTAGAGCGTTCTATTAAAAATTAATTTATGCAGAGTTATAGTATTAATATTTTTATACCTTGTCCACATTTGATAGTGTGAAAACTAGAAGATGTAGGCAAGGGTATATTTAGTTATTAAGAGATCGTATTAAAACTAAAATAGAAATAAAACAAAAACCCCATAGCGTTAAACTATGAGGTTTTTTATTGATGTTTTTTTGTATAAAATATTTTCATATTTTATGTTTTCATGTTTTTACAGTTTTATATTTTATTGTAAAAAAGTTCTGTTATTGCATAGCTACTCAATATCTTTAGTGAATGGCTGGAGTATTTATAAGAGTAGGGTGAATTGCATTATTTAATATCTCCCATTTACTCCCGTTGTTACCTATATTCCAACCTACAAAGGTATTTCGGTTAGTAAGCTCTTTTTCAGTAAGTCCCCCTCCAGTATCATCTTGAATAGGTACATTGTTTAGATCTGTTGCATGCCAGAAACTATTGTCATAAGCATTACCGAAAGGCTCAATATTCTCACCTATAATCGCACCTTTTTTTGTGCCGATAACATTTGAATAACTAAGTGAATGTCCTATTAACGCATTGCCTCCATCAGTTGTTCCGATTATGCCTCCTGATGTATATCCAGTTATATCACCTGTGTTATAATTATATGTGATAATATTATTTTCGTTATTAATCGTGTCGTCACTTCGACGAATATAACCTATAATTCCACCTGCTGAACCTTTCTGATTTGTTATATTTCCTGTGCTGTAACTCTCATGAATGGTTGCAAAAACTTTATCAGCACCATTGTTTATATATCCTGCAATCCCACCTGCTGAACTACCTGTTGAACTACCTGCTGAACTATTACTATTTGTTACAAGAACTTCTCCAGTGTTTATTACGTTATAAATATTTACTTCTGAGTTTTGAACTGCTCCTATAATACCACCAGCTCTTGAAGTGGAGTTGGTTACGGTTGTTATGTTGTTTAAGTTTGCAGATCTAGTTATACGCACTACTGCGTAATCAGCATTTGCAATGAACCCACTAAGATTATCAAAACCTGTTGGAGTTGATGTGTTCGTATTGTTAACAGATATACTTAGATTATTTGTTGAGTTATCTATCGTTACCTTAATTTTGTTACTAGCCGTTCCTGTAACTTTTCCCACAAATCCTGCTACATTATTTTTACCGTTAGATCTGCCTGATGCAAGAGTTAGATATTTTATGGTAGTGTCGCCAGTTATCTCTCTAATCAAAGCTATAGTGTTGTTATCTTTTGGATCGTGAATATTTAGATTTGTTACGCTTCTGTTATCACCATCAAAAATACCTTGAAACTTTTTTATACCTATAAATGGTTTATTACCCATATCAATATCTGATGCAAATTTAATATTTATGTTATTAGCTTTTAGGTTTTTATTAGGAGTGATATCATTGCACGCTAACCAAGCTAAATTGGCTGGTGATTGGATAACATAATAATTGTTTGCAATAGTAGGCTTAGTCATTGTTTTGCCGTCCCATACAGAACTGTTATTTTCGGTTGTGCCGTTGTTATTGCTATCATCGCATATATTGCCACCAGTACTACCATCGCCGCCACCAGTACTACCATCGCCGCCACCAGTGCCACCATCTCCATCGCCACCAGTACCACCATCGCCACCGCCGCCAGTACCACCATCGCCACCGCCGCCACCAGTGCCATCACAAGGATTGCCGTTCGCATCAGTTTCTCCTTCATCACAAGGATTACCTGTACCTCCGCCATTATTCCCACCGTTACCGTTTCCGTTTTGGTTATCAGTTTGACAAGCTATAAATATTGTCAATGTTGTTATAATTAATAGAATTTTTTTCATAGATTTTTCTCTTGTTTACAATTACATCTTTCATATATAGATTGTTTTAAATTTATAAGTTAAAGAGTAGTATTGTAAGTTAGTTTTTTTATTAAAATAGAAGTTAGTTATTTTGAATATAAGACAGTAGAGTTATAGATCAGTTCATTACTCCAAGTTATAAAAAACTAGTGTGAAGTTGTTTGACACTTTTAACTCTCAATAAATATATAGTTGTTAAGATATTGGATAGTAGAAAAGATATAGAGTTATTTGCCAGTTTCAATCATAGATAGATCAGCTAGACATCCAGCCCATGATAAGCCAACTCCGAAACCAACTAACAATCCTCTTTTTCCTAACGGTACGTTAGCCTCTTGAATTTTGTTTATCGCATTAGGGATAGATGATGATACAGTGTTACCTATATCAGATGTGTCGTTCCAATATTTATCATTATCAGGGATATGACATAGCGTTCGTAGGCTATCTAGAATAACTTTGTTTGCTTGATGAAAAATAAAATTGTCGATACTTTCAATATTTAGTTTTGCTGATTTTAAAATATCGTCTACCATTTTTGGAACTACAGATTGTGTGAACTGCATAACAGCTTTACCATCCATATATATATGAGCATCGTTTCGAGCATTACCAAATTGATCAAAAACATCTGTGTGAGCAAGTTCAACATCAGCATTTGCCATTCTTGATCTTCCGTAATGAACAATTAGTTTACCGTAGTCTTTACCGTTTGTGCCAAATTTAAAGTTGCTTAATAACTCTTTTGATGACTCTTTACCAAGCACTAAAGTTGCAGCAGCCGCATCACCAAATAATGGTTTAGTTCTCATATCTTTCTGGTTGACATATTTGCTATATGTGTCTGCTGTGATTAATAGGACATTATTAACTATTCCTGTTTCGATATAATTTTTTGCAAGAGCTAGACCATATACATAACCTGAGCAACCGTGAGCATAATCAAATGCTAATGTACTTTCAGGAAGTCCTAAAGCACCATGCACAATATATGATGTAGATGGCATAATATAATCAGGAGATTGGGTACAGACAATTATAGCTTCAATAGAACTTCGATCGATATTTTGTTCGGCGAACAATTTTTCAGCAGCCGCAATAGCTAAATCTGATGCACACTCTTTTTCATTTGCATAGTGGTATGAGTAGATATTAATTTTTGATGTTATTCTGCCATCAGGATTATTATATACTATATTCTCAGGATAGTGTGATGCTACGCATTTAATGTACGCCCGTTTAATTATCGCTCTCCTTATTTCTGTATAATTGACTTACTAATATATATTAGATCATTGATATTATAATTACGCAACAATATACTGCTAAAACATCTAATTTAGTTTATCCTAATATATTTATAGACAATGTTTCTCTATAAAAGTTTTTATCTGTTTATTGTTTGATATGTTACAGTAGCACCTAATTGTTAAACATTTTAAAATGCTTCACTTATTTTAGGTATGATAATAATGAAAGGTGATTTTGGTATTTTAGGTTTTTTAAGTATTTCTTTCGCAGTTTCATATATAGAGAATTCATTCTCCATCGCTAAATTTACACCTAAAAATATTTTAGATTTTAAATCAACTAACTCTTCTAACACTTTTTGCAAAGCGTATGGACGCTCCATAAATATACTAGTTTCTTCAACGCCTCTAGTTATTATGTTATGAAAAAACCTTTTTCTTTCATCTTTTTTTATAGGAGGAAATGAAAGGAAATTAAATTTAGTACAATCAAGTCCTGATATAGAAATAGCTGCTGTGATTGATGAAGTTGCACCTATTGATTTAACTTCAACACTATTATCTCGACACAACCTAACGAACTCAAAATCAGGATCAGATAAACAAGGCGTACCATTATCAGAAAATAAAGTAACAGTACTGCAATTGAACAGATGTTGTAAAAGCTCTAATCTATCATCATCTTTTGAGTGTTCGTTTAACAAATAATACTCTTTCTCTCTAGCATCAGATGCGGCTAGAAGAGTTAAAACATTTCTTCTCTCTTCACCTATCACGAAGTCTGATTCTTTTATTTTTTCCATAACTTCTTTAGATGTTTCTTTGTAATTACCAGTGATGGGAATTGAGGCAACGTATAGTGTAGGCATTATTTTGACACTTCTATTTTTTCCATATTATTAAAATATGGACGCAAAATTTTAGGAATAGTCACAGATCCATCAGCGTTCTGATAGTTCTCTAAAATAGCAACTAATGTTCTTCCAACTGCTAATCCTGAACCGTTTAATGTATGAGCGAACTGCATTTTACCGTTTTCATCTTTATATCTAATTGATCCTCTTCTTGCTTGAAAATCTTTACAGTTAGAACATGATGAAATCTCTCTATAACAATTTTCACTAGGTAACCAAACTTCGATATCATATGTTTTAGATGATGTAAATCCTATATCACCTGATGACAGAAGCATCGTTCTATATGGAATTTCTAATAGTTGTAATATTTTTTCAGCTGATGTTAATATATTTTCTAACTCAACTTCTGAATCTTCTTTTTTACAAATTGTAACAAGTTCAACTTTATTAAATTGATGTAGTCTGATTAATCCTTTAACATCTTTACCGTATGATCCAGCCTCACGTCTAAAGCAAGCAGAATATGCAACGTGTTTGATCGGTAATGTCGCTGTTGGTATAACTTCATTAGAGTATAGGTTCGTAACTGAAACCTCAGATGTTGGAATTAAGAATAGATCATCTTTTTCGCAAGTGAACGCTTCTTCAGAAAATTTTGGTAACTGCCCTGTGTTAAACATAGATTTAGAATTAACAAGAAACGGCGTCATAACTTCATCACGTCCGTCAGTTATATGAGTATCAAGCATGAAAGATATTAATGCTCTTTCAAGTTTTGCACCCATGCCAGTTAGAACTGCAAATCTTGATCCAGAAGTTTTAACACCTCTTTCAAAATCTACCATTTTAAGATCAGTACCTATATCTGCATGCGACTTGACATTAAAATCAAATTTTTTCGGTGTGCCCCATGTACGAACTAATGTGTTATCATTTTCATCTTTACCGATAGGCACAGTGTCGTCAACAAGATTAGGTATAACATGAAGTTGTGTATCAAGATCTTGTTGTATGTTTTTTAAACTTTTTTCTAAAACTGCGAAATTTTCTGATATTTTTTTAACTTCTTCTTGAATTAAAGTTGTATCATTGCCACTTTGTTTTAATCTACCAACTTCTTTTGATAGTTCATTTCTTTTGTTTTGTAGAACTTCTATTTCAGTAGTTAATTTTCTTCTATCTGCATCAAGCTTGATTAAGGCGTCGAAATCTATATTCAACCCTCTTGCAATACATTTTGATTTCACATTTTCAACATCTGATATGATTAATTTTATATCCAACATAAGTAATCCTTTTAGATCATTATTTTTATGATCTAATTTTCTCCTTTGTTTTCAAGATTTTCAAGCTTTTTAGTTTCATCAATTTCTTTCACTTCTTCAACTACGTCAACTTTATCAATTTCTTCAACTGTTTTAGTTTCTTCAATTATTTCAACTGCTTCAACGTCTTTAATTTCTGCAATTTTTTCAAATTCTTTAAGCTCTTTTTTCTCTTTTTTAACAATATATTTATCGTATTTTTTAACAGCTTTTTGATAATCTTTCGTATCTTTATAAAGTAAAGACATATTTCTAATATATCCTTCAGCTTCTGTATAGCTATCAGCTTTTAACAGTAACACTATTAATCGATAGAAAGAAAGTGGTGCAATTTCTGTATTGCTATAATTTGTAAGCAGATATTTGTATCTTAATATCGCTTGCGGATATTTTAAAATACGAGTGTAATATCTTGCGATTTTATAATTTTTCAATGCTAGATCGTTTGTTAATTCACGACTTATATCAGATAGATTATTAGTTTGATATAATGAAGGGTTAAGTCTTTTCACTTTTTCAAAATATATTAATGCACTTTCAGCATCGACTAAATCTCTACTAGGCGACTCTTTAATTTTATTATGTGCAAGTCCAAGATTAAGATATGCTTCAGTTAATTTAGGTGATGTTGGGTATAGTTCAACATAAGTTTCATACACACCTATCGCTAAAATATAATCTTTATCAGCAAAATATGTGTTAGCAATTGCTAATTGAACTTCAGATGCAAGGATAGGATTTTCTGCTCTAGCCAACGCATTTTGATAAGCTTCTAACGCTACGTCATAATCTTTTGACGCATAGTATTCATCACCTAACTGCTTGTAATATGCTAAATCTCTATCAGGTTCGATAGGTTTGCCACAAGCTATTAATATAAATGTTAGTAGAAGAGATAGTAAAACTCTCATATAAGATAAATTCATCACGATACTTTACCACCTAATCATTAATATATCAACTACAATATTTCCACATAGAGGTCAGGATATATAACTCTTTTTAACTTAACTTTATAAGGTCCATACCCTTTATCTGCTACTCCGTCCAATGTGAAAAGTTTTCCATCAACAACAGGTGTTTGAAATAACGCTCTACCTTCTAAGATATAATCAGATTGATCAGACACAGTTTCTATATATGCATCAAAAATTGTAGATTTTAAACCTCTAAGTCTTTTTGATGTACATTTTTTCTGTGCTTTCTCTAAAACTGCTCTTCGTTTTTTAGCTACACGTTTATCTATTTTATCATCATATTTATATGACGCAGCGATATCTTCATCAGAATATTCAAAGAAACCTGCAAAATCTATATTACCTTCTTCAATAAAATCTTTCAAATCATTAAACTCTTCATCTGTTTCTGATGGAAATCCTACGATAAAAGTTGATCTAATAAAAGCATCTGGAATATATTTTTTAATATTTGATATAACGGTTCTAATTATTTTCTGATTAGATTTCCTTTTCATAACCTTTAATATTCTATCATTAATATGTTGAATAGGTATATCGAAGTAATTTATTATATTCTCTTTAGATTTAATAAATTGTATAAGTTCAGCTGTTACGCCATCAGGATTCATATATAACAATCTAAAGTATGTATCTTTAAATTCAGTCGTTAATCTGTCAAGCAGTTCTATTAGTCGTTTATTTTTATCAATATCATAATGATAATCTGTTGTGTCTTGACTTATAATAATAATCTCTTTAACACCTTTAGATATTAACACTCTCGTTTCATTCACAAGATCTTCAATCGGTTTAGATTTCAATTCGCCTCTAATTTTAGGAATAGTGCAGAACGAACACTTATTATCGCACCCATCAGAAATTTTCAGATAAGCATAATATGAATAATTTGTGATAACACGACGTTCAATATCATTTATATCTACTCTATTTTTATCTCTATCAGCTATTAGATAATCTGTGATATCTGATAATGTATACACACCTGTGAAAAAATCTATCTCAGGCAGTTCTGTTTTGATATCATCTTTATACCTTTCAACCATACACCCAGCGACAACTAATTTCGCATCAGGTTTCTTTTTGCTAGCAACGTCCATTATAGTGTCAATAGCCTCTTTAACAGCTGATTCTATAAACCCACATGTGTTTATAACTATAGCGTCAGACAGAGTTAGATCATCTTCAATCTCACATCCGTTAGATGATAGCTCACCTATTAAATTTTCAAAATCTACTTGGTTTTTTGCACAACCTAAACTTATATATGTAACTTTCATAAACTCTCACAATTTTGATTAATTTCATCTACATTATATTAATGGTATAAATAAGATTACTATAAGGTAGATAAAAAATCTTATAATGTAAATACAAATAAGTATATAAAACTGTAAACTGTTGCAAGATAAAGAGTTTTATTTTAATATAAATAAAGTCCAACGATTTTTTAAAGGGGAAAACAGATGATAAAGAAAGTTGATTTTAGTTACTATGCAATGCTTAGTATTGCGTCATTAGTTATTCTTATAGGGATAGGAGCGTATAAATATCCTATGTTAATTCTTCTTCCAGTTTTAGGGTTAATAAATATTTATTTTATAACTAAAAGACGACGTTTATTTATCGATGATTATAGTGGATATAGTTGTGATAGGGAGAGTGGTTTTGAAATTCCTGATCAGTATATAAAATTTTTATATTACGGCAAATCACATCTTTATATCACAAATGTTCTTGCGTGCAACATAATGCCTTATGATGGATTAGAGGTTCAGAGCGTGACAGATAGAGCGGTTACACTTGTAAATAGAATGTATCTTAAAACAATTAAAGTAGATATATCAAAGGTGATTGTAGATGGTTTTGATAAAGTTATTTTAAAGAATATTGAAGAAGCAAAAATGATGGATATACATAATCCTGATTTAAAACGTGAGATAGAGATAAGCTAACTGATCTATTCCACAGTTTGATAAATTATATATTAGATTATTTTAGTAAAGTTTAAAGTTTAGTTATTTTGTTAATTAGAAATTATATTGAGTGCAGATTAAAGTGCAAAATATTTTTAATATGTAGTTTGTTTTTATTTCTAATCGTCATTGATTTTTTTTGCGAGTGATGAGTCTAATTTCATTTGTGCGATAAGTTTATCAAGCGAGCTAAATTTTCTTTCAGCTCTTACAAATGTACAAAAGTTAATTGTTAATATTTTATCGTAAATATATTCTGAGAAATCGAAGATATATGTTTCAATTTTCCTAAGACCCTGATCGTCATCAATGGTTGGTCTTGTGCCAACATATGTTATAGCTTTATAGGTTTTTTTATCTATAATTATCTCTGTAGTATAGACACCTTTACCTGGCAAAATCTCGCTAGTTGTTTCGATATTGGCAGTTGGAAATCCATACTCTCTACCTTTTTCATCGCCAGTCACAACAACTCCTTTCACAGAGAACGGACGTTCAAGAAACTGCTTCACTCTTTCAACATTTCCACAATATAAAAGTTGTCTACAGCGAGAGCTTGATATTACGATATCATTTTCATCTTTAATACTTTCAAGAAAGAAAGTTTTGATATCATTATTTTTTGCAAACTTTTCAAGCAGATCAGCATCACCTTTTTGCTTGAAACCAAATTTATAATTTGATCCAACAACGATCATTTTTACATCTAGTTTATCGACTAAGATTGTGTTTAAAAACTCATTGGGTGTAAGTTCAGATATTGTTTCATCGAACGGAATTTCTATATAATAATCTAATCCTAACTCTCTAAATATTTCTATTTTTTGATCATAAGTATTAATGAGTTCAACTTTCTTTTTGAAGAATTTTTGAGGATGAGGAAAGAATGTAACTACAGCTGTTTTAAGGTTACAGCTTTTAGCTTCTAGTTTAAGTTTTTCAATTAATTTTCTATGCCCGATATGTAGTCCATCAAAGTTGCCTATAGTCGTTGCAATTTTAACATTTTCATCTAAAAAGTCTGACAAGTTTTTAATTATCTTCATTTAACGAAACTACCTTTTTATTATCTATTGAAATCTGTACACTTTCCATATTGTACACTAAACTTTTTAAAACTAATATATTTTTTTATGCTGTTAATATTTTAATTAAATATTTCAATTCTCACAAGTTTTATAGTTATTGATATTTAATTATTATCCATTAATATACATAAGTTTTATAGTCGTTTAGATTTTAAGCAGGACTTTATCAACCTTTGATTATTTCTAGAAGTTTAAAGAGTGCAATATTTGTTGATCGTATTCTGATCGACTCTCTATCACCTTTCAATCTTTCTTCAAACACCACAGTGTTTTTATTAGACGAGATTGCGATATAAACTAGTCCAACAGGTTTTTCATCAGTGCCACCAGTTGGTCCTGCAATCCCTGTAATAGCGATTGAGTAATCAACACCTAAAACCTCTCTTGCACCTTTAGCCATAGCTTCAGCACATTTTGAACTTACAGCACCGTGTGTATCTATTATATTAGCATCAACTTTTAACTGATTGATTTTAACTTTGTTGCTATACGATATAATCGAGCCTATGAAAATTTCAGATGTCCCAGGGATATCGGTTATCATTTGTGAAGCCATTCCACCTGTGCAACTTTCTGCAAAACCGATCGTGCATTTTTTCTCTCTACACATATCAACTAAAAGTTGAGCGATAGAATCGGTGTCGTATCCTAGAAAGTTTTTAGGATATTTATTCACTAATATTTTAGTGTATTTATCAATCTCTTCTAAATCTTTTCCACGTAGTTTAACCTTTAATTGAGCCTTACCAGCGTTTAAAATTATGGTAGTGTTTATAAGTTCAAATTTTCTAATATCTTCATCTATAATAGATTCAGGAAGAGATGCAAATATTAGATCTTTGAAGAATATTTTTTCAGGTTTAAATCTATCAATTAAAAATTGTATGAGATGATTTTCAAATATGTATTTCATTTCAAAAGGGACACCAGGAAGTGATACGATGTATGTTCCTTTATACTCTGTGCCGAACCCTAACGCTGTGCCAAAATTGTTATCAAACAGATCGCAACCAACTGGTAGTTCAACTTGTCTAAGATGTCCGTCACCTATTGTTACACCTAATTGATTTAATCTGTCAGCCATATGTTTATATGCAACAGGATTTTGTTTAAGCTCTCTCTCTGTTGCTATTGCAAAAATCTCTGCTGTTAGATCATCAAATGTTGGTCCAAGTCCACCTGTTGTAACGATGATATCGTGGGTAGTAAATAGTTCCTTAAAGGTATTAAGAATTCTGTCTTTATCATCAATAACCATTCTAACATCAGTTACAGTGAAACCATTTTTAGAGAGGTTTGCACCTAGATAGTTAGAGTTGGTATCAAGCACCGATCCCTCTAATAGTTCAGAACCGATAGCTACAATTGCACATTTTATTTGTTTCATATAAATACCTCGTACAATTTTTTAATAATCAAAAATGTTATAATCGCATAAACAACAGCAATAATATCATCTAAC
The DNA here is from genome assembly GCA_947041165.1 of uncultured Deferribacteraceae bacterium. GTDB lineage: Bacteria > Chrysiogenota > Deferribacteres > Deferribacterales > Mucispirillaceae > CAMQYB01. Next base: position 11,691 of record CAMRCY010000026.1, on the reverse strand, counting down.
ATTATTCCGACACCACCGTGTAATGCCTCAAAATGTTTTATAGGAAACGGTTTAAATATATCGTAAATTCTAAAAAGAATAAACCCTGCGATAATGTATAAAGGTTTAAACGGAAAAATAATATAAAATATTAAAAGAGCTAAATATTCATCCACAACGATCTCTCCTGGATCATCTTTACCGATCAATTTTGCATATCTGTCTGATGCGTATATACCGATCAATATAGATAAAACCACAACCGTTATTTTAACTTTTAATGATGGTATAAAAGTGAAAAGATACCCAAGAGGAATAGCGATGAGAGATCCGAACGTTCCAGGCATAAAAGGCATCTTGCCGATATAAAACCCTGTTGAAATTATTGTGATAAGAAAGTTATGTATTTTAATCATTGTTAATTTATTTACCTGTTGAAATTATTATGATAAGAAAGTTATGTGTTTTAATCATTGTTAATATATTTACCTATTGAAATTATTGTGATAAGAAAATTGTGTGTTTTAATCATTGTTAATATATTTACCTGTTGAAATTATTGTTATAAAAAAGTTATCTGTTTTAATCATGAGAAATATATTTTGCTAAATTTTCAAAACTGATTTTACCTTCATAAATAGCTTTACCAACAACCACACCGAAGATATTTTTGTTGTTAAGGTTTTTAAGTTTCTCTATGTCATCACTTGATGATAATCCACCTGACGCTATAACTTTAAATGGAGAATATTTTGCAAGTGCGTCAGTTAATTTAAGGTTCAATCCTTCAAGCATTCCGTCTTTTAAAATATCTGTGTAGATTATTGATTCAACAGGTAGTTCTTTATAGATATCAACCATATCATTTAATGTAAGTTCTGATTTAGCGTACCAGCCATCGGTTGCGATATTTTCACCTTTAGCATCAAGTCCTAAAATAACTCTGTTAGGAAAGTGGTTTATGATCTCTTTAGTAGCGTCGATATTTTTAACAGCGAGTGTTCCGATAATAAAATATTTAATACCTAGATTGTCAAGATGAGTAGCGATTTTAAGTTCACGAATACCACCACCAAGTTCTAAATCTATGTTGACAGATTTAACGATATTTTCGATACTTTTTGCGTTAGTAGTAAATTCACCTTTGGCAGCGTTCAAGTCGACGATGTGCAATCTTTTCACGCCTATATCTTCATATTTCTTAGCAAGAGTAATTATATCAAGATCGTAGTTTGTAGCATCTTCCATTATCCCTTGTTTTAACCTTACAACTTTGTTGTCTAAAATATCTATCGCTGGAATTACTATCAAATCTTTCTCCTAATCATGTCTAAATTGTATCTAAAATGTATATTATTTTATTCGCTGTAATAATTATCAAATCTTTCTCGTAATTATATCTAAAATGTATCTAAAATGTATATTACTTTATTCGCTGTAATAATTATCAAATCTTTCTCGTAATTATATCTAAAATGTGTATTGTTGATTTTGCCTAGCTAAATTTTGTACCACACCGAACTATGCTAAACGCACAATTTTTGATTATGCGAACTTTTGTTATGCACAGAACTTGTCAAACTCCAAGCTTACACGAAATCTATTTTACCGACTCGCACAACTTTGATGATTGTGAACTTATGAACTCGTCAAACGCACCAATATTGCCACTCGCACCAGTTCGCACAAACTTTACTAAACGCACGAACTTTGCTGAATGCACAAACTTTACCGAACGCACAAACTTTGCCGAATACACAAACTTTGCCGAATACACAAACATTTGCTGAACGCACAAACTTTCCCGAACGCACAAACTTTGCTGAATGCACAAACATTTGCTGAATGCACAAACTTTGTAGAATACACAAACTATGCTAAACGTACAAACTTTCCCGAACGCACAAACTTTACCGAACGCACAAACTTTGCTGAATGCACAAACTTTGCCGAATACACAAACATTTGCTGAATGCACAAACTTTGCTGAATGCACAAACTTTGCTGAACGCACCAATATTGCCACTCGCACCAATGTTGCCACTCGCACCAATGTTGCCAAACTCGCCAACTTTTTATAGTTTACAAAAATTCTCTAACAATTTAAGTCCTACTTTCTGACTTTTCTCAGGATGAAACTGTGTGCCTAATATATTATTATATTCTATTGATGAAACAAACTCTATTCCATACTCTGTTTTTGATGAAATATTTTTCTTATCTTCAACATCGAAATGGTATGAATGCACGAAATAGAAGTGAGAGTTGTTGTCAATTCCGTTAAACAGTTTAGAACCCTCATTATATTTCACCATGTTCCACCCGATATGCGGTATCTTATATTTTTTTTCAAGTTCAAATTTTTCTACTTTTCCAGCGATCAGTCCAAATCCGTTATGAATTCCAAACTCGTTACCAGTATCAGCTAAAACTTGCATACCTATACATATCCCTAAAAAATATCTTTCTTTAGCGATAAACTCTTTGATCGAGTCGTATATGTTTAGGTTTTTAAGGTTACTTACACAATCGCCGAAAGTACCGTTTCCAGGCAACACTAATTTATCTGCACTTTCTATCAGTTTATAATCGTTAGTAATTGTAACGTCGTGTCCTAAATTCTTAAACGCTTTCTCAACAGATTTTAAATTGCTTGCACCATAATCTACTACTGTTATCATAATATTACTCTAAAACCCCTTTAGTTGATGCAAGATCGTTTGATATAACCTCTAATGCCATAGCGAGAGATTTTGCTAATGATTTAAACATTCCTTCAACGATGTGATGCGAGTTTTTTCCGTAACGCATATTGATGTGTAGGTTCATTTTTGCGTTATTAGTAAAAGCTGTGAAAAACTCTTCAACAAGTTCAATATCGAATTCGCCTATTTTAGTTGAGTTAAATTCAGCATTAAATACAAGGAATGGTCTACCACCAAAATCAATAGCTGTTTCAATTAACGCTTCATCCATCGGTAGTATAGAGTGTCCGTAACGTCTAATACCAACTTTATCACCTGCCGCCTCATAGAAAGCTTTACCGAGTAGAATTCCGATATCTTCAACAGTGTGATGATAATCGATGTCGGTATCGCCAGTCGCTTTTACATTTAATGCAAAACCAGAGTGCAGAGATAAAAGGTTTAACATGTGATCTAGAAATGGAACAGAAGTGTCGATATTTGCACTACCTTTTTCTAGCGTTAATTCTAGTTTAATATCTGTTTCATTACTTTTTCTAACTTGGTTTGAATATCTTTTCATTGTTTTGTAACCTGTGTATTATTTTTTACTACTAATAAGTGGTTTGGTATTTATAGTTATTGTTATCTTGCATTTAAGCAATAATGATATTATAATACTAGATTAACGAAAAAACAACAATATAAAAGGTGTAACTCGAAATATGTTTAAATCAATATTAGATAAAGTTTTTACTATAACTCCTGAAAAAATAGTAAAAAAACTTACTCCAAAGGTTAATGAGATCAACTCATATGAAGACTCTTTATTAGGATTATCATTAGATGATCTAGAAAATAAGGGCGAATATTTTAAAGCAAGGCTTTCTGCTGGAGAATCTCTAAACGATATTATGTGCGAAGTTTTCGCAGTTGTAAGAGAGATCTCTAAGCGTACATTAAATATGCGACATTTTGATGTACAGTTAATCGGGGGTATAGTTCTACACTCTGGAAAGATATCTGAGATGAAAACAGGTGAGGGTAAAACTTTAGTTGCGACTTTAGCTTTATCATTAAATGCATTATCTGGTAAAGGTGTGCATCTTGTTACAGTGAACGATTATTTAGCTAAACGTGATGCGTTGTGGATGTCACCTATATATCTATCGTTAGGTTTATCTGTTGCTGTAATCGGAAGTAGTATATCGTTAGAAATCGTTTGGGATAAGAAAGATGAATTCACAACAACAACTAAAGAGATAGATCGTAAATCAGCTTATAACTGTGATATTGTATACGGTACAAACAGTGAGTTTGGGTTTGATTATCTTCGTGATAACATGCGTTACGATTACAACCAATATGTTCAACGAACTTTAAATTTTGCGATGGTCGATGAGGTTGACTCAATATTAATTGATGAAGCAAGAACGCCTTTAATTATTTCTGGTCCAACTGGTGATACGAACAATCAATATGTAGCTATCAACGAAGTTGTTAAAGATTTACAACCAGAGATACATTATACTATTGAAGAGAAACGCAGACAGGCAAAACTTACCGAAGAGGGTATAAATGTTTGTGAAGCAAAAATGAATATAGATAATTTATATAGTGCTGAAAATGTTAACAGTATCCATTTTGTAAATAACGCTCTAAAAGCACACGCTATATTTAAGAAAGATGTAGATTATGTTGTAAACGATAATCAAGTTATTATTATTGATGAATTTACTGGAAGAATGATGCAAGGGCGAAGATATTCAGATGGGCTTCATCAAGCATTAGAAGCTAAAGAGGGCGTTAAGATAAATGAAGAAAATCAAACATACGCATCTATAACATATCAAAACTATTTTAGAATGTATGAAAAGTTATCAGGAATGACAGGTACTGCACTCACTGAAGCATCAGAGTTAAGACAGATTTATGGATTAGAAGTAATCCCAGTTCCAACTCACAGAAAGATGTTACGTATGGATAATCCTGATCTTATATTTGCAACAATTAAAGAGAAGTATGAAGCGATATCTGAAGAGATTGTGAGAATTCATGAGAAAGGTCAACCTGTGTTGATCGGTACTGTATCGATTGAAAAGTCAGAGTATATATCTAACTTTCTAAATAAAAAAGGTATTAAGCATGATGTGTTGAATGCAAAAAATCATGAACATGAATCTGCTATAATTAAAAATGCTGGACAAATTGGTGCTATCACAATAGCTACAAACATGGCAGGACGTGGAACAGATATTAAGTTAGGTGAGGGTGTTGAAGAGATCGGTGGTTTATATATTCTAGGAACAGAAAGACATGAATCAAGAAGAATAGATAACCAGTTAAGAGGAAGATCTGGTCGTCAAGGTGATAACGGAGAATCAAGATTTTTCTTATCGATGGATGATGATCTTCTTCGTATATTTGGTATGGATAAGTTAAAAGGATTTATGGCGAGATATAGTTCTTTAGAAGGAGAGCCGTTATCACATTCGGTATTAAATAGAGCTATTGAAGGTGCACAGAAAAAAGTTGAGTCTATGCACTTTGAGATGCGTAAACACCTGCTTGAATATGATGATGTGTCAAACAATCAACGTAAAGTTATATATGATCTAAGAAAAGAGATATTGATCGGTGAAAATTTAGAGAAGATAGTTATTGAGCTTGCAACAGAAACTTTATCAGCACTAGTAGATGATTTCTCAAGTAGCAGAATTAATGATGAAGAGTTAGAAGAGTTTAAGACTATTTTCCACAGAATATTTAATTATGATTTAGATGTGAATAAGTTAAATAATAGAGATTTGATGAAATCAGTTCAAGATTTGTCGTATGAATTTTCATTAAAATTAACAGATAAGAAAGAAGAGTTAGGATCACATTTTAAAGATTTAATAAGATACCTATTAATTAATAGTATAGATAGCAAATGGAAAGATCATTTACTACAGATGGATCATCTAAGAGATTCAGTAGGGCTTAGAGGATATGGACAGAAAGATCCATTAACAGAGTTTAAAAAAGAGGCGTTCACACTTTTTGCAGATATGTTACACAGAATTAAAAAAGAGAGTATCAGACTTATCATGCACGTTAAGATCAGTCAAAACAGTAATGAAGAAGATCGCATGAAAAAGTTAGAGAAAAGTAATGCTGTTAAATTAAAAGAGAGTGCTGGTGCAGAAAGCAGTCAAGTAAGCCAAACAGGTAGATCAGGCAGAGCTTCAGGAAATGTTAAAAAAGTTGTACCTGTTAGAAGAGTTGAGCCTAAAGTTGGCAGGAATGATCCTTGTCATTGTGGATCGGGTAAGAAATTTAAGAACTGTCACGGAGTGTAGTTTTGTATTATACAGCTGTAAGTTTGCTATTATTTAATCTTAATAAATTTCAATGGGAATGTTTATGAAAAAGTTTATTTTATATATTTTTATCTCTCTCATGGTTACGACAAATTTATATGCGTTAACTGATGCTGAGTATTTTCTCAGAAATATCGCTAACATAAAAAGTATCAAAGCCAACTTTATTCAAGTGAATGAGATAGTTGATTTTGGCGAGGATATATATGAAGGTAATTTAACCATTATATCTAAAAAGTATGCTTTATGGGATTACACTAAACCACAAGACAGTTGGTATCTTTTCTCACAAGATAAGTTAGAGTATTACGATAGTTTAAACAGTCAGCTTGTTGTATACAAAGATTTCTCAATATCTGAGAATGTGTTACTACAGATGTTAATGGACTTATCAATTATAAATAGTAAATTCAAAACGGTTGTAGTTGGGGATAAAATAACTCTTCATCCGATAGGTGATATAGGAGCTAAATATATTGAAATATTTATTAAAGGCTCATATATTGAGTCTATAGTAAGTTATGATTTTGATGGCAACAAGGTAGAGATTAAATTTAGTGAAATGGTTTACAACGGTAATATTGACGAAACTGTTTTCAAGAAAACTGTGCCAGACAATACTTCAGTTTTTGAATATTAGAAAGGTATAGATCATGCCAAATAATAATATTGATAAAGAAAGTTTGATCTACGATTATTTAGCTTTAAAATCAGTTAAAGGCATGACCGATGCTTTAATCCATAACTTATACATTGATCGCAACACTATAAGTGGTGCATCGGGGTTAACTTTTGAAGAGTTACAATCATACGGATTATCGCCAACCATTGCAAAACGTATTATCACATCAGAGTATGATAAAAAGTTTATCGATCATGAGCTAGAATTATCGGCTAAACATAAAGTTGAAATTGTTACATTAGAAGATGAGAACTACCCTAAATTATTAAAAGAGATCTCTTCTCCTCCACCATATTTATATTGTAAAGGCGATGTATCTTTATTAAATGCTACAACGGTTGGTATTGTTGGTGCAAGAAAGTGTAGCAGAATATCAGAAGAGTTTACTAGAAAATTATCAGCAGATTTAGCATCAATTGGATTTACAGTTGTATCAGGTTTCGCACTAGGAATAGACATCGTAGCGCATCTTGGAGCAGTAAGCAGAGGATCAACTATTGCAGTTCTAGGTTCTGGATATTTAAATATGTATCCTAAGCAACACATTAAACATATCGATCAAGTTTTAGAGAACGGTTTATTTGTTACGGAGTTTTCATTAGAAGAGCCACCACTTGCGACAAATTTTCCACGAAGAAACAGAATTATATCTGGCTTATCGTTAGGGATAGTTGTAATAGAAGCATCACCTAGAAGTGGATCGTTAATCACTTGCAGATTTGCAGTTGAACAGAATAGAGAAGTTTTCGCAGTACCAAACTTTCCATCAGCATTTAACTCGGCTACAAACAAGTTAATTAAGGAAGGTGCTAAACTTATTGAAAACTATCTTGACATATTGGAAGAATTCAAATATCTATTTGTAGATGATAGTTGTGTTAAAAAATCAGATGTTATAAAAAATAATGAGATCCCTGTATTTAATAATGCATTGAAACACAGCATATATAAGGTAATTATTTTAGGTGCGCATGATATAGATTCGTTATGTCTTAGATTGAATATGCAGGTTATTGATGTTTTATCTGTCTTAACGGAACTGGAAATAGAAGGGTATATTTATAAAGATAAAGATCATAAATATTATAGTTGTGTTTAATATTGTATTGATTAATTTGCTATGTAGCTGATTTATTTCGATAATTAATGATAGGTAAAGTGTACAATGAATTTAGTAATAGTTGAGTCACCAGCGAAAGCTCGGACGATTGAAAAGTATTTAGGTAGCGAGTATAGAGTAATTGCATCAGTTGGTCATATTATTGATCTTCCAGGAAGTGAACTGGGAGTTGATATAGAGAACAATTTTGAACCAAAATATACTGTAATAGACGGTAAAGAGAAGATAATTAAACTTCTTAAATCTGAGGCAAAGAAAGCTGACAAGATATTTCTAGCTCCCGATCCAGATCGTGAGGGAGAGGCTATTGCGTGGCATATTGCAAGTCAAGTTGCTGGAAAAGGTAAATTCATCACACGGGTTTTATTTAATGAGATAACTAAGAAAGGTGTCCTAGAGGGTATAAATAATCCTATTGATATAAATATCAATCGTGTGAACGCACAACAATCAAGAAGAATTCTAGATAGGTTAGTTGGATATTTAGTATCGCCACTTTTATGGAAACCATTGAAGCCAGGATTATCAGCAGGACGAGTTCAATCGGTTGCCTTAAAGATGATCTGTGAGAGAGAAGATGAGATTGAAAAATTTACAACTACCGAATCATGGTCAATAGAGAGTGAGTTCACAGTATCTGAAAACGGTTCAAAAGCTGGTGTTCTAAAAGCTAAGTTAGATAAGATTCAAGGTAAAAAAGCAGTTATTAGTAATGAAGAGGGTGCATTAGCTATTATCGCTGATATGCCTAAAGATTTTAAGATTGCACAAGTTGAAAAGAAAGAAGTTAAAGTGTCACCAAGTCCTGCATTTATCACATCGAGAATGCAACAAGAGGCTATTCGTAAATTAAATTTTACAGCTAAAAAGACTATGATGATCGCTCAAAGTTTATATGAAGGGATAGAGCTAGGTGATGATGGTCCTACAGGTTTAATCACATATATGCGTACAGATTCTACAAGATTATCTCCTGATGCTATTGAAGAGGGTAGAAAATATATCATTGATAGTTACGGTGATGATTTCTACGGTGGGTATAAAGTTAAGAGTAAGAAATCAAATGCTAATGTTCAAGATGCGCATGAGGCGATCCGTCCTACATCTGTACATTTCACACCTGATAAAGTAAAAAAACATTTAAGTGATGATCAATATAAATTATATAAACTTATATGGGAAAGATTTGTATCAAGTTTAATGAGCAACGCAATTTACGACCAAACATCGGTAACAATTTCTGGTGGAGTTTATGATTTTAGAGTAGGTGGAAGAGTCTTAAAATTTGCAGGTTTCACAACTTTATATTCAGAGAGTGTTGAAGAAGATGCAAACGGTAGTGATGATGAAGGTAGCGATAAAGGCACTATATCATTTGATGTGAAGCAGGGTTCTGATGCAGTAGTCAACAAGTTTGATAAACATCAACATTTTACTCAGCCTCCAAAAAGATATACAGAGAGTTCTATTGTAAGAGTTTTAGAGAATGATGGAATAGGTAGACCTTCAACATACGCTTCAATTATATCTACTATAATTGATAGAAATTATGTAGAGTTAAAGCAGAAGAAATTTTTTCCATCAGAGCTTGGAAGGTTAGTTAATAGATTGCTTGTTTCAAATTTCTCAAAAGTATTTGATCAAAAATTCACTGCTTATATGGAGAGCGAGTTAGATAAAGTTGAAGAGGGTGTTGAGGACTGGAAAGATGTTCTCAAAAATTTCTACACAGATTTTAATAAAGAGCTATCTATTGTAAGTAACGACAAGTTTTATACTGATCTTCAAACATCTCTAAAATGCCCTAAATGTAATGAGCATCCTTTAACCATCAAGTATGGTAAGAACGGAGTGTTCCTTGCGTGTACCGATTATCCGACATGCAAGTTTACATCTAATTATGAGAGAGAAGAGAGTGGTGAGATCGTTATAAAAGAAGACAGCAACGCAGAAACTGTAGGTATAGATTGCGAGTTATGTGGTAAAGAGCTTGTTATGAAATCTACAAGATTTGGTGATATAGTTGCTTGTTCTGGATATCCAGAATGTAAGAATATTAAGAATTTTATAAAGAAAGAAGATGGAACTTTAAGGATCATTTCACAAGGTGAAAAGGTTGGAGATCCTTGTCCTTTATGTAATTCAGATATAATTGTTAAAGGTGGCAAAAACGGTATTTTTGCAGCATGTTCTGCATATCCTAAATGTAAGCACACAGCTAATATAGTTTTAGAAGGTGATGATTTAAAAGCAGTTGAGGCGAAAGGTAATGGAGTTATCGAAACTGATGAAGTTTGTGATAAATGTGGTAAAGCTATGGTTGTTAAGAAAAGTAGACGTGGACCATTTATTGCGTGTTCGGGTTATCCTGAATGTAAAAACACTAAGAGTATGAAAAAGTAGCAGTTTTACTTATAATAAATTATTAAATTCTAGGAGTAGTTTATGAGTGGAAAAAAGATTTCAAGCATGGTGTCTGTGGATGAAGATAAGATTGATTTAAGTTTAGATTATGTTAAAAATTGTATCGGTAAAAGTGAAAACTTTACAATATTGAAGATAGGTGAAGTTGATAAAAGTAATGCTAGTAAAGATGCTTTAGCAGAGATTGATTTAAAACTTCAGTATATATCTATTCTTGAAAAAGATGCTAAATGTGAGTTAGGGTTTAAAATACAATTAGCACCTATGAATTTATTTGAAGACACGATAGGCTCATCACTTACAAAAATAAGTTTAGATGAAAATGATATCGCAAACGCTCTTAAGAAAGATACAGTTATCGTTCTTGAAACTTCATTTCAAAATGATCCATTAGAGGATTATCAAGTACAATTAAAATTACTAAATATCCTTACACCTAAATCTATACTATTTTCAGATCTTTCAGCATGCTCTGCAAGAAGTGGACGTTGGATGAGATATAACTCTAATTTCGATCTTTTACCATCATTAGAATATTTATATAATATACATGCTGTGCATGGCGAGAATGATCTGGGTGATGAATATTGGTTTCACACACATGGGCTTAATAGATTAGATCTGCCTGAAGTTGAGGTTATCGGTATCAACGATAAAGATATCGCATATAGCATAGGTACACTTGTGAACACTGTTGCTAAATTGATTATCGAAAACGATATGCCACCTGCTGGAACAGTTTTTATGCCTGCAAAAGATGTTGATGTTATGTTAAAAGAATTTAAGAATGTTCAAAACTCTTTTCAATTAGGCACATTGGGTAGTAGCGAAGATGATAGAGATGACTCTCATTCAAGCGAAGCTGTTATTATCATACCTATGAAGAACAATAAGCCTGTTGAATATGCAGATTATAAATCAGAGTTAACAGATCACCCCGTATTTATGTTTAGCAGTTTCGAAACAAGCCTTATGCAACAGGCAGCTCGTGAAACTGTGGGTTATTTTACAGGACTTTTCAATACACATAAAAATAGTGAAGATTTTAGATTTATAGTGAAATTAGGATACACAGCAGATGAAGGCACTGAAGATGAAGGACAAGAACATCTTTGGTTCGACATAAAAGATATTGATGAAGAGAAGATGCTTTTTGATGCAATCCTTCTAAACAAACCATATGGTGATGTTGGAATGAAAGAGGGTGAAAGAGGTATGCATGATTTTATCAGACTTACAGATTGGCAGATAAGCAGTAAAACAGGCAACTATACATCTGCAAATGTATACCTGCTTTTAAATGTGATGTAATTTAGTAGATAAAATAACTTTAAATAGTTTAGATATGGTCATACAGAATTGTTTAATATAGTTGTTTTAAATAGTTTGATATGATTTTGATATGATATTGAGAGCTATGTTGTATAGATGAAAATTTAT
>CAMRCY010000025.1 GCA_947041165.1 uncultured Deferribacteraceae bacterium | reverse complement strand
CTAAGTAAACGAACTAAGTGAATGAACTAAGTAAACGAACTAAGTGAATGAACTACTTAAACGAACTAAGTAAACGAACTAAGTAAACGAACTAAGTGAACGAACTAAGTGAACTAACTAAGTGAATGAACTACTTAAACTAATCCTCAAATTTAATATTAACACTAACTGATTAAATTAATTCTCAAATATATCACTCAAATTAAATGCTTCAATATTGAAACCTGAAAGTATAGTTAATTGTACAAAGTTCTAGATATTTGCATGAATAAAAAATATGTCACACTATTAAATCGTCTTTAATAAACTTTTTAAGCCAGTTCTTGAATTCACTATCTGAATATCCATTTAATGGTTCTTTCAATATGCCTTCATAATTAATTAATACATTTCGTTTTTTCATTATCACTTCTGATGTAAGTTGCAATATGTATCTATTCTTTTTCGACACTGTTAATTTATAAGCTTTTGTTAATAATTTTTTAATACATTTTGTGCTCATATAGACATGTATGTAATCATATGTTTCTAAATTTTCATAGTAGTTTTCAAATATTCTAGAGACTTCATTTTTTGCCTCTTCTATCTCAAGATGATAACTATAGGTTGATAGATATGATTCAGTTAATGTATCCTCAACCCATATTTTCATATTAATCATATAACACCTCCAGACTAATAATCATCACTCATATTAATGTTTTTATTGATATTGACAACGTTACTTTCTACCGATATAATTTATTATCAACATCATTATGGAGTTAAAGAGTGGATATATTATTGCGTAAAAAAAAGTTTATAAATTTGGTATTTTTCTTGATTTTCTTTATGGTATTTTTTAATATCTCCAATAATGCAGATGCAAGCAATATGAAAACATCTAACATAGAAATCTATACAAATCTGATCAAAGTTGAGTTCACTGTTGATCTAAAAGATAAAACAACTCTTGAATTTCCATCAACATTTATGAAGAATTCTTTTAGGCTTGATGAGTCTAAATCAGTTGGTATAAAATCATTTAATGTCAAAGAGAAAGAGATTACATGGAGCATTAAAGATCATAAATTCATAAACAATGATTTTAAAAAAATAGTAAGCGAGATAGATAAATTAGAAAGTGAGTTAGAGGGATTGAAATTTTCTTCAAAATATTTAGATCAATTAACTCCAACAGCCTTCACAGCTCAAACTATCAAAAACGACATCAACAATTTTTCAAAACTAAAAGAAGGTTACTCTTTAAGAATAATCACTATTGAGAGAGAGTTATTATATAAAAAGAAGGTTCTAAAAAACTTGTCTGAAGGTGCTACTGCTAATAATAAATATATCGAAGTTGTGGCAACTGGAGATGCGAAAGCGAAACTTGTTTTTACAGCTGAGAGTAAAGATATCGTTTGGGATATTTATTATAAAATGTATTTAAACTCTAAAACTGGAGATCTAAATGTGAAGCAATATATTAATATAGTACAAAACACATTTTTAGATTTAAATGGTAAGGCATCAATTTATTCATCACCTATAACAGATCATTACATTAACCTTGAAGTTAATCCCCAAACTGTTGATGTCTATGAGCCAGTTACACCAAGAGCTGTAAACTCATCTATGAGGAAAGATATTCGTATGAGTAAAGAGATAGCTTTTTCAGAAGAAGAAATGGTTTCAACTGCTCCAACCACCTTGTCAGATGAATTAGGAGTTAGGCTAGAGATGAATGTTGATCTTGTATCAAATGAGGGTATTGATATCATAACCGATGACTACACGATTAGATCTAATTTAGAGATGGCACTTATTCCTAAATATTATGATTACTCTATTATGGTTGCAACTATTGATCAGTTTCCTAAATCAATAATGAGAAGCAAGGTTGATCTGTTTATTGATAAAACATTTAAATCTACTCGTCAATTAGATACTATTTATGAGGGTAGCCATGATGTTAAAATTCCGTTTGGTTTTATGGAATCTATAACGGCGACTGTTGAGAAAAACATATCGAAAACAAATGAAGGATTTATGAAAGGATCATACTCTGAGTCTTATACGATAACTATTAATAACTATAATAAAGAGAGTAAAAAGGTTAAAATAGAGTATCCAACACCAATATCTATTAATAGTAAGGTTGAGGTAAAGGATCTGAAAATATCTCTAAAACCTACAGAGATAAATGATAAAGGAATTGCAAGTTGGACGATAGACCTTGCACCATCATCAGAGCAAAAAATAGAGATATCATACACGTTAAAATATCCAACTAATTCAGAGATAAGAATTTATTGATAGTGATAAAAAATTGTAATCGATTAAGTAATAAGAATTTATTAAGATAGATTATCAGATCGGTTTTATGTTTAGTAATTTATAGTTTTTAAAAGATAAGGTAGTTATAAAAGTTGTTAATATTTTTTAGGGGATAGATTTTTTTATCCCCTATTTTTTTACAAAACTTAAAACTAATTAATTAATAAATTTTCATATCATAGTTACTCTATTGTAAAATAATTTAATTTTTAAATATGGCAAAAATAGTCGAGAATTTTACTTTTTATTACTGTATAGTTAAGATGTAAGGCGGTGGAAAAGGGATGCTAATACAACAAAAAGCTGTTCAATGTATGCAAGATTTTATAGAAGCCAATTTATATGATGAGATTACTCTTAGAGATTTGTCGACAGTATCAAAGCTTTCTCCATGGTACTCATATCGTTTGCTGAAAGGGTGGACTGGACTTACTCCATCTAACTATATACGCAAACTAAGATTATCAAAATCAGCATTACGTCTGCGTGATCAAGATCAGAAAATAGTTGATATAGCTTTTGAAATGGGGTTTAAAAGTGTTGATGGATATCAGAGAGCATTTCTTCGTGAGTTTGGTATAAATCCTAGCGAATATTCTATAAAACCTATTCCTATATATCTGTTCACTCCTTACGGTGTTAAGTATAGAAAAAATATGATGGAGAGAGCTATAATGGAAACTGTAAAAAATATATTTATTCAGGTGATTGAAAAACCTGCTCGTAAAGTAATTATCAAAAGAGGTGTTAAGGCTACAGATTATTTCGCTTACTGCAATGAGGTGGATTGTGATATTTGGGGGTTTTTAACAAGTATTAAATCTATTAGTAATGAACCGATAGGTATGTGGTTGCCATCTGCTTATATCGAGCAAGGGACTTCCGAGTATGTGCAAGGTGTAGAGGTTTTGACTAGCTATGATGGAGAGTTGCCTAACGGTTTTGATATTATAGATTTACCTATGGCTAAATATCTGATGTTTAATGGAGAACCGTTTGAAGAGGAAAATTATATGTTGGCGATAAGTGAGGTATGTAGTGCGATTAAGAAATATGATCCAGCAGTTATAGGATATACTTGGGACGCAAAAAGCCCTCGTATACAGCTTGAACCGATCGGTAGTAGAGGCTATATTGAGTTTGTTGCAATAAAATAAATAACATAAAATAAGTAGACTGTTACAAATAAACTTGATGACTGGTACGGTTGATCAATTGATTTTTTTGTTTTATTTTTTTTAAAAGGCAGTATGTTGCGATCGTTCATCTTTTTATTTACCATTTTAAAAAAAATATCAAAAAAAGCCTATCTTAAATCGTGTTAGATAAAAGATAGGCTTGATATTTATTTCTGAATTTTTAATTTACTATAAGTTACTGCTTCGCTACGCTTGAGTAATTGTTTCAAAATTTGCTACAAATTAACTACACTATTTGCTACAAATTAGCTACTACGAGGCATTTAAATAATAAAGATATTACAGATAGATAACTCAGTATATAAAAAAGAACAAGCAGGTGATTAAAACCAACTTGTTCATTTATATTATTGTAGATTATTTTAAATAATTATGGTGTGAATTTAATATTAACATTTCCTATATCAACAGTTGCATTTAAGGTTTTCTTCCCACCAGATGAGTTTGCAAGATTGTTGTCACCGATGTTAGTCTTGCTAGATATGGTAAAATCGCCTTTATATCCTTTGATAGATCCATTTATTGATCCTATCTTAGTATTCAATATTATGCTCTTGTTTGCAGCTATATTTGCAAGTATTATTTCTCCAGTATCAACCTCTAAATCGATAGTAGGTACTGCAATATCTGTAATAACTAAATTTCCTACGTTGACTTTTAGAATTAAATTATTGGCAGCCGAGGTGTTTACAATATTGA
The DNA here is from genome assembly GCA_947041165.1 of uncultured Deferribacteraceae bacterium. Classification (GTDB taxonomy): domain Bacteria; phylum Chrysiogenota; class Deferribacteres; order Deferribacterales; family Mucispirillaceae; genus CAMQYB01. The sequence goes on along the minus strand of CAMRCY010000025.1, from coordinate 28,652 downwards.
TGCTTCCTGTTTTTAGAGAGATATTGATGTCATTTATTTTTGTTAAGAGGTTTTCGATAATTATATTTCCAGCAGACATGCTAGAGGTGAAATTGCCAGTAAAATGTGAAGGGATTGATATCGTGACAGGAAGAGGATTTTCTGTACCCCAAATATCTTTATCAACCGATTGTTTTAATTCAAGTCCATGAGCATTTTTCGTAGTACTATATTTTATAAGATCGTATTCGTAATAAGTTATGTGAAGATTTTCGTCACTCGATTCTTCGACCTTAACCCCACCTATGCTCATAACTGCTGATAGATTTATATCGCTAATCTCTGTAAAAACCTTATCAACACGAGTTGCAGGCCCTAGCTCTACCGAACAACCACTTAGTACCGCTGAGCAAGTAATCAGAAATAAAACTAATATTTGTTTCATGAAATATCCTTATATCTTAATCATATTATTATAATATATTTAGTACACAATACTTAGTACGCTTATGCTTAGTATGTTATGTTTACCCTTGTGACATTTAGTACACAATTCTAGTACGCTTATGCTTAGTATGCTCTGTTTAACCTTGTGATATTTAGTACACAATACTTAGTACGCTTATGCTTAGTATGTTCTGGTTAACCTTGTGACATTTATAACATAAATGTTTAATACTTAATACAGACTATATCATATAGGGCATCAGTTATCAAGATGTAACAGTATTGCAGTCGGTTTTAGGAGCTAAATTTTGTGAGCGTAATTATATAGATTGTTTATAAGTGTAATTATATAGATTGATAATTGCTGTTTTTTACATACAAAATGAATATATCTTGTTGATAGATTGGTTTTATCTATCATTATAAACATTAAAAAACCTACCTTAAATCGCATTCGATAAAAGATAGGTTTTAATATTTATTTCTAAATTTTTAATTTATAATAAGCAAATGTTTTAAATGTTACTATCAGCTAGTGTTTCGCTCTATGTATCTTCAAGAATCTTATTAAAAGGACTCACTTAACTTACGCACTTAGCTTGCCACCAACTTAACTTATACCAACTTAACTTACGCACTTAGCTTGCCACCAACTTAACTTGCCATCAACTTAACTTACGCACTTAACTGCATTGAGAGTAGCCACAAGAGTGACAAACATTACATCCTTCAACAAACTCGATCTGTCCACCACAATCAGGACAAGCACCCGCAGATATCTTTTTAGATGTGCTACTAGAACCTTTCTTTTTATCTATATGTGTTAATAAGTTCTCAACAGTTTCTTGTTGTAACACAGTTGTTTTAATCGGGTTGTTCATGATCTTTTCTATCGCAATCGCAACAGCATCAGCACATGAATGCACAGCGTTAGGACCGAAACCGTATTTCATATGGCAAGAGATACCTTTAAGCTGTTTAACGATAAACTCAGGGTCAGTTCCACTTCTTAATGCTAATGATATAAGTCTTCCGATCGCTTGTGATTGGCTTTGTGCACATCCACCAGCTTTACCGATTGATGCAAATACTTCAAATATATTGCCTTTTTCATCTTGATTAATAGTAACATACATTTTGCCACAACCAGTATCAATCGCCACAGTTTTTCCAATAAGTATTGATGGACGATCTTTAGGTCCTACAGCTTTAAATGTAGACTCTTCTTTATCGCCTGATGTATCTTTACCGATATTAAGAACTTGTGCATCTCTGCTTCCATCACGATAAACAGTGATACCTTTACATCCTAAATCGTATGCTAACATATATGCATTATATATATCTGCCTGTGTAGCAGATGAGCAGAAGTTGATCGTTTTACTAACTGCATTATCTGTATATTTTTGGAAAGCAGCTTGCATTTTAACGTGCCATATAGGTTCTATCTCGTGAGATGTTACAAATACTTTTCTCCATTTTTCAGGAATTTCTTCAAGCCCTTCAACAGAACCTTTATCAGCAAGAGTGTTCATTAATTCTTCAGAGTAGAAACCTTCTCTTTTAGCGATTTCAACAAAGAATGGATTAACTTCAGGCAGTTTATTATTATCCATAACGTTTCTATAATATGCAAGAGCAAAGAATGGTTCAACACCACCAGATGCATTAGATATAATAGATATCGTTCCAGTAGGAGCGATCGTTGTTACAGTTGCATTACGTAATTTTTTAATTCCCATTGCAGGAAATATAGAGTCATCAAAATTAGGGAAAGAGCCTCTCTCTTCAGCTAATTGAGTTGATGCTTCACGTCCTTTATCTCTAATAAATTTCATTAGCGTATCAGCGATCTCAATCCCTTCATCAGAGTTATATGGAGTAGATAGAAGAACTAACATATCTGCAAAACCCATAACACCTAAACCGATCTTTCTGTTTTTCTTAGTCATAACATCAATCTGTGGAAGAGGGTAGTTATTCATCTCGATTACGTTATCAAGAAATCTAACAGCTATTCTAATTGTTTTCTCTAAATCTTTCCAATCTATCTTGCCATTTTTCACAAAATGACTAAGGTTTATTGATCCAAGGTTACAAGATTCATAAGGAAGTAACGGTTGCTCGCCACAAGGGTTAGTTGATTCCATATCACCCTCAGTTGGAGTAGGGTTCTCTCTATTTATTCTATCAAGGAAAACAATTCCAGGATCTCCACCTTCCCATGCAAGTCTAACCATTTCGTCAAAAACTTGTTTTGCATTTAGCTTGCCAACAACTCGTTGATCCCTAGGATCAATTAAGTTATACTCTGATCCAGCTTTAACAGCCTTCATAAATTCTTCTGTTATACCAACAGATAAATTAAAATTAGTTAATTTAGTTTTATCTTTTTTAGCGTAAATAAACTCCATAACATCTGGATGATCGACACGTAGAATACCCATATTAGCACCACGTCTCATACCACCTTGTTTGATAGTTTCAGTTGCTGCATCAAACACGCTCATGAAAGATATAGGCCCTGAAGAAACACCTTTAGTTGTTTTCACAGTGCCGTCTTTTGGTCTTAGGCGTGAGAATGAAAATCCTGTCCCACCACCTGATTTATGTATTAATGCTGTGTATTTAACAGCATCAAAAATATCACTTAACGAATCATCAACAGGGAGAACAAAACAAGCTGAAAGCTGTTGTAATGCTGCTCCTGCGTTCATCAATGTAGGAGAGTTTGGTAGAAATTTTAACGATACCATCTGATCGTAGAATTCTCCAGCTATCTCAAGATAGTTACAATCTTTATTAAACTTCAATTCACCTTCAGCAATATTTTTTGCAACACGCATAAATAAGTCTTTAGGTGTTTCAACGATTACTCCAAGAAGATCTTTCTTTAAGTAGCGTTTCTCTAAAACCGTCAAAGAGTTTTTCGATAACATTATTTCTGAGTTAAAATACTCTTTATTACCTTTTGATGATGACATATACTTTTTCCCCTAAAATCAATCAATGTGTATGCTTAATGCTTTATAACAATTAAAAATAACGTACTTAGCAAGAATATAACAGTGAAGACCTATCTATAATATATTTTTTTGTAAAACTTTAAAAATAAGTAAACCTATAAGTAGGCAAAACTAGAACGATAAACTTTATTACTAAGCTTTTCTCTAACAATTTAATTAGAGTACTAAGCTTAATATGGAACTTCTTCTCTAATATTTTACTAGAACGGTAAGTTAGTACCAAGTTTGTTCTCCAATGCTTTCTTATACAGATACTCTGCGATCATTAAATCTTGTAGTCCCATTCCTTGTGACAGAAAGATAGTCATGTCTTTATCAGAATTTCTTCCTTTCTGAGTTCCTGCAACGATATCTCCAAGTTCAACAATTTCATTCCAATGCACTCTACCTTTTTCTAACGATGGTAGTAAATCTCCTGCTTCGATCTCTGCAACTTCTTTACTATCAACTGCAAGAACTTTTGCAGCCTCAATAGTTTTTTCAGGTATCTCTGCTCTAATTAGTGAGTTTGACCCAGCACCATTTATATGTATTCCACGATCTAAATTTAGATCATCATGAGTAAAAAGTGGTTTATTAGCCGTTGTAACAGTTGTAATAATATCCACATTAGATAGTAGTTCTTTAGGATCTGCAACTGCTTTAATATCTATATTTAACTTTTCAGACATTTTAGTTGCAAATGCTTCAGCACTCTCAATCTTTCTGCTCGTAACATAAACTTTTGATAATTTATGTGCTAATACAATCGCTTCAAGCTGTGTTTCAGACTGCGAACCTGCACCGTATAACAACATTGTTGTTGCATCTTTCTTTGCCATATACTTTGTCGCAATTCCAGATGCAGCTCCTGTGCGAAGTCTACCAATCTCATTAGCATCGATAACAGCAAGAAGGTTGCCAGTTTCAGAACAGTGTAAATACACCTTGAAGATAAGACCTGATCTGAATGAGGTATACGCTTTATAACCAATAACATTTTTATATGGAATGGCTGCTGGAAGAAGATGAAGTGCACCCTTTTTTATTCTCATTCTCTGTCTTGCCATGTTGAAAGATTTTCCCTCTGACATGCTTTTGAAAGCCTCTTCTGTTAAATCTAATGCTATATTCATGTTAAGAAGAGATTTTACATCATCTTCGTTTAGGTATATTGCTGACATAATTCACCTCGATTATTTTTATATAATTATTTATAATTAAAACTTAAAACTTAAAACACAATTTCAAACTCTTGCTAATGTCATGTTACTTAAATAGTTATTTTTCGTAACTTACAATCTATTAAAACACTTTAAACTTATTAGATACCTTTATGTAAAACTACTACTCCAAAAACACTTTAAATTTATTAGATATATTTATGTAAAACTACTACTCCAAAAATATATAAAATTATTTTCAATTTGCTGAACAAAAATCTTTTTTAGAGATATCTGCAAGTGTATAGGTTTTCAATTTTGCTTCCAAACTATCTTGAATATCTTTCCACATATGAGTTGCTTGACAGTTACATCCAGCTTCACATTCAAACTTATCATCCATACAGTTATTAATGTTAAGAGGACCATCAACTGCTATGAAAACATCGTAAATACAGATCTCATGAGGAAGTTTACTTAATCTAAATCCACCTTTTTTGCCTCTTTCTGATATTAATATACCAGATTTAGCTAGATTTTGAAGTATTTTACCTAAAAAACTATTAGGCACGGATATGACCTTTGCAAGATCTGAACGCATAAAAACAGAACCTTCTGGAGATTTCCCCATATGCATCAATGCTCTTAAAGTGTAATCAAATGCTCTCGTTATTCTCATACTGTTGTTGCCCCCGTAGCTGTAATAACACAGTTTTAGTAGTTTATGCTAAAATTCTCAGGTTATCAATCTCTTTTTTATAATTACTGTTATTAATTGTTATAATATTATAATAGCAGAATTATATTGCGATAATTAATAGTATTTTTTTAATAATATCTAGACAGATGAAATCAATATTTGATCATATACTTTAGTTAAAATATATTAAAATATTAGAATTATGAACATAACTTGAGATAATTTGGATCTATTTCTTGGAAATCATAAAAAAAAATATTATAACTATCAACCTGTGGAACAAATAAAGTGGGGCATCGCCAAGCTGGCAAGGCACCGGTTTTTGGTACCGGCATTCGGAGGTTCGAATCCTTCTGCCCCAGTCTTTTTTTTCCTATACATATAAAAATATGAATAATATATCAAATATCAATAAATTAATAATCAAAATCGGGAGTTCGGTAATATCTGATGCAACTCTTGGCATAAACTATAACTTCATCACTGAACTATCTAATAAAATATCAGAACTTAAAAAAACTATACCCAATATTGTTATCGTATCATCTGGATCTGTCGCAGCTGGATTTAGATTGTTAGGATTTTCATCACGTCCCACGAAAATAATAGATAAACAAGCATCGGCTGCTGTTGGACAAGCAAGGCTTATTCAAGCATACGATAACGCTTTTAAAGATCACAATATCAATGTTGCTCAAATATTAATAACTAAAGATGATCTATCTAATAGAAAACGATTTCTTAACGCTAAAAGAGCGATTATGAGGTTATTAGATCTAGGTGTAATACCTATTATTAACGAAAACGATACGATACTTGTTGATGAATTAAAGTATATAGAGTCTTTTGGTGATAACGATAATTTATCTGCACTTGTTGCCTCTATGATTGATGCATCGTTACTACTTATATTATCAGATGTTGACGGCGTATATAATGACAATCCAAATACAAATGTTAATGCTAAGATAATTCATGATATAGACAAGATTGATAAAGATATTTTAAACTTTACGAACGCCGTAAGTAGTGGCACATCAGTTGGTAGCGGTGGTATGCGATATAAATTACTTGCTGCGAAAAAAGCGTGTATGATAGGTTGTGATGTTGCAATTATCAACGGACAAGATATTGTGAATATTGATAGATTGTTTAATGGTGAAGAGGTTGGAACATATATACACTCTCAAAACGGTAAGAAATCGAAAGGGTTGTTGAATAATAAAAAGTTTTGGATAGAGAATGCAGCCATACCGAGAGGTGGAATTGTTATTGATTTAGGTGCTGTAAACGCTCTTAAAAACAGTTCTCGTTCACTTCTTGCTAAAGGTATCGTTGATGTGAAAGGTAAGTTTAATAAAGATGATATCGTCTCTGTATTTGATATTAATAACTTAGAGATTGCAAGAGGGAAGAGCAGGTATACATCGGTTGATATAATGAAAATCAAGCAGAAAAACTCAAATGAGATAGAAAATATACTGGGATATAATATATCTGATGAAATTATTCATCGTGATGATCTTATTATACTATTAGATATATAGTTATTTTTATCTCTAAATAGTAGTTTTTTGTTGCTATTTATGTCAAAAATAAATTACTATATACGTTGTAACTTGTTTTGGGTTGTAAAAAAGAAATAAAGGTGTACATTTATATAAGATTATGAACGAAGAACAGTTAGAAGAAGTATTTACACAAATTAAAAAAATGAGACCATTAATAGCAGATTTGCCTGCTCTGGTGAGAAATAAAATAATCTTCAATATCTCTGGAAAAATAGATGAGAATAGAGAAGAGTTGATTGCTGCTAATAATTATGATCTTATTGAAGCTGAAAAGAGTGGACTACAAAGATCTTTTATAGATAGACTTAGAATAGATAATAAAGTTATTAATTCTATGATAAAGTCGCTAAACGAAATAGCTTTTCAACCTGATTTTCTCGGAGATGTTTTAGAAGGTAGCGTTAGACCTAATGGACTTATAATAAATAAAGTTAGAGTGCCTATCGGTGTTATAGCTATTATATATGAATCTCGTCCTAGTGTGACTGTAGATACTGCGGCTCTTGCTATCAAATCAGGCAACTGTATCATCTTAAAAGGTGGGAAAGAGGCGATTAACTCAAATAGGTATCTTGTGTCATTAGTTCATGCGGCTTTAACTGATGAAGATATATCTCCTGATGTTGTCTACTTTCTAAGTAATAATAAAAAAGAACTATTAATAAAACTTCTAAGGTCTAAAAATAATATAGATATGATAATTCCACGTGGTGGAAAAAGTTTGATAGAATTTGTTACAGAGAACTCTCTTATCCCAGTCGTCAAACACGATGCTGGATTATGTCATGTTTATATCGATAGATTTGCGAATAGAGATATGGCATCACAAATAGTTTTTAATTCTAAGTTAGGAAATGTGTCTGCTTGTAACGCTTTAGAAACCTTGCTTGTGCATAAAGATATTGCATCACATATTTTGCCTGCTATTGAAACTATGCTAAAATCGGTTAATGTTGATCTTAGAGTTTGCGAGATCGCACAACAATATATAGAGGATTGTAGACCAGCAATAGATGAAGATTGGGATACAGAATACCTTGATAAAATATTATCTATCAAAGTGGTAGACAATATAGATGCAGCTATTGAACATATCGAGAAACATGGCACAGGACACAGTGAGTGTATCGTAACAGAAAGTTATACAAATGCTCAAAAATTCTTAAATAAAGTTGATGCAGCTGTCGTATATGTTAATGCGTCAACACGTTTTACTGATGGTGGTGAATTTGGGCTTGGAGCTGAAATAGGCATATCAACCCAAAAGTTTCATGCACGAGGCCCTATGGGTGCAAAAGATCTTACTACTATAAAGTATCAGGTATATGGAAGGGGGCAATTAAGAGAATGAGAAAAAAAATAGCTGTTTATGGTGGCGGATTTGATCCGATACATAATGGACATATTGAAATTGTAGACATATTGCTTGAAAAATATAAAATGGATAAAGTATATATTGTGCCAACTGCAGTACCTCCACATAAAAGTGGATTAGTGGCATCTATAAAAGATAGAATTAAAATGATTTTTCTAGCAGTAGATAAATTAAGTAGAAAGATCACTGTTTCTGATTACGAGTTAAGAAATTTGTCTGTATCTTATACTGTTACAACTATGAACTATTTTAGAAAAAAATATCCAAATGAAGACCTGTTTTTCATTACTGGAAGTGATATCTTTTCAACAATTAAAACATGGCATAAATACTCAGAATTGCTTCATATTACTAAAGTTATTGTTTTCCAAAGAGAACAATATTCAGAAGCATTTCTTGAAGAAAAAATAGGACTTCTATATCTTGACTGGGTACAAGAAGGAGTTGTGTTATTTGATGATAGCAAAATTTCTCCTATATCTAGCACAGAGATGAGAGTCTATCCTAAAAGTGACAATTTAGATGCAGGTGTACTTAAATATATGCAAGAAAATAACCTATACAATACAAAATGATATAAATATAATATATTAATAAAGAAGGAGTAATCGATATTAAATCAATAGAATTAGCAAAGAAAATAAGAGAGTTTTTAGAGGATAAAATAGCAAAAGATACAGTGATATTTGAAATAGCACCAATATCATCACTTGCAGATTATTTTATTATTGCAACAGGGTCAGCAGATACTCATGTAAAGGCTATTGCAGAATATTTTATGGTAGAATTAAAGAAAGAAGGTATTATGCCTGCGTTTCATGAAGGGCTTCAATCTGGTGTGTGGGTTTGTGTTGATTACTCTGATGTTATTGTACATATTATGAGAGAAGATGAACGTGAATTCTACGACCTTGAGTCTATTTGGGGCGGATCGAAAAAGATTTAATTATTTTAAAATATATAGGTAATACGTAATTTTTTGCATATATCATTTACTGTAATTACATATTACCTATACAAATTTGTTGATGCAAAATTTATTAGATTAAATATTGCGTCAATCAGTTTACTTAATTAAAACATACTAATAGTATATCCTAAACACGTTGTCAATGTGTTTAAAACACGTCAACTATATGATTGAAATAAATTATTAGTTTAGTTAAAACACACAATAATTATATTCAAAACAAGTCAACTATATGATTAAAATAAATTATCAGTTTCGTTAAAACACACGACAACTATATTCAAAACACGTCAACTATATGATAGAAATATTAGAGTAGGTTAGTTGTGTTAAAATATTTCAAACTGTATAATTTATATAACACATAAATATAAGTTTTATATATCCATTTCAAAGTGTGGCGTATCTGTAAATGATTTAAAATTCCCACCCCAACGATTATGTTTATCTAAAGATTCCCAATATGTTCCTAACTCTTTTAGCTGTTTTTTACTTAAAATTAATTTAGCTTTTTTGAAAAAGTATATATCTGCTGCTAACGATTTAAGATGTAGCGAGTTCATTGTTTTAGAAACTCCTAGTTTTACGTATTGTTGTTGTTGGTAAGAAGTTCGTTCAACTTCACGCAACCTGACTGTATATCCAAGTGCTACAGAATGCTGGATAAGTTTAGATACATTGTATGTAAAAACCTCTTGTGCTTCACCTAATTTCATTAATATACTCCATATAAATTTTTATCATTTGTTCATAAATTTCTGTACTGCTTTTACAAAAAACTAACCTCTCTTTAAGTAAATTGAAATTCATGTTATCGTAACAATACATATTTTCTGCGATCGTTTCAATGTATTTGATCTCAGGAAATGCAGGTCGATCTACTGGGTATAATTTAGGACATTTAGAAATGACTACATGTCTACTACATGAGAGTTGAAGAGTTATAAGTATTAAAATTACGGCTGTTATTAAGCTACCATTTATTATGCGAATCATTATTTTCACCTTTCTTCAAACTATCATTAAGTTGTAATATTTTTCTCTCAACCTCACTTTTTTTTTCAATCTCTTCTACTAATTTTTCTTTCTCTTTAATTTTTCTATTCTTTCCGATTACTACAATTAATGATATCGCACCGACTAAAATTGTATTTATAATTGATAAAATCACTGTTAAATATTTCTGCATAATACCTACTTTCTAGTTACTAGTTTAAGTAACTTATTTTTCATAGATTGATAACCTCCGATGTCGTACATAAAAAATGATATACCTATTATAGATATAGCATGCGTAAATTTATCTAATCCAGAAGAATTAACAAGTATAGAGTAAGTAACTGATAGTATTAATGAAAGAAGCAGTGCTAAAATCGGCATAACCAACTTTGGTTTAAGTATGAAAAAGTTTTTCTTTATAAAATCAAGAATAATATTTATCATAAATGCAGGTAAAACATATGGTATCAGTTTTGTTAAAATCATTTCTTCAATCATTTTGTACTCTTCCTTGTGCTAACTTTTTTAACAACTTTTGTTGCGACACGATTAGCGCCACACTCATCACGAGTGATATAATTATCTCGTATATAAATATCGAAATGACTTCTTAGGTCTTTCATTTTATGTTCAATCATATTGAATTTTGCAACAAGGAATATAAGTAGAATTGCAATCGGAATGCTATCTGTTACGATAAGTTTTAATATAGGTAGTAGCTCCATTTTTTACTCCTTGATGACTGTAGTTCGTTGACTTTCAGCTTCAATAAATATCTTAATGATTTTTAAAGCATCTGATATTTGAAAATATGTTAACACCTCAACAGACTTAATAACTGTGTATATATCATCAATAAATCCAGAACCTATTTTATTAGTTAAGCTTTCGAATAGTTTAAATCTTTTCTCTTTAATTTTATCAGTGGTGGCTATGAGTGAGTTCTCAATAACTGTTCTTATAAAATGTTTTGAGCTTGCATCAAGATTAATATCACGATAATTTATATCGTATGTTTTCGATGAATAGATATCGTTTAACAGTTGATAAATTGTTGAGATAACTGTATTACTGATCTCTTTTTTAAAGTAGAATTCTTTAAAAGTATTATTGTCTTTAATCTTTTCAATCAGGCTATCGGCTGTTTCTTTATCGATTAAACCACTTGCCATAGCTGAGTTTATTTCTGATATATTTTGATCTAAGGTTTTATCAGTGGAGATCACAAAACTGCTTTCTAATTTGTTTATTAATGCTTCTTCATATATTTTTTTAATTAATGTTTCACACATTAATATTTCGCTTTCAGAAAACAATTTAGAGATTTTTTTAATTTTTAATATAGATTTTGCGAAGGCATAATCTTTACTTTCTATAGATCCAGTTATGGCTGCTTTATAGATGTTGTATTCAGCTATTTTGAGAGAGTCTTTACTGTTTTTATTTAATATAGATATATAGTTTTTATAGTAAGTTATATTCTCTTCATGTATTTGAAAATTATTATAATTTACATTTGAGTTATCGATTAAATAGTCACAGTATCTTTGTAACTCGATATTTTTTTTCTCTTCAATTTTATTCATACAGTAGGTATGTAGTGCAGTAAGTTCTCTGCTAACTTTAGATTCTGCAAATTTCATGAACGCTATTTTTTCAGTGTTTGATGTAAGCGTTTTAGTAATCTCTTTAATTGTTTTCTTAAATGTTTCTGATAGTTCAAATAGTATATTTAAAATTTCTTCTTCATTCTTATTTTTAGCTTCATCAATTTGTTCGTTAAGATAGACGATAAAGTCGTTCTCTTTTGATAGAACTTTATATATTGATAGTGCATCTAATGTTTCTTGATCATAGATTGCAGATAAGATTGTTGTCTGCTTTTTGTTACTAATACTTTTATTGTAATCAACTTTATTTATAGTAGCCAATATTACTCTCCATTAATTTTAATGTTACTTTATTGCGATAGATTTATAATTATTTCATACGGTTATTTTGTTTGTGTAGCTGTATTTAGTTTATTAATATCTTTATATAAATCATTCATAGAGCTTCCGAGTGAGCTAAAGATATCAGAGTTGTTTTTGCTAAGGGTATTATTCAGTCCGAACTCTGCTGCTTTAATATTATAATCAGTTAAGATATTGTTATAATTTATTTCATGCAGTAGATTGGTTGCAAGATGTTCTCTTTTTATTGCTTCGCTATTTTGCATCTGTACTCTGCTTTCTCTCTCTGTTATAACTTGATTTTCTATTCCATTTAAAACAGCTGAAGCTGATCCTGAAAGTTCTACACCTGATGAAAGAATTTCAACCTCACGACTTGCAACAGTATTTGATGTTTGATAATCGTACTCAAACATATCGTAACTATTTTGAGTTCGTATCTGTTCAGCCTCTCGTTTAGTGGTTAGTATATCTAAATTTATGTTATGGTTTTTAATACTGTTATCCATTTTAAGGTTTGATATATTATATCTGCTCTGCATTTTAGATGTAGCATTATCACTTTGACCACCACTTATACCTCCAATCATTTTTAATCCAGCAGTTAAGGTTGTCATGTCAACCATTGTCATTGCACCCATCTATTCATCTCCTTTAATTAATTCAGACATAATTAATACATCATTTTTATATATGTCATACTGCTTTAGTACCGCTTCTTTTTTATACCCAAGTAGAAGATTAAATTTTATAGCCTCAGGTCTATCAGCTCGTATAAGTGCTTGAAACCGATGAACTGTTTCAATAGATTTAATTCGTTCTTTCAATTTATAGAAAGTGGTTGCAATATATTTAAATGTACTTTTTTTATAATTTGCATAATCTTTAGACACTATATTCCAACTGCTCCATACCCCTTTATGACTTCTAATAAAACCACCAATTGCAATAATTTTATTGTCTATTAAAAGTGTAGTTGTAGGAAAGTTTTCTATGTATAAAGTAAGCTCATTAATATAGTTTTTATCATCATCGTAGCGAGGCTCAAACCCTATGAGATCATTAGATGTAGAGTCCCTGGTTTCAATATGTAGCTTTTTATTATGTTTTGTTTTTCCAATATTTTCGATTATTATTGTAACCTCCTAATCTTATAATGCGATACCGAGAACTTCAGCATAGATACTTAAAATTGTTGCAGGCAATGAGTTGTTTTGTTTAATGATTATTGAGCAATTCTCATCATAGCCAGAAATATTTCCAACATACTTAGTTCCAGAGTATAGGTCTAAATTATTGCTATTATTGATGTTATTATTCTCAACATTATCGTACTGTAGCATCATTAAATCATCATTATGTATTCCAACTTCTAATCCAAGTGTATCAATTATTTTAAGTTTTATACTTGTGATTTTATTTTTTCTAACTTTTAGAGATTCAACAGCTGTTGCAGATTCTAACGGTAATGTTTCTAAAACTGATTCAAAGTTTAAGCCTACTACAATATTATTTGAAGGCTCATCTAGAGTTATCATACCTTCCTTATCTACTGTATATTTTTTACTAGATTTAGTGTTTGTAGATACTTCAACAACCTTGCCTTTTAAGTGATTTAAGCCTTCAAGTTTCGTAATCTCATCTCCATTATATGAGATAAAAGAATCTAGATAATGACTGTTGTCGAACATCTCTAATGTTGTTATTTTCTTACCATCAACCTCTCTTTCAATTGATACAAATAAGTTACATTCACCATTGTTTTTAAGCATACATACATCTAGAAATTTTCCATCAGTAGTGTATCTATGCCATGCAAACACTTGATGATCTTTATCGTATGTAAGTCCGATCATAGATCCATTATCTAACACAAGGTAGATAATCTGATTGTCGCCAGTAACGATATCCCAGTTTACAATTTTACAATCTTTAGTTAGATGGTCTGCATAAATATTTAAATTTGATATACTAAAATTATTATTTTTATTCATAGCACGAATATTTTTTCTCGTGTTATCTATAAAAAGAATATCATCACCTAACGCTTTAGGAGTCATTTCTGCTGATCCCCATGAAGAGAGTCTTCTAACTTCTATAGAGTTTGGAGTTATACTTTCACCAGAGCTTCCGCTTACTCTCCATTCATCAGAGTCAGAACCGACAATTAATTTGTCAGATGAAAATAACCAGTTAATAGGATTTTTCTGATTAGATGCTACTGTAAATTTCCAAGGACAAGCATCTGTTGGAATACTTTCAGCCATATGATTATGAAAGAGAGCAGGGGCTGATCCCCAAATTGTATGCTGTTCTTTATTTGATGCTGCAAAAATTAATCTCCTGTCATAAAAAGTAACTTTAGACGGGTATTGATCTGTAGTTGTAAAAAGAGATGTTTGTTGAGGAAAACCTTTATTGTGATTTAGAGCGTGGTATCCAAAATCTTTATAAATAGTTTTTGTTGTCTTCATAAGGAATGACTCTATACCATCTTCAACTTCATACAGAAGATATCCACTAGCATCGTTACAAGCAGTCCAACTTATATATGTGTAAAAATCTTGAGTAGGGTATTTTGGCACATCTTTAGTTTGTAGTACGTATGATTTATACCCAGGTATATTATCTTTATCAAATGGTATTACAGTGTATGAAACATTTTTATATACCGTTCCTTCGGGTATAGGTTTTCCAGTTGGTCTAGGGGTTAAAACTGTTACTGCTAGAACTTTTTTAGATTCTGAATTAAACTTCATTTCGTAACTTTTCCAAGTTGTACCGTTTAGCTCTATTATTTTAGGAGGAAATTTACTATGACACATATATAATTTGTTTTCATATTGTGCATAAGAAACATCATTAATATATTTGACGGATATTCCACAATAAATTTTCAGTATTACATTATTGTTATCTAATAAGTAGCCGTTAGGTGTTATCACTCTAAAATACTGATGAGAAAATTCTAGTATGTAAGACACACTTTCAGAGTATTTAAAGGGGATAAATTTTGTACCAGGGTCATATATATTTTCATTCATTACACCCATAAATTTTAAACCATCTCGTCGTTTTACACCTCCAAATTTTAGAGGTATAAAGTTTTCTATTTTTTTAGCTGCACGGTAATACAGATCTATATCTGTTCTTTCTGATAGTAGAGGAGATATCTCTCCTGCTGAGAAATTTTTCCATATTATTAAAGCCATGATTTTATCCTAATTGATTTAATGTTATAAATTAGAGATGTTATCTCTTGAGTTTGAACTAAAGCTATTTGCATCAACAACAGATGCAACTTTCAATTTCTCTTCAGCAAGGATCTTTAAGTTTGCTGATAGTTGATAGTTGTCCGTTATAGTAACTGCTAAATCTGATGCTAAAGTTGATGTTAGCGAGTCGATAAATAGTGGAGTATAAAGATGAACATTCACTCCATTTGATGTGTAAAGAATTGTTACACTATCAAGGTTGGTTAATAGTTTATCAACTGACACAACGAAATCGTAGCTGTTACTTTCAAAAACTTTTATAATGCTGATCATATCAGTTGGTAGTTGAAATATATTCTTAAAAATATTTTGTGAGAGTGATTTATCATCATCAACAACTTTAGCAAGTTTTGCAATTTTTCTTGCAAACGACCAATCATATCTTGAGAGGAGTTTATCTTTACAGTTATCATAATATTGTTTGCAAACGAGCGCTTCTTTACTTTTTTCATCAAATGATTTAATAAAACTTGTGCCTATTAAACCTAATGCGATATTGCATATATCTATTTTTGTTAACATTTTTACACCTATGTATAATGCTAACCCATACCATAAAAGTATGAGTTAGCGTTTGACTATTTATTATGCTTCTGGAACGAATGTTTCGTTGTTTGTGATTATATCTAGAGTTCTAACAGGTACTCCTCTAAAACGTAGAAGAGGTAATCCACCTAAGTTTGATTCTAAAGTATAGTTGATATTGTTTTTATCTTTTAGTGCAATTTCCATTATTGTTTTCAATTTTTTATTTACATATAAGACAACATTTTCAGCGTCGTTATTAAATTGATTTATAGCTTCAATTAAAAGATTTTCATTAAATCCACCTGATGCATCACCAGCTTTTTTAGCAACATCAATATTGGCAAGTCTAGCGATTGCTCTTTCATCCATAACACCTAAACCGCAATGAACTTTAAAGTGATCTCTGTAACCTTGATACTTTTTATTAGCTATATCATTTAATGTTACCTCTCCAAGATCTTGATGTTCAACACCTTTACTTTTGTGGTTTTTAGGGTGGAATAAGAAAGTTTTATCAACGCCCCACTGTACAAGATAACATGATGTTAACGTTGTTGAAGTCACTAATCCACCACTATTATATACGTTGAATTTATCTGTTGAATTAAGCCTAGGAGCTAAACCATTTACTCTAGTTTTGTTATCAGTATTACTATCATAGATGATCCCTTGAGCCATTGTTTGACCCATACCTTCAATAAATCCGTTAGCATTAATCATACGGAAATAATCAGGGTGAGGGTGGTTATCTACTAATGCTTTATCTATCTCAGAGTAAGTTTCAAGCATCCCCATAGGTTCAGTTACAGGTATAGTTGTTGCAACTTCGTTAGTAACACCAGAGTTAATTGAACGCCACTCTCCAGTAGGCAAAGTTGTTCTACGTGCGAATTTATATCCGAAAGATTCATTAGCTTCCATCCAAGGAGCATCTCTAAGAATTGGATTTGCTTTTGATAATATCTCTGCAACTTTTGCAGCGTTACCTTTCATATCTATACTATTTAGAATATCCTGAATTGTTAAATTTTCTGCCATTATTTCTCCTTTACTATAATTGTGAATTGCTTAATTAATAACTACTTGCTCTCCATAGAGTCGAACGAGAGTACTGGTAGATTGCCTAAATAATTTTTTTTATCAGCAGATACACCTGATGAAATATTTAACTTATCTTCGCTTATAAGTTCACCAAGTTTAAGTACCATTTTGATAAATTTAGGATCATTACCAGCTTTAGATTCTTCAATATACTCACCAAATTCAGGAGCAAACTCTGTTAATCTTTTAGCTGTTGAAATTGACTTTTTAAGATTAGCATCATGTTGACTTCCCCAATCAGTTTTAAGTTGAGTTAAAGTATCTTCTCTTTTTTGTTCCATATCTATGTTGTAGTTGTTTATAGATTCTAAAGTTGTTTTATTAGCCCAGCTACTTATCTCTTTCACCTGTTTATGGTTTAGTTTAAGTTTTTGTGCTAACTCTTTAAACTCTGAATCAACTTTCTCATTTGTTGGTATGTTTTCGTTTCTTTCTAATTCATAGTCGTTAAAATTTTCAGGTATAATTTCATCCACACTTAAACTATTTTCGTGAGTGGATATCTGTTTATCATTTATGTTATCTACTTTATTTCCATTAATTATATCTGTGTTTTCTGCGTTTACTGGTGCATCAATATTTTGCATTTAAGTCTTCCTCTTTTTGATTTATATTTTCTAGGTTTGTGTATTCAATATTGTGTAGCTCTTTTTTGATTTTTATCATTATATTTAAATCAATTTTATCAAGTTCACTTTCTAGCCATTTACCAAGATCAGATAGTGCTGCGTTTTTATAGATCGTAGCACCTGTTGTAAATGACCCTGTAAAATGCCCAACCTTTACAAGAAGGGTGGTTAAAAAACTTATACCACTATCACTCTTACTTATATCTGTAATAGAATTTTGCCAATAAATAGAACTCTTATCTGTTGTCATAAACCACCTTCAATAGCATTTTTTAATACACTGTTTTTACCTAAATCAATTTTCGATAATTTAGATGCATAATCAATAGCTTCTTTAACATTAGTACTTTCACTCATAGCACTCTGCTGCATAGACAAAACTTCTTCTCGTTTAAGTCTGATATTTACAGTTTCTTCATCCGATCTAACCATACCATTTGGAACACCTTCAATTGATGAGTAGATATCTATAGCTTGATCTACATCGATCTTGTCTGTTGCATTACTATCAACTTGTGTTGCGTACGATACAAAATTGATTAAGTTTTTTATAGATGATTTTGTGATCGCTTTTTGAGCGTTCGCAAGTAAACCTATAAACTCAGGTTTGATATCTAACCCCAATAGTTCAACAGGTGCAGGAGGTAGAAGGTTGTTCCTTTCTAATATCGCAAACACTCTGTCAAAACATGGGATTAGAAGTTCTGTTTCAATTCTTTCAAGCACAGGCCCTAGGAGTAGAAGTTTCTCTTCAGACCTTTCATTGATTTCAGTTGCTGTAACATTTGATCTATTCATCATGTATATAAAAAGATCGTTTTGAAAACTCTCTTTGAGAACCTCTTCCCATCTATTCATAAACACTAATGCAGCGTTCAAATCAGATGATACAGTGTATAGAGGCTTAACTTGAAACTCATCATGTCGTCCTGCATAATAGGTGATACCACCTGGTGCATTGTTGAGTTTTATATTCATAAATGACGGAACTAAAATAGGAGGATTAACAGCTTTATTTAAACCATAAGTTGTAATCTGTTCTAAAATATTTAGATTTTTAGCATCCTTAAAAGCTTTAATTCCAGGACCAATTCCGTAAGGCTCATCATTTAAAGCATCCCATCTTGCAATGTGATATGGCATTTCGTTGTAACCTGAAATGTCTAAAATACCGAAACCTTCTTTATCGGTAAATCCATCAATCATCCATATAGAAGAGTAGGGCATATTATATTTATCTATCTTAGAACGATCTCTTTCTTCTCTTTTCTCTACTGCATGAATAACTTTAAGTTCATTATCAAGACTATAGTTTTTAAGCTTTTCAATCGTCTTAAATCCTTTATCTTTAAACCTGTTGATTATCTGTTCAACTGTCATTATCTGAGTTCGATAAACTTTATCAACTTCACCATTACTGTTTTGAGATAGCAAATATTGCCCAGCTGTGTAGGTTGTAAAAATCGGGTAACCGTTTTTATCTTCGTCACTATTCTCCATTGTAGACATCACAGCCGTGCCAAATGCAGTGAGTTCAATATATGCAGAATATATAGCTGGATAGAAATTTGTTACTCTAAAAATGCGTGACATGATCTCTTCAATTTCAGATAAGTAACTTCTAACAGCACCCCACTCATAAACTTTTTTATTCTGCAACGCTAATTTAAACCATGGACGAGCAGGGGATGTTAATCCAGATTGCAAAATTGATGCAAGGTTATGTAGATATTTATTTGCTTTACTGTTGATTGAATTATACCCATCTAACTTGTTGTTATAACTAGGATATCTTCCTCTTTCAGGACAGATATATCGAGTGATTTCTTTATAAATTGATATATGATCTGATCGTAGCTTAGCGAGTTTTTTAATATTTCTGTCGATGTTGCAAGCTAATTCTTTTAATTTATCTGTGTTCATAACTATCCTATACTCTTCTTGTCATTTTTTTATTTAAACTAATACTTGAGTTACTACTGCCACCTAAAATAGTTGGAGTATAAACTGATTCATTACTATTTCCAGTGTGTACATATGTGTCATTACTTTCTGAATCGTAATCGTATTTTCTGTTAAGATACGCATCTTCTCTTAAAGTTTTATCTTTTACATCTTGTAATTTTCTTTCATCATCCAGCTGTTTTTTGACTTCTGCTTCAGCCTCTCTTTGTTCTTTTGCTAACTTCTCTTCAGCCTCTTTAATTGCTTTTTGTGAGTTAGAACTTTCTATGCTACCGCTAACTGTGTCGAAAATAAATTTACTAATTCCTAAGCCACCGATGATTGCTGCCGCTACTCCCATTGTTTACCTCTATAAGTTAATATCTGTTAAATCGTTCAAGATATTATTTCTTTTTTCAATATTTTTACTATGCAGGTCAATATTTATATCATGTGCAAATGTTAATGCTAAAGCGTCAGCAGAGTCAGGTGATGCTAACCCTCTTTTTTTCATTGAGTCTTTTTTCTCTAAAATCATTTGCGAGCTATCACCAGAGTACGAATAAGTTGGAGATATAAGATCGTTAATAAGATCTTTGTCATCAATTAATTTTCCTTTATCTTTAATCCACTTAGACATCTTATGCCACATTTCAACACGCTTATTAAGATACATTTTTTTGTTAGTTGCAGATGATCCAAAATCTATTCCAACAACATCTTTAAATCCTAACTGATGCAGTCTATCAACAACACCTCCTCCAACACCTGTTTGATCTATAAATATTATATCTGGTGAAAATTGAGCTATTTTTTCAGCGATTATTCCAGATAGTTTCATTGTGTCTATTTTGTAATATCTTTCGATATCTATAATTAATCTGCCTTGCCTAAGTACGATAACTGATAAGTCATTTCCAAATCTCGCAACATCAACTCCAATAACTTTAGGCTCACCTTCAACATCATCTAGAGAGATATTTCTGTTTCTAGATATGTTGATAGTGTCGTATCCGATAAGTTGGTTTTGCGATAACAGTGGAAACTCTCCTAAAACTCTAATACGCACAAAATCTGAATCAACACCATAATCTTCAATCCATCTGTTGATCTGCTTTTTATTTGTGATCTCTACATCTTTTGATGATATTTGATACGTTTTCCATCTATGTCTAAACCTGCCAAAACACTCTTTAAATCTTCCTGATGATCTGGTTGGATTTCCAAAAACTATCCATATGATTTCTGTTTCATCATCAGTCATAGCACCTTCTGCAACTTCCCAAATTGTATCAGGAATAGATGATGCTTCATCAAATATTAGAAGAACTCTCCCTCCTTGATTATGTAATCCAGCGAACGCTTCAGAGTTATGTTTACTCCACGGCACCATATCTATTCGCCATGATTTCTCACACGCTTGATCTATTGTGTGAACAGAATCTGCTGTAAGTTTTAGTAGAGGTGCAACAATTGATAACCTGTACCATTTTGATAATTCAGCCCAAGTTTTTGTTTTAAGTTGTGTTTCAGTATTAGCAGTGATCACTCCTTTAGTGTATGGTTTAGTGGAAATCCCCCAGAGTATCAGCCATGCAACAAGTGCAGATTTTCCGATACCATGTCCAGATGCAGTTGCTATTCTAATTATCTTCTCATTAGAATCTAGTGCAGTTTTAATATCTTCTAAAATCTTCCTTTGCCATTTGAGAGGGGATTTAAATTTTGATGCTCCTAATTGATCCCATCTAAATAAATTTTCTACAAACTTCAAAGGATCGTTACTAGTTTCTGCTAAAAAATCCATCAAGATGTTTAGGTCTTTATCGTTATAGTTAAGCTTATTCATCTATGCTTTTTATCACATCTTCTTCTTTATTTTTCATAATTGATTTACTAAGCAAGTTTGCAATATCAGGATTACGATTGACGATATTTTCAGCATATTTTTCTGGATTATTTGCTTTAAGTAACGCTAAGAGCAATTTGTCTGAATAAACTTTTACAGAGTCAACAACTTCTCCTTTATAATAAACTTTTTGATTAACGCCCTCTAATGCTCTTTTTAACGCTTCTTCTTCTAATAGATCAAATGCGATAGATCTTGCGTCTGTCATTTTTTTAGAGAACTCAATATCTTCTTTACGAAGTTGATAAATGTAACTTCTATCAACATTTGCTTTTTTAGCTGATTTAGATACATTTCCATTTTGTGTTAAATATTTAAGAAAATTATCTAACTTAACCATAGTTTCTTTAGTCATAGATTATTTACTCTCCTTGTATATTTCGATATAAGGAGCTCTATTTTCCTCTTTTACAGCTTTGTTAAATAGAGTTCTAATCTCTTTATTAAAATTGTTTAAAATATCTTGAATACCGCTTTTTATCGGTTTATATTCAGTAGTAAATATTTTGTAGAAAATATTATCACCTACCTTATTTTTGATTTTTTCTAATGTTACTTGATCCCACTTTAATACTTTTTTAAATGTAACTTTCATCGTTAAATTAGAAGTAGATATTTTGAAAGATTTTTTATCTTTCGGTACATCTATTGATTTCATAATTTCTTCTTTTATGTTTTTCAATTTTTCATTCATATCTTTAATCTCAGTTGATAGCAGATACGCTTCATCAAGTAAAGAGTACAACTTTTCATTCATATAATTTAGTCCTAATTAATACCAAAATTTTGGATAATATCTATTTTCGTTTCCTAACATGTTTGGAAAGATGTCCACAAGATCAGCAGGATCATCATTTGGAGATACTTCATCGTAAGAATATTTACTGTTGTATTTATAATTTGTTTCAATATCCATCTCATCAAACTCTTCAGATAATAACTCTCTATCAACCTTCTCATCAGATTTATTTGATGTGATAATATCTAAGTTACGAACTTGATCAACTGACAGATCGTTATTGGTGCTCTCATTTAGTTTGTCTGTAACAACTGTTTCAATTTTATCTAATTCTAACTCTATGCTATCTAACTGTTCAGAAAGTTGCTCGCAATTAACTGCGTTATTGATGTTGCTCACTATGTGAGTGTTTGAGTTGTTAAATGCATCAGCTAAAAACTCGCAATCAACTCCGTCATTACTCATCATAGTTGTTGCGATATCTAAGTTATTTAATTCGCTCTCGTCTAACTTTACATTTATCTCATCTAACTGTTCTGATATTAATTCACTATTGATTGTTTCAATTAGTTTACTTGTACTCAACTTATCTCCCCCTTTTCAATTTATAGTGCATTATAGTTGAATTCAGGTAAAATGTCAACAATAAATTGAGTTTAGGTTGATAAACATGATTATAGTTTACTACAATTCAACTTTCAGTTTTGGTTTATATTGATTTTTATGTGATTAAAAACAGTAGATAAATCAGCAGAAAACGATATTTTGGTGGCTCAGTTTTTGTCAGCAAAGAGGGTATTGCAATCGGTTGATTTGATAGAAAATGATACTCTATTATTCTTGAATAATATTGTTTATTAATATACAATATCTGTTCTATCTAATATGTTATTTTAAGGATATATATTTAATGAGTAAATTAGACGAGGCATTAAACTGTTTGAATTTGGGTGTGAGTGATCTGGTTGAAGGCAGTTACGATAAGTCGATAATCAGTTTTACAAAGTCTATAAAATTGTTTGATAAAGTTGATAGCAATACTATCAGTAGACAGTTAGATGCTTATCGAAATGCTTATGCAAGTGTTTACACAAATCGAGGTAATGCGTATCGTATGCTTAAAGATTACAAGCAAGCGATTAGTGATTACACTGAGTCTATAACAATATATCCAAACGATACAAACGGTTGTATTAATAGAGCTAACTTATATTATGAGCTTCATGAGTATGATAAATCTATCGCTGATTTTAACAGATGTATAGAGATGTTTGAAAAGATGGATACCGATCTTCTTAATAAGCATTTAGTTTCATATACGAATGCCTACAATAATAGAGGTGGTGCGTATCAAATGCTTAAAGAGTACGAGAAAGCTATTTCTGATTACAGCAAAGCTATCACCATTGATCAAAAAAATATAAAAGCATATTATAATAGAGGTGATATTTATCGTGAACTTAGTGATTACGAGAAAGCGATTATTGATTACAGTAAGGCTATAGAGATAGATATTGATTTTGCAAAAGCTTACTATAAGAGAGGTTGTATATATACAAGCCTTAATGATTACGAGCAAGCTATTGTTGATTACAGTAAGGCTATCGAGATTGATTTAAATTATGTAAAAGCATATTATAATAGAGGTGATGCATATTTTAATGAGAGTGATTATGAGAGTGCTGTTCTAGATTATAGCAAAGTTATAGAGTTAGATCAGAGTAATACTTTAGCATACTACAGTAGAGCGAATGTATATTCTCTTATTAATGAGTATGAAAAAGCTATTGTAGATTACAGCAAATTTATAGATGCACATCCTGATTTCGTAGAGCCTTATTACGATAGAAGTAATATATATCATGAGTTAGGTGATTTAGAAAAATCAGAGCAAGATATTAAAAAGGCTCAAGAGTTGGGTGGTTAATATTGGTGCTGGTTTATTTTTTTGAAGTTGTATGATAGGAATAGTTTCAGAAACATTGCTAAGGTATGTGTAATAAATTTAATTTAAGAGGGTAATATATGAACAGTATAGAAGAGGCGTTAAGCTACTTTAATTTAGGTGAAAGTGCGTTGCTTGCAGATAAATATGACGAGGCGATAAGTAACCTTACAAAATCTATAGAGTTATTTGGAAAAATTGATAGTGATACATTAAGCAAACATATAGTTAATTATGCGTTAGCTTACCATAAGAGAGGCAATGCGTATTATAGTCTTAATGAGTATGATAAGGCTATTGTGGATTACGGACAAGCGATAGATGTTGATCCTAAGTTTGTACAATCTTACAACAATATAGGTAACGTATATTATCTGCATAAGGATTACGATCAAGCTCTTTCGCATTATAATAAAGCTACAGAGATAGATCCTAGTTTTGTGTTAGGTTACTATAATAAAGGTTGTGTATATTTTGATATGAAGGAGTATGATAAATCTGTTTTAGAGTATAGTAAATCTCTTGAGATAGATCCTAATTATATAGTTTCGTATAACAATAGAGGTAATGTATATTATTCACTTAAGGAGTATGAGAAGGCTATTTATGATTATTGTAAATTTATAGAGTTAGAGCCTAATTTTCAAGCTGTTTATTATACAAGAGGCAACTCATATTATCTTCTTCAAAAGCATGATAAAGCGATTGCTGATTATAGCAAAGTGTTAGAGCTTGATCCAAGTTTTCTATTAGCTTATAACAACAGAGGCAGTATATATTCAGAGCTTAAAGAGTATGAAAAAGCTATTCTTGATTTCAGCAAATTTATAGAGTTAGAACCTAATCAAGCAGTCGTTTATAATAATAGAGGCAATGCATATAGTAAGCTAGGTGAAGTTGTGAAAGCAGAGCAAGATTATAAAAAGGCTCGTGAATTAGAGGTTGTAAACTAATAAAGGTTTGTAGTTCAAATGTGCTATACCGAAAATATAAAGTAGAAGAGAAGGGTATAAAAGATAGGTTAGGCAGTAAAAATGTTACAATAAAAAAAGTAGAGAGTAAAAGATTTCTCTAATACTCTCTACTTATATATTTTTATTAATAAAATTGTTAATAAATAAAATTTTGTATTCACTCACACAGTCATAAAATAACTATATGTTTTAGATGTGACTATTTCCAGTTACCGTTGCTTTCCCTTTCATTTCGCCATTGATAACCATTTCACGTAGTTTACGTTTAAGCACTTTCCCGATAGTAGTCATTGGTATGTCATCAGAGAAGTATACATATTTAGGTATTTTAAAGTTTGCAAGATTTTCTCTTAGATATTTTTTAATATCTCTTTCATGCAGTATAACATCAGCAACTTTTTTAATGTATGCGATGATGATCTCATCACCATTTGGTTCAGGCACGCCTATCACTGCACAGGCTTCAACCCCATCAACAGTATATATCAGCTCTTCAACCTCTCTAGGATAAACATTCATACCTTTAACAAGTATAAGATCTTTCTTTCTATCAACAATAGATATGCATCCATCATTTTTATCAATGTACCCTAAATCGCCAGTAAAGAACCAACCATTTTTTAATACTTCTTTAGTTTCTTTAGGCATTTTCCAGTAACCTTGCATTATGTTAGGACCTTTAACAACTATTTCGCCAACTTCACCTAAAGGCATTTCATTGCTTTCATCATCAAGAATTTTAACTTGAACTTCATCACTAAGTGGTTTTCCAACAGATCCAGGTTTGATATGATTAAGTCTGTTTGCAGCAACAACAGGAGATGTTTCAGATATGCCGTAGCCTTCAATAATTGATGCTTTAAATTTATTTCTAAATGCTTGAAAAACCTCAGTAGGTAATCCAGAACCACTAGATAGATGAAATTTTATTGGATAAAAGAATTTGATAAACCAGTTAGGAATATTTGCATAAGCAAGTGCAGAATATATACTCGGAACGGCAGCCATAAGAGTTGGACGTTTAAATAGTAATATATTTCTAAAAGATTTCTTTTTAAGATCTAAAACTGATTCTAATATTATAATTGATGCACCTAAGAAAGTTGGCCATAAAATACTTACAGCAAGCGAGTATATATGGAACATAGGAAGAAATAGAAGGAACCTATCTTTTCTACCCATAGGGTAGAGTGTGTTAGTGCTTGATACACAAGAGTATATATTTGCGTGTGACAACATAGCTCCTTTAGGCTCTCCAGTTGTACCAGATGTATAGATAATAAGAGCCAATTCAGTTGGTTCAATCTCCAAGTTCAATGGTTTGTCTGTTATCATCTCGATATTTTTATAGATATCTATAGAGTTGTTTAGTTCTAAGTCAGGAGAGAAGCTTAACACTTTCTCAATGGTTGCAGTATTTTTAAGCGTTGTCCCAACAACTTCTTCGTATTGTTTTGAAGTAAATAATAGTTTTGCTTCACAATTATTTAGAATATATGCTACTTCGTATTGTTTAAGAAATGTATTAATTGGAACAGCAACTGCTCCTGATTTAAGTACAGCGTTTAGTGCAAAAATAAACTCTGGCGAGTTCCCCATCATTATTGCAACTCTGTCACCAGGCTTAATACCTAGGTTTACGATATATCTTGATATTTTGTTTGAGATAGACTCAACCATTTTATAAGTGTATTTTTTCCCTTTAAAATCGAGAAATTTTTTCCTAGGGGTTTTTTCACTCTGCATTGTTAGGATTGATCCTAAATTTATTGGTACCATTAAAAACCTCCACAAATTGTAGTTACGTTGTAACATACATCTCTCTACTGTATCAGAAATCATCATATAAAGCAAAACAATTGCACTTTATGATACAAAAAACAGAGTAACTCTATCTTACTTATCAGTAAAATCTATGTTCCTCTCACCATCTGGACGCCAAGCAGGAGATATAACTTTATTTCCTCTTCTACTACATTTAAGTACAGTTGCATAGCTTATTGTATTTGCACCAAACTTACTATTTATTTTATCTATCGTTTTATATATTTTTGATTTATCGTCATTAGTATCAGTCAAAAAATCTTCAACTGTTTTCGTTTCATAATGATCTTTTTTAAGTCCTGATAGTGACACACCTAAAAGTCGTATAGACTCATTTTCTGGAAAGTTTTTTTCAACCAGCAATTTTACAGTATCATATATATGATGAGTAAACGCTGTATAATAGCCTATATTTCGTTGAAAAGTAAAAGTTTTCATATCTTTCAATCGTATTGTAAGGGTAACGGTATTTCCTTGATAATTATTTGTTCTAACACGAGAGGATACCATTTCAGACATTTGCAACAGATATTCATACGCCTGACTTACATCACTAATATTTTCAGGCAACGTCATAGAGTGTCCGATTGATTTCATATCTTCTTGATATTTAGACACTTTATCATCGTGAACTCCTAAGATGAGGTTGTAAACTTTGCTACCACTTTTACCAATCAATTTAATTAACGCCTCTTCTCCGTAATCTCTAACATCTTTTACTCTATATAAACCTATTGATTTGAATTTTTCTGTCAATTTTCGACCGATTCCCCATATATCATTTAGTTTAAATTTATCCATAAAATCTATTGGATTTTCAGAACGCATATCGTAATATCCATTCGGTTTTGCAAAATAGGTTGCTTGTTTAGCAAGTAGAAAATTGTTACCAACACCTATGGTTGCGGTGATATTGAAAGTTGTTTCTATATACTCTTTTATGCGTTTTGATGCATCGATTGGAGATATATCAACACCAGTTATATCAAGAAAGGCTTCATCAATAGAGAAGGGTGTTACATCAGGAGTAATATTATATAGATAAGAGATGATATCTTTAGATACTTCTGTATATTTTAGAGGATCAGCTTTTATGAATATCAAGTTCGGACAAGCGTTTTTAGCTTCATACATAGACATCCCAGTTTTCACACCAAGCGATCTTGCGAGATATGAAGATGTGACAACAACAGATCTCTCGAGTGACCCAACAACAGCACACGGCTTATCAATTAATGATTTGTCAAATGCTTGTTCAACAGACACAAAAAAAGCATCCATATCCATACATAAGATAGTACGTTTATTATCCATAATAGATTAAATATAGTTGAATAGTAGAAAAATGATAGAGTTATTTTAGAATAGGTGTAAATCTTTATGCACGACATTAAGTTAACTATCGTAATTGATTGTATATAGTGCGAATAGGGTACGGTTTAGTTATTTTAGAATAGGTGTAAATCTTTATGCACGACATTAAGTTAAATATTGTAATTAATTGTATATAGTGCGAATAGGGTACGGTTTAGTTATTTTAGAATAGATATAAATCTTTATACACGACGTTAAGTTAAATATTGTAATTAATTGTATATAGTGTGAATAGGGTACGGTTTAGTT
>CAMRCY010000024.1 GCA_947041165.1 uncultured Deferribacteraceae bacterium | reverse complement strand
TACTCATGCACAATCTAATCGTAATATGTAATCTTTAATTTAATAATTATGAATTCTTACTCATGCACAATCTAATCGTAATATGTAATCTTGAATTTAATAATTATTAACTCTTACTCATACACAATTTAATCACAATATATAATCCTTAATTTAATAATTATTAATTCTTACTCATGCACAATCTAATCATAA
Organism: uncultured Deferribacteraceae bacterium; assembly: GCA_947041165.1. Lineage (GTDB taxonomy): Bacteria > Chrysiogenota > Deferribacteres > Deferribacterales > Mucispirillaceae > CAMQYB01. The sequence continues at coordinate 33,220 of CAMRCY010000024.1, read as the reverse complement.
TATATAATCCTTAATTTAATAATTACTAATTCTTACTCATGCATAATCTAATCGCAATACGTAACATTGAATTTGATAATTATTAACTCTTACTCATGCACAATCTAATCATAATATATAATCCTTAATTTGATAATTACTAACTCTTACTCATGCACAATCTAGTCGCAATATATAATCCTTAATTTAATAATTACTAACTCTTACTCATACACAATCTAATCACAATATATAATCCTGAATTTAATAATTACTAACTCTTACTCATGCACAATTTAATCACAATATATAATCCTTAATTTAATAATTACTAACTCTTACTCATGCACAATCTAATCGCAATATGTAATCCTTAATTTAATAATTACTAACTCTTACTCGTATACAATCTAATCGCAATATATAATCTTTAATTTAATAATTACTAACTCTTACTCATGCACAATCTAATCGCAATACGTAACATTGAATTTGATAATTACTAACTCTTACTCGTATACAATCTAGTCGCAATATATAACCTTGAATTTAATAATTACTAACTCTTACTCATGCACAATCTAATCGCAATAAGTAATCCTAAATTTAATAATTACTAACTCTTACTCGTACACGCAATCTAATTATAATAGGTTACGCTCAACTTATTACACACACACGCACACTCTCTCTCTGCTCTCAAAATATTATTAACTAAGCATTACAGAAAATTGGCAAAAATAAAAGCTACAGGTTGATCTCTGCAGCTCTATCTATTGTGATAAACTTAAGTTGTTATAATTTAAAACATTCTATCGTTAAATGACGTTATCTCTTTTACTATAGGCTCATATTTAATAGGTTTTCTACCAAAGCATATTCCTAAATTTTCATGATATGCAACTTGACAAAGATTAACGTGACGTTGCTTGATAGCCTCTTCAGTTAACATATATTGAATTTGTCCATCATAGGTTAGATTGGCAAAAGTCACTCCATAGATACCTTTCATAAGTAAAGCTACTGCACCTATTCCTGCCTCTTTTCCAAAATTAACATCTAAAGCTGATGACTCACCACATCTTACAATATGGCTCGGGTTAATATCTCTAATTTCAGGAGTTTCAAATATCCCTTCTATATACATATGAGATTTTTTCATAAACTCTTTAACTTCAGGATCATCTTTCATCATCTCTTCAAGCATAGCTTTAGTGTGTTTCGCAACGCCAGATAATTTAACATGTCCGAACGCATCAACTTTGTTTCCCTCAGAGTAGAGGTTACCATCTTTATCGGCAATACCTTCAGCAATAACCATCGTATATGTTCCTTTATAAACATCGCTAGATAAGATACGTCTAAATAGAGTATCTTTAATGTGTCTGTAAACGATATCAAAATCAACAGCTATTTCAGGTATAAGAATACAATCAGCATCAGAAGCAATTCCACCTCTAAATGCAGTATGTCCTGCGTATCTTCCAAAAACTTCCATAATCATAATTCTGTTATGTGTTCTTCCAGTTGTTTTAAGATCTTCAGAAAGTCTAGCTATACGATTGATAGTTGAATCACCACCAACCGAATATGTTTGAAGATCAAGATCCATCGTTTTCGGTGCATGCACAACAGGGAACCCGTGTTTAAAAAGATCCACAACAACAGATCCAGTATCATCACCACCCGCTATCACAAGTCCGTCGATATTAAACTTTTTTAATCCTTCGGCAATTCTACTATATTTATCAGTATCTTTAATTTTAGAGATTTTCACTCTTGAATGACCAGCCTCACTACCAGCTCTTGTACAATTTATTTCTTCTACTCTTTCCGTTGTGAGTCTTGTTAATTTTTCAATATCAACAAGGTTGTATAAACCAGAGTAACCGTTAGGTATAACATATGCTGCTATACCATTTTTTTCTGCATATTGTCCAGCGGCACTAACGATTCCGTTTAGTCCTCCACAATCACCACCAGCTGTAATAATTCCAATGTTACGAATGTTAGACATAGTACTTCCTCCATTTATAATTTAAGATATCCAGATAATATATAGTTATTAAATTATGATATACCTTATCTTATTTGAATATAATACTGATGTCTACACATAATTTTTATAAACTATAAAGTTGTTTTATCTATACGAATATAAATCTTAGTTCTATATATAGTTGATTATCATAAAGTAACAGATTTAGTAATTGTAATGTTGAAAAAATTTTAGATTTAATGAGATCTATTTTACCTTAATTTACAAGTAAATAAGATATTACTTAAAGAGTATTAGCACGTTAGTATAGATTTTAATATTGATTATATTGAGAGGTGGTTAATTGTAGATAATGTGGAATATAGTAAATAGTAGCACATAATTTACTGTACTACTATTTAGAATTTATTTTATAATTAAGTTATTTATATTTTCAAAACTACAATTTATCAACGGTAAGAATGTTTAATGTTTTGCCTATACCAGAAAGCTCTATAACATATCCACCAAAAACTAGTGAGTTAAATATAGTTGATTGATCTTTCATTTCTATCAATTTGCCATCCATAGTAAACATAAATACAGCTTTATCAGTATTTGCAAATGTAAGATAGATAGCAACAGTTTCTTTTATCTGGATAAGTTGATTATTGTCGACAGTAGATTGATTATCACCACCGTTAACTTTGTTCGCAAGCTTCATTATATATAAAGGAGGTAGGTATGCATATTTTTCAGCTTGTTTCACATCGATATATTTTCCAGTAACCTGTACATATTTAGTATCGTTATCAATTTTAACTACTTTCCATTTACTGTTTTTAATAATTTTATTAATTACAGTTTCGTTAGTAACAGGAACAACATCACTCATATTATCTGTTATTTTTTTAAGTGAGTTTAGTTTTTCTTCAGGAATAGTTAAAGCTTTTTGCACGTTTAGAACTTCTTGACTAGTGCAGGCAACAGAGAATAAAAGTAAGGTTAAGATTAAGACGTTAGTGACTATTTTTTTCATGTGTATTTCTCCAAGGTATATTAATTACACTTAAAGGCTATCATGAATATTTTGTTACTACAATTTTTAGTTTACGGCAAATAATTTAGTTGTTTTGAACTTAGATAATATGAGTAGCTAGTAGAGATTTACAAATATAATTATCTTTACAATTGTAAATATAATTGTAAAGATAATTGATTAAAATATATCTAACGATAGAAGTTTTATATGTTATTAATAAGATTAGAAACTATAAATCATAAAGCATAAACCAGAAATCAGAAAGTATCTATTGTAGGAAGTCCTAACTCTTTATCAATACCCGTTAGAGCGATGCTATATCCGATGAAAACTAGAGAGTTGAAAAAATATAACCTACTTCTAGAAGCTTTAAAAGTACCATCAATACTGAACTTAAAAGTAACCTCTTTTATATTAGAGTTATTTATGTCAGATTCGTCAAAAAAGTGACTTACAGCTTCTTTTGCAGCTGAGAGTGCTTTTTCACTAACTTCTCCATCTTCTGGACTCCACTCTTTAGTTCCCTTAGCTGTAACAAAGATTAGAGCAAGTGCAGCATGTTTTTTTGCAAGTTCTAAATCTTTATATTTTCCAGTTGCCTTTATCTGTTTAGTTCCATCATCTGCCTTGTTTTGTGTCCATACAACATCAGTTAATATAGTGTTAACTATTGTTTCATTTGTAACATTTACTACATCTGCTACATCTATAAGACCATTTTTACTTGTAGTTTCTATCAAAAAAGTATTTGCATTTTTAGTTGTAGAGATGTCTTTACCAGCACAAGATATCAAGAAATAAGAGATTAAAGTTATACATGAAATTGTAACTATTCTTTTTGTAATCATAAGAACTCCTTAAAATAAAAAATCAGTAACCAGTGAAAATACATCATAAATCAAAAAAGAAAAATTAGAAATCATAAATTAGTAATCAGTAGTTATACACCATCAATCAGAAATCAGTAGTTATACTCCATCAATCAGAAATCAGAAATTATCTATTATCGGAAGTTCAAGCACTTTATCAATACCAGTTAGGGCGATACTATATCCGATAAAAACGTAAAAGTTGAACAACAGTGATTTCTCTTTAGGTTCTATAATCTCACCACTTTCATTAAACTTAAATATTCCTCTGCTAGTATCGCCTAGTAGAAAAAGATCATCAACAGTTTTTTTTATACCGATCATATATTTTAAATACATTATCGGATCAGCTTGATCCCAATCTATCCTTCTAATAGAGGTGATCACCATAAAAAACAGTTGAGTTAGATATGCGTTTTTTTTAGCTTGTTCGATATCTATAAATTTCCCTGTTGCATAGATATATTTTGTTCCATTATCTTCAGTTTTTTCTTTCCATTTCACACGCTTAAATATATTGCTGACTATCTCTTTGTTTGTCAGATTGACAACGCTAGTATTGTTATCAGGTTCTATCAATCCACTTAATATACTATCAGCATTTTGAACAGCGATAACCTCTTTGCTAGCACAAGAGATAGATAACGATAAAACTAAAATTGTAATCAAGAGGGTAGCCATTTTTCTGATAATCATATAAACCCCATAAACTTTGAAACTTCAAAATAAGTTGTATTTGTTGTTGAGTGTATATCGTGTTTATTGTTATGTCAATTATAGTAACAGTTACCGTAACTATATGAATTAAGTAATATATTTAATACTTGACATAATATGGATATTGCATTATTTTAAAAAGATTATCTGTATTTATATAGGTGAAATATTTTAATTAAAAGTGATATTATTATCAAGAAAAGGAGGCGGAGAATATGAGAGAGAAGAAAATATATTTAACAGAGCAAGAGATTCCTAATTCTTGGTATAATATGAAAGCGGATCTACCAAAACAGTTACCACCGATGATCATGGCAGATACTTTAAAACCACCTGCAATTGAGATGTTAGAGCGTTTATTTGCAAAACCTTTAATAGAACAAGAGCTATCTAATGAGCGATATATTGAAATTCCAGAAGAAGTTAAAAAGCTATACACAATGTATAGACCAAGCCCTTTAATTAGAGCGAATTTCTTAGAAGAGAAGTTGGGTTTAAAATCTAAATTATATTTTAAATATGAGGGTGTATCACCATCTGGTAGTCATAAAAGTAACTCAGCTATCGCACAGGCGTACTATAACAAATCTATAGGTATGAAACGTCTTGTAACAGAAACAGGTGCAGGACAGTGGGGTAGTGCTTTATCGATGGCTTGCAAAGTTTTTGATTTAGAGTGCGTTGTGTACATGGTTAAAGTTAGTTACAATCAGAAACCGTACAGAAAGATGTTAATGGAAACTTATGGTGCAACAGTAATACCATCTCCAAGCGAACACACATCAGCAGGTAGAGCGATACTTGCTAAAACTCCAAACACGTCAGGATCATTAGCGATGGCAATAAGTGAAGCTATTGAAGATGCGTTAGAAGATGATCATTCAAGATATGCGTTAGGTAGTGTTTTATCACATGTTGTTCTTCATCAAACTATTATCGGTCAAGAGGCTAAGAAACAGTTTGAACTTATAAATGAATATCCAGATGTTGTTGTAGGCTGTATTGGTGGCGGAAGCAGTTTAACTGGTATGGCGTTCCCGTTTGTACAAGATAAATTAACAAAAGATAAAGATATTAGAATAGTATCAGTTGAACCTAAAGCGTGTCCAAAATTTACTAAAGGCAGATATGCTTATGATTTTGGTGATGCAAGCGGTATGACACCGTTGATACCTATGTACACATTGGGTAACGGCTTTACTCCATCATCAATTCATGCAGGCGGACTTAGATATCATGGTGGTAACGCAGAGTTATCATTACTTATAAAAGAGGGTATTGTTGAAGCAAAAGCTATAGGTCAGAAAGATGTTTTCAAAGCGGCTGTATTATTTGCACAAACGGAAGGTATTATTCCAGCACCTGAAAGTTCTCATGCTATTGCACAAGCGATAATTGAGGCACAGAACGCTGATGCTGAGGGTAAACCTAAGACGATATTATTTAATCTTACAGGACACGGACATTTTGATATGTCAGCTTACGATAATTATTTATCAGGCGAGATGCAAGATATCGTTCCAACAGATGATGAGATTAATGAGTCGTTAAAAACTATCCCTAAAGCACCAGATATAAGTAATTATTAATCAATATATAGTATCATTAAAAGTTATGTGTATCGGCTAGTTTATGATTAGTCGATACATGTAATATATAATCTAAGAGTTTCAAGATAAAGAGTTTAAATGAATATTAATAGCAAGGCGTTTTCATTAGTTATAGGTTCTCTAAGTTTTATTGCATGGGGTACACTACCTATCTATTGGTCGCAGTTATCTAATGTCCATTATTTAGAAGTAATCTCTTATAGAGCAGTTTTCTCTATGGTTTTCACAGGTATTTTAGTTCTTGCAATGGGAGATACTAATCAAGTTAAGGAAGTTTTTCGTAGTAAGCGATTAACTCTTTTATTTATGATGTCAGCATTTTTCATATTGCTTAACTGGTCGATATTTATATATGCAGTTGTAACAAATCGAATAACTCAGTCAAGTATGGGTTACTATATCAATCCATTATTAAATATTTTAGCATCAGCTATAATCTTCAAAACAAGAATAAATAGAGTACAAATTTTCTCAGTTGTATTAGTATTTATCGGTGTTATCTACCTATTATTAAATTACGGTTCATTTCCATCAATAGCGATATTTTTAGCAGGAACATTTTGTTTCTATGGCATTATCCATAAGAAAGTTCATATAAAGCCTATGCCTGGTTTATTTGTTGAAGCGTTATTTATGAGTGTTCCAGCAGTATTTTTTATAGGTTATCAATTAAGTTTAGGTAAGGGTGTTTTTTTTACAGGCACAACATATGAGATCACACTTCTATTACTGTCAGGTGTAATCACATCAATTCCACTTGCAGGGTTTGCCTTTGCCGTCCAGCGTCTAAACTTATCAACTATAGGGTTGATGCAATACACAGCACCAACGCTATCATTTTTGATAGGTGTATTTATCTATAAAGAGGTGTTTACTCAAGCACATTTAGTATCATTTATATTTATCTGGATAGCAGTAATTATCTATTCATCTGATTCAATTATAAGATATGAGTATCATAAACATAAGTTGAATAGAAAGATCGGAAAATAGTTTATGGTTTAATTATTGGTTGATATTATATGTAGAGTTTATAATTCTCAACCAAACTCACTAATCAAATTTAATCGTAAACTATCTATATGATTGTTACTGTTTTAGATATTTATCAATTATAAAGTTTGCAATTTCTTCTTCGTTATTTATATCAAGCACATTTTGTTTATCGCTAAATAGTTCTTTATCATCAGTAGCATAGGCTATTATATTTAAATCATGTATATCTGTGATTTCTTTCACACCTTTTCTATATACTATTATTTTATCTATCTCTTCATCCTTAAACCCTTCACCAACAATTATGTCGATATCTGTTGGCAAAATTTCTATAAGTTCGTGAAAAGATTTTCTTTTATCACAGTCGGCTATCAGTGCATATTTGTTATTAGATGTGATAGCAACGGCTTTAGCACCAGCTTTTTTTAATCGGTCTGTATCTTTTCCTTCTTTATCCATTTCGAAAGAATGTCCGTCATGTTTTAAGGCTGCAACACGGTATCCTCTTGATGATAATAGTGTGATAATTTTTACAGCTAAAGTTGTTTTTCCTGATCCAGAAAATCCTGCAAATGTGAAATATTTTGTTTTCATATAAACTCCCAAAAAATAAAATTGCGGTTGAGTATAATTTACTTGCAAAAAATGTGCCTTCTGCGTACTATAGCTGATGTCAATTGAACGGTACTTTAAAGATAAAGAGTTTTTGCCCTCTCTTATTCCAAATTATAATTTAAGAGAAACTCAACTAGAAGCAGCAAAAGCGATTTTTTCTTCAATAGAGAAGTTTGAGAATGCTTTAATCGAAGCACCAACTGGATCGGGCAAATCTATGGCATACCTTATTTCATCAATTCATTCAAAACGAAAGGTTTTGATATCTACTAAAACAAAACAGTTGATGAGTCAACTATTGCATAAAGATATCCCAGCTATTGCGTCATTAATACCAGATGGTTATACGATAGCTGAGTTAAAAGGCAGAAAGAATTATCTTTGTCACCACAGGTTTTATAAATATATAATGCCTAACGTTGCATATTATTTAGATGCGATAGAGTGGTTTGATTCAGTAGAAAGCGAAGCTGTTGTATTAATTCCAGAGTCAAAGTTTAGTAAAGAAGCGATTGATTTAATGAGTGCAGACAGGTATCAATGTTTATACTCAAAATGTACATTTTACGATGTTTGTTCATTTTATCGAGCAAAAGATATCGCAAATAATGCAGATATGATTATAACCAATCACCATATGTTACTATCAGATATTGCACTTAAAGCGACAGAAGGTGTTGCTGGTATTTTTGATTTCAGAGATCATATAATATTTGACGAAGCCCATTCATTACCAGATATATATGCACAGTATGCAGGAGCAGAGCTTTTACTTTTTTCACTTATACTATTTTTTAGAGATAACAAAACTCTTATGAGTATTGACACGTTGATAAAACTTGAAGAGTTATATTTTGAGATAGTTAAAAAAGTTGAGAGTAAAAACCTTGATAGATTTCTGTATGAAGTTATAGAAGATGAAGTTAAAGCATTTATGGCAGTATGTGATAGGGTTGTTCGTGACGCTGATGATGAAGAGTTTTTAGATACATTTCTGCGATATTACTCACAGATGGAAATTATAAATTCTGGTGAAGAAGGGTTGCGTCATGTTGATCGTATAGGGCATAGATTAGCGGTTAAATTCACTCCATTTTCAGTATCGGAGAAGTTTAGTGGATCACTAACTAAATTAGCTGTTTCATCAGTTTTTTTATCAGCAACGCTATCTGTTGGTGGCAATTTTGATTATTTTATGAAAGAAACAGGTATATCAAATGAGTCTAATAAATTAATTTTAAAGAGTGCATTTGACTATAAAAAACAAGGCAGATTGTTTGTAAGTAAAGATCTTACACCTAGATTAAAAGATGAGTTATATATTAAGTTAGGTAAACAATCAAGCGGTTCAGTATTGATTATTGCTAATAGTATTGATAGAATGAGATACTTATCTGAGCTTTTAAAGAAAGAGGTTAAGAATAAGCGAGTTATATCTCAAGATGAAGTGACGTTATCTAAACTTGATTTAAGTAGTGATGTTATCTTAGTTGGTGTTGCAATAGTTAGAGAGGGTATAGATTTATCAAGAGGAGATTTCAGATCGGTTGTTATTGATAAACTTCCGTTTGAATATTTTAGAGATTTATATTTATCTAGCAAAGTAGAGGTTTTAGAGCGAGATGGTGGAAACGGTTTTAGAGATTTTTTCCTACCTCGAGCGGTATTATATTTCAAGCAGTCAATTGGCAGGTTAATCCGTCATGAGAGCGATAGCGGTGTGTGGTTAGTTTTAGATGAGCGTTTATTAACCAGCAGTTACGGCAAATATTTTCTATCAGTTGTAGAAGGCGTAGATAGATTAGATGATATTGATAAAGTGTTAGAATTTATTAACTAATTATATTAGTTATATAGATATATTAGTTAGCAACATTAATTTCAAGTATTAATTACGATAGCAATATACTATGGGGAGACTGTGTTATGAAAAATTTAAAGTTTGATTACAACTTTTCTGTGGATGCTCATGTTAAATCAGGGATATCATCTGTTGATATTGGCAAGTATTTAGAGCGAGTAAAAGTGGGTTTAGGGCGTCTAGAAGAGATGGTTTCAAGTGATCAAGTTGGGTTTCCTAATCTATGTTCATCGGATATGTCACCTATCAAAGATTTTGTAAAAGAGTCTAAAGGCAAGTTTAACGATCTGATCGTTGTGGGGATAGGTGGATCAGCGTTAGGTATAGAGATGTTGATTAACGCATTAATACCAGTTGGAAATAACAGTAAAAGTCTTGCAGATCGTGGATTTTTTCCAAGATGTTGGATTGCAGATAATATTGATCCGTCTAAGATATTTGGAATAGTTAAGAAGTGTAAAGCAGAGGATACTTTAGTTGTTGTTATATCTAAATCTGGTAATACAGTTGAAACGGCAGCGAACTATTCATATATCCATGATTGGCTACTTGCATCAGGTGTTGATATAAGTAAACATGTTGTAGTTGTAACCGATCCTGAAAAAGGGCCACTTAGAGAGTATGTTACTGCGAACAATTTACGATCATTTCCTATTATGTCATCAATCGGTGGAAGATTTTCAGTTCTGTCGCCAGTAGGTTTACTTCCTGCTGCGTTATTAGGTATAGATATCGATAAACTTTTATTAGGTGCAAAAGAGTTAACAGCTAAAGGATACGATCAACTGTTGTTAGCGTCGGCAATATATTTATACTTTATGGAAAACGGAAAAAGCATAAATGTAATGATGGCATACAGTTCTAAGTTAGAGAAATTTTCAGAGTGGTTCTGCCAATTATGGGGAGAGTCATTAGGTAAGAAATTAACTTATGATAATAAAGAGATAACATTCGGCACAACTCCAGTTAGAGCAACAGGTGCGATAGATCAACACTCTCAGATCCAACTTTTTAGAGAGGGCACACCAGATAAACATATTTCATTTATTGGAGTATCATCTCATGAGTTTGATAAAGAGGTAACAGGAAACTATTATCCAGCTTTTAATTATCTTAAAGGGATAAAATTGGGTGATCTTTTAAATGCAGAGCTTAAAGCAACAGAGGGTGCATTATTGACATCAAATGTTCCTTCAGTAAGAATTGATATTGAGCAAGTTGATGAGTATACATTAGGACAGTTAATAAATTTCTATCAGTTTATAGTGCCGATAATAGGATTATCAGTAAATATCGATCCGTTTAATCAACCTGGCGTTGAAGAGGCTAAAGATTTTGCATATGGGCTTATGAATAGAGAAGGGTATGAAGCTAAGAAAACGGAATTAGAGAAGATATATATAAAGGATGAAAAATTTACGATCTAGTAATCGTTCAAATATCGTTATTAGAGAAGATATGTAACTATGATGAAAAATTTACGCTATAACTATAGTTCTAATATTATTAGAGAAGATATATGAACGGTTTACGATTTAATGATCTGATATCATCATCAATAGATAGTATACTCTTTAAAGGTGCAAAAGTTGTTGTTGCGTTTTCAGGTGGTAAAGATTCATTAGCTTTACTAGATTACCTAATGCGTAATAGGCAATTAATAGGTGTTGAGATTTATGCACTTCATGTAAATCATAATTTAAGAGATGACAGCATAAATGATGAGAATTTTTGTGTTGAATATTGTAAACGTAACTCTATTGATTTAATTATTAAGAGTGTTCAGATTGATAAATCAGTAATCGCTAAAGTAGGGATTGAGGGTGCAGCAAGAGAGGTTAGATATACGTTATTTGATGAGTATTTAGAGTCAATTAACGGTGATTTCATCTTCACAGCACACACACTTGATGACCAGTTGGAGAGTTTCTTTATCGATGTGTTAACAGGTGCTTCAATTTACACATTAGGTGGCATATGGGAGAAGAAAGGTAAGGTATTTAGACCGATGTTATCTATCGCAACAGATGAAGTTAATGAATATTTAACTTATAATGATTTAGAGCCGATATTTGATAGTAGTAACAACGATAAAAGATTTATTAGAAATAGAGTGAGATCTGATATTATTTCGTTGATAAAAAAGGATAAAAGTAATATAGTAAACTCTATTCTTAATATTCAACGAGAATCAAGAGAATTAAACAGTATGAAATATAGCTTATTAAAGAATGCTATATTGATAGAAAATAACGATTATATTGAGTTAGATAGAGAAATTTTTATAGATTTTGATTACGATGATCAAGTGTTTTTATTAGGTAAAATTTTCTCTAACTTATTTCGTTTTGGTAGAAATAATATAGAAGAAGTGTTAAAAATATTATCATATAGCACGTCACGACGCATAAACCTTCCAGATAGCTATGTTTTTGAAAGTTCGTATAATAAAATATACATATATCTATCTAAATTAATAGAGTTGCCGACTTTAGTTAAAGAGGCTGGTATTTCAGAGATATTATATTTAGATAAACGGATATGTTTTAATGATAATTTAGTTAATATCAAGCTTACAATTTCAGGAAGAGAGAGTGGCGATAAAGTAGGCACTAAGAAGCTTAAAGATATATTAATTGATAAGCGTATCCCATTGATAGATAGGGATAGATTAATAGTTGTTCGAGATTTTACAGATAATAAAATTATTTTTATAGATAAAATTTTAGAGAATAAAATGATAAAGGTAGTAGATAATATTTTATGAGTAATGAAACTTTAGAGTTATGTATTTCATCAGACGATATTGAATCAAAAGTTAATGAGTTAGCTTCAATAATCAGATCTGATTATGCAACGAAGAACTTATTGATAGTAGGTGTGCTTAAGGGTTCTGTTATATTTGTTTCTGATTTAATCAGAAAAATAGATCTCCCTCAAGAACTATCATTTATTGCGATTTCAAGCTATGGTAAAGGACAGGTATCAACTGGTGATGTTAGGCTAAGGTTTGATATCGATTTATCGTGTGTAGATAAAGATATTTTAATTGTTGAAGATATTGTAGACACAGGTTACACGTTACAATTTCTGAAAACACATTTAAAAAATAAAGGTTCTCGTTCAGTGAAGGTTTGCACGTTACTAGATAAGCCTTCAAAAAGAGTAGTAGAAGTGGATGTTGATTATATAGGATTTGAAGTAGACGACAGATTTTTAGTTGGTTACGGATTAGATTATGATAATAGGTATAGAAATTTACCATCAATTCATGCAGTAAAAATTTAAGGAGAAGATTTAAAAGAATGAAGAAAAACATGCTAAAGAGTCTTTCATTGTGGTTGGCTATTGGTTTAATAATGGTACTCGTATTTAATTATTTTAATAAAAGTGATGTAATCAGAAAAGAGATTGCATATTCGGATTTTATAGATGATGTAAAAGCTGGTGAGATAAAAACAGTTGTTATAAAAGACAATAATATTACAGGCGAACTTAAAAAGGATGATGAGCAATTTGAAACATACGCTCCAAGCGATCCAGAGTTAGTTCCACTTTTACAATCAAACGGTGTTGAGATCCATGCAAAACCTGCGGATAGATCTCCGTGGTATATGACAGTATTAATTTCGTGGTTTCCGCTTATTTTATTAGTGGGAATATGGTTGTTTTTCATGCGTCAGATGACAGGCGGCGGTGGTGGCGGTAAAGCGTTTTCATTCGGCAAGTCTAAGGCTAAGCTTTTAACACCTGATAGCATGAAGGTAACATTTAAAGATGTTGCAGGTATTGAAGAGGCAAAAGAAGAGTTAACAGAGATAGTTGATTTCTTAAAAGACCCAACTAAATATCAACGATTAGGTGGTAAAATTCCTAAAGGTGTTTTATTAGTAGGATCACCAGGAACAGGCAAGACGTTGTTAGCAAAAGCAGTTGCAGGCGAGGCGGGAGTTCCGTTCTTCTCAATTTCTGGATCAGATTTTGTAGAGATGTTTGTAGGTGTTGGTGCGGCAAGAATTAGAGATTTATTTGAGCAAGGTAAAAAAGCAGCTCCATGTATAATATTCATGGATGAGATAGATGCAGTAGGACGTCACCGTGGTGCAGGACTAGGTGGTGGACATGATGAGCGTGAGCAAACACTTAACGCATTATTAGTTGAGATGGATGGATTTGATTCTAATGAAGGCGTTATATTAGTAGCAGCTACGAACCGTCCAGATGTTCTAGATCCAGCGTTATTAAGACCTGGTAGATTTGATCGTCAAATTGTTGTTCCTCGTCCAGATTTAAATGGTAGAGTACAGATTCTTAAAGTACATGCAGCAAGAGTTAAGATGGAAGATACTGTAGATTTTGAAGTAATAGCAAAAGGAACTCCAGGATTTGCAGGGGCTGAGTTAGCTAATTTAATAAATGAGTCAGCGTTACTTGCTGCTCGCAAAAATCAAGATAGTGTTACAATGGATGATGTTGAAGAAGCTAAAGATAAAGTTATGATGGGAGCTGAGCGACGCAGTATGGTTATCCCTGAGAAAGAGAGATTAATTACAGCATATCATGAAGCAGGTCACGCAATCGTTGCAGTTATGATTAAAGATTCTGATCCAGTACATAAGGTAACAATTATTCCACGTGGAATGGCGTTAGGTCTTACTATGCAACTTCCTGATGAAGAAACACATATGTATAATAAATCATACATTTTAAGTAAGATCACTGTTTTATTAGGTGGACGAATAGCAGAAGAAGTAAAATTCAAATCTATGTCAACAGGTGCTAGTAACGATATTGAAAGATTATCATCGTTAGCAAGAAAAATGGTAATGAGTTGGGGTATGACAAAATCGTTAGGTACGATATCTTTCGGTAAGAGAGATGAAGCGATTTTCTTAGGTAAAGAGATTTCATCACAGAAAGATTACAGTGAAAAAACTGCAGAACATATAGACTCAGAAGTAGATAAGATTGTTAACTTATGTTACAACAGTGCAAGAAAAGTTTTAGAAACAAATATCAAACTTTTAGATGCAGCAGCTAATATGTTAATGGAGAAAGAAACTATTAACAGACAAGATCTTGATGAGTTAGTTAAAACATATGCAACAGGTAAGATGAACAGTTTTTCAGAGATGCTTGATGAAATTAAACCAGCATCAATCATAGCTAAAACTAAAGAGAAGAATGCACTTATTGCAAGTAAAGCATTAAAAGATGATGTGTCATCTACTGCAACTAAAACTACAAAAACTGTTAAAGTTAGCAAAGCTACTAAAACTCCTAAAGCTAAGACAACTGCAAAAACTCCTAAAAAGTAGTTTAGCAGTTACGATAGTTAGTAAGTTGAAAGCAGTTGGGTTAGTTAGTTTAGTTATTGGAAATTTGAAATTTGAAAGTTGTAATTATTGACAAGTTTTGAAAGTCGCAACTGTGTATAAATTTTGAAGATGGCAATTGTAGACAAGTTTTGAAAGTCACAATTGTGCATAAATTTGAAAGATAGCAATTATTGACAAGTTTTGAAAGTCGTAATTGTGCATAAATTTGAAAGATAGCAATTGTAGAGAAGTTTTGAAAGTCACAACTGTGCATAAATTTTGAAGATAGCAATTGTAGACAAGTTTTGAAAGTCGCAACTGTGCATAAATTTTAAAAATGGTTCGGTTGGCAAAACGTCATCATATTTTTGGTGATTAAGCTTTGAAGAGTAGTGGTTGTATAGTTTATTAATTTTAGAAGGTATAATTTGAGATTTTATAAAATATCATCTAATAGGGATCGTGTTTATACGGAGTTGCTTCGTATCGGTGTTGATCCCTATGCTATGCAAATGGCAGATAAGGGTGAGCAACTTAATATTGTGGTAACGGGTGTAAAACATTCCCAAGCTAATCTTATCAAACAAGAATCATTAGCATCAGGAATGGACACAGCAGTTAAACGTGGTGTAATAACGGCATCAGTTGATATATCTGATATTATAATAATGGGTGATTTGAACGATTACGATAGATTACTTAAACGCTTAAAATTACAGAAATCGATATTGAAAGAAATTCCAGATATGTTGGAAAAATTTATTAATCAAGAGCGTACGAATTATTTTATAACAAGAGGCGAGAAGGTGTCGCTTGATACTCCATTATTAATGGGGATCATGAACTGCACACCAGATTCGTTTTCAGATAGAGAGAGATTTTTAACAGAAGATGAACAAAGTGTAAGAATTAAAACGATGACAGAAGAGGGTGCTGATATTATAGATATCGGTGGTGCATCTTCCCGTCCTCAAGCAGATGAGATTACCTCAGACGAGGAGATCTCAAGAATAACAACAGCTGTTAAGATATCATTAGAGAATAACTTATTTATGTCGATAGACACGAACAATTATTTAACAGCAAAATATGCAATAACACATGGTGCTAAAATCATCAACGATATTAATGGTTTAGAAGATGACAATATGGCTAGACTAGTAGCTGATAGTAAAGTTGCAGTTGTTATCATGCATAAACGTGGAAACAGTAAAGAGATGGCAGATATGACAAACTACCAAAATCTTATCCACGATATAAAAGATTATTTTTCAGAAAGGATTGAAAAGGCGCTTAAGTTTGGTGTTGATATAAAGAGTATTATTTTAGATGTAGGTTTCGGTTTCAGTAAAACATATGAACAGAACTTACAATTATTAAGATATCTCAAAGAGTTTAAATCATTTGGTTTACCGATTTTATCAGGTTTATCAAATAAATCAACTATCGGGGTTGCAACAGGCAGAGAGATTAATCAGAGAGCATATGGTAGTGTGTCAGCAGACACAATTGCATTATTAGGTGGAACAAACATCGTAAGATCTCATAATATACGAGCTACCCGAGATGCAATAATGTTTACAAAAGCAGTTATTGATATTTAAGAAATATATGTATAATTGGTATATCAAGTTGTGGGTATTTAATTAAACTAAGTATGCAACTTTTAGCACTCAAGTTGTGGGAATTTAATTAAACTTGGTGTGCAACAATTAACACTCAAGTTATGGGTATTTAATTAAATTTAGTGTGTAACAATTAGCACTCAAGTTGTGGGTATTAATTAAATTTAGTGTGCAACAATTAGCACTCAAGTTGTGGGTATTTAATTAAACTAAGTGTGCAACAATTAGCACTCAAGTTGTGGGTATTAATTAAATTTAGTGTGTAACAATTAGCACTCAAGTTGTGGGTATTAATTAAACTAAGTGTGCAACAAACAAAAACTGTATCATTACATATAACGGTATTGTTACATATATTAGTTCAGAGTGTTTGTTCGTGATAGACAGTAGTTATCTGGTTTCTTAAACGGTTTTAGGTTTAGAAGTTTAATTATTTGATTTCTAAATGAGTAGTATTATTTCAATTCAAATAGTTATACAGTCATAAATAAAATATAATATAAGGATTAGTGAATGGGTCCAACTCTTTTATCATTTTTATCATCAATCAAGGTGAAGGATATAATAGATATAATAATTATAAGCTTTTTAGTTTATAAAATTTTAATGCTATTAAAAGGTACAAGAGCGGCTTATATGTTAATCACGATCATGTTAATAGTTATACTATTAGGATTTTCGGAGTGGTTAGGTTTACAAGTTACCTCATGGGTATTAAACAATCTATCGGGTTATTTACTAATTGTGTTAGTTGTTATTTTTCAGCCAGAGATAAGGCGTGCTTTAGCGTTTATCGGTGAGTCCAATTTTTTTGAGAAGAAAGTCCCACTAAACTCAAGCATATTAGATATTTTAGTTAGATCAACAAATATATTAGCAAACAGACAGTTAGGTGCGTTAATTGTTATTGAGCGTAACACAAAATTGAATCCATATTTTTCAGCAGGGCAGTATATAGATGCAGAGATAAGTAAGGATATTATCATCTCATTATTTATTCCATATTCACCGTTGCATGATGGTGCTGTTATTATTTCAGGAAGTAGATTAGCATATGCAGCAACGATTTTACCGTTGACAGAGAAAGAGGATTTACCATCAGATTTCGGCACAAGACATAGAGCAGGAATAGGTATTACAGAGGAAACAGATGCAGTTGCGATTATCGTCAGTGAAGAGCGTGGAGCAATTTCTGTAGCGCACAATGGTAAGATATTTACTGATTTAGATGCGAACAGTTTGACTGATATTTTAGAGAGTATTTTTAGAACAACAATACGCAGTAATGGGTAGACAATATGATAGATAGAGTAGGTATTACAAGATTAGTTAAAACGCTGTACATAAGATTTATGTCTTATTTGAGTAAAGAAAGTTTAACTAACTTTTTTTCAAAAAATGTATCATTAAAACTCATATCGGTATTTGTTGCGATTATGTTATGGATTATGGTTTTATCTGGACAAGTTATAACTAAATCGGTACTTGTACCAGTTAATTTTATAGATACTCCAACGGGCTATATTGCATTATCAAGCAGTAGTAATTTGTCAGTGATTATTCAAGGTTCAAAATCACTTTTAGACACATTTAAATACGGCACGTTATCGTTAAATATTGATTCAAAATCATTATCACATGGAGCTAACAGCAAGGGTATAGTTCCCTCAGATATTATAGCTCCGATTGGTGTTGAAGTTTTAGAAATTACTCCTAGCAGAATAAATATATCTTATGAACAGTTAGAGTCAAAAAATGTTCGAGTAACTCCGATATTTATCGGTGAAGCGCCACAAGGTTATAAAGTTATCTCAATCGCTATAGAGCCTGAGATCGTTAAAATATCAGGAGTTAAATCTAAATTAAACTCAATAAATCATGTTGAAACACATCAAATAAATCTATCAGATTTAGATATCAATAATGAGAAACACACAGGTTTATTTCTGCAAGATGGTGTTAATACAATAGTTCCAAACAACATTAAAGTGGTAGCTGTTTTAGAGCCTGTTTTATTGTTGAAAACTTTTACAGATGTCAAGCTCGGTTGTAATAATTTAAAGAAAGGTTTGAAGCTTAAAAGTAAGATAATTATAAAAGAGTTAAATGTTACAGGCTATATAGATAAGTTATCAGATATAACAAGTAACGATGGGTTTTCTATTGATTGTTCTGATGATAAAAACATTGGAAAATATGTTGGTGAAGTCATATATATAAATAACGTACAAGAGGTTATATTGGAAGATATTGATATAGATCCAAAGAGTGTACGATACGAGATTGAAGATGCGTAAATATTTTGGTACAGATGGAATTAGGGGTGAGGTAAATGTTCCTCCTCTCACAGCAGATTTCACATTAAAACTAGGTAGAGCTGCTGCGTTAAATGTTTTAAAAAATAATAAAGATGATAAAAATACTCAACGTAAAATATTGGTTGGTAAAGACACTCGTATATCATCTTATATGTTAGAAAATGCGTTGGTTGCAGGTATATGTTCTGCAGGCGTTGATGCTGTAATGGTTGGAGTTCTACCAACTCCTGCGATCGCATTTATGACAAAATCAATAAGGGCAGATGCAGGCGTAGTTATCTCAGCATCGCACAATCCATATTACGATAACGGTATAAAGTTTTTCGATAAGAACGGTTATAAGTTGGCAGATAGTGTCGAGTTAGAGATTGAGGAGTTAATCGATTCTACAACTCCTATAAAATCTGATCAGCACATCGGCAAAGCTTTTAGAATTGAAACTGCGATAGGCAGATATGTTGAATTTGTAAAACAGACTTTTCCTAAAGCGTACACGTTGCGAGGAATTCGTATTGTAACAGATTTAGCAAATGGTGCTGGATATAAAGTTTGCCCTATGGCGTTAGAAGAATTGGGTGCTGAAGTTATAGTTCTTAACAATGAGCCGAACGGTACAAATATTAATAAATCTTGTGGTGCTGTATATCCTGAAAATATGTCAGATATGGTTTTAAAATATAAGGCTGATATCGGTATTTCATTAGACGGCGATGCAGATAGAGTTATTTTCTCAGATAGTTTAGGCAACATTATTGACGGCGACAAAATCATGGGTATCTGTGCGAAAGATATGTTACTAGATGGGACGCTTAAGAACAATACTATTGTTGCAACTGTTATGAGTAATTTAGGATTTGAGAAATCTATGAATGAAGCAGGAATTAAACTTATTCGTTCATCAGTTGGAGATAGATATGTTGTAGAGGAGATGTTGAAGAGTGGTTCAAACCTTGGTGGTGAGCAATCAGGACACATTATTTTCTCAGATTTTAATCCAACAGGTGATGGTATAATCTCTGCACTTCAACTTTTAAAAGTTATGCGACGAACTGGTAAAACATTAACAGAGCTTGCATCAACGATTACTTTATATCCACAAATTTTAAAAAATGTTTTAGTAAAAGAGAAAATTCCATTAGAGAAAATGCCAAAAACTTCAACATTGATTAATGATATAAAACATAGATTAGATAAACGAGGAAGAATATTAGTTAGATATTCTGGTACAGAGAATAAATTAAGAGTTATGATAGAGGGTGAGCGTCAAGGACAGATAGAGTCATACGCTGAAGAGATTATAGCATCAATAAATGAAGAGATTGGCTCATCGATAAACGATTAGGTTTAAATGTCTATAAACAAATAGATAGAAACTTCTATAAACGATTATATTTATGATACTAAAACGGAAGAGATTGGCTCATTGATAAACGATTAGGTTTAAATTTCTATAAACAAATAGATAGAAACTTCGATAAACGATTATATTTATTATGCTAAAACGGAAGAGATTATCAATTCAATAAACTATTAAATTAAACAATTAGATCAGTAGAGGAATTAGAGTATGTTATTTAATGTAAATATAGATCATGTTGCAACACTTAGACAAGCAAGAGGTGGCATAGAGCCATCGGTACTTGATGCTGCATTAATTGTTGAGCGATGTAAGTGTGATGCAATAACTGTTCACCTTCGAGAGGATAGACGACACATACAAGATGAAGATCTATTTACTATCAAGAAAAACGTCAACATTCCTATAAATTTAGAGATGGCGTTAAGTGAAGAGATTATCGAGATTGCCTTAAAGTTAAAACCTCAACAGATAACTATCGTTCCAGAAAGAAGGGAAGAGTTAACGACTGAGGGTGGTTTTGATATCTTAAAATATTTTGATAAAGCGACAAGTATGTTATCGGTATTTAAAGGTACAGGCATCTCACTTAGTTTATTTATAGATCCAGATGTAGATCAGATAACAGCATCAAAATCAGCAGGTGTTGATATAATTGAGATCCATACAGGAGAGTACTCTAACTCATCAACAACAGATACGATAAATTTTGAACTTGATAGAATTCGTAAGGGTGCAATATTAGGCAAAGAGATAGGATTGCAAGTTGCAGCAGGACATGGATTAAATTATACAAATATCGCATCAATCATGAATATTTCAGAGATAGAAGAGTTGAACATCGGACACTCAATAATCTCAAGATCTATATTTGTAGGTTTAGAGCAGGCTATCTTAGAGATGAAAAAACTGGTTGAGGTATAGCGAGATAATAGGTTGTGATATAATAGAGATAGATAGAATATCTAGATCTATCAACAAGTTTGGAGACTCTTTTATAAGTAAAATTCTTTCAGAAAAAGAGATTGAAGAGTATAAATTCAGAAAAAAAAGTCTAACATATATATCGGGTAGATTTGCAGCAAAAGAGGCTGTATCTAAGGCATTAGGTACTGGTTTTCATGCAGATTTATTTTTCACTGATATTTCAATTCTTTCAAATCCGTTAGGTGTTCCAGAAGTTTACATCAAAAATAAGCGACGTGTTGATATTCATGTTACGATCTCCCACAGTAAAAGCAATGCGATCTCTTTTGCACTTATAAAATAATAATTTTTGTGTTATAGTATTATGTATATTAATATAGATGTTATGAGGTTATTATGAGTGCAGTGATTATTCCAGCACGGATAGGATCGACGAGATTTCCTGCAAAAGTTTTAGCATTAATTGATGGTGTTCCGATGGTTGTTTTAACGGCTATGCAGGCTGTTCAATCTAAAGCTGACAAGGTTATCGTTACGAGTGATTCAGAAGAAGTGCTTAATCTGTTTAAAGATATCAAAGAGGTTTCAACTGTTTTAACTAGTTCAGAAATCCCAACAGGAACAGATCGAGTTGCATCAATTGCAAAAAGTATCAACGATGACGTTATTATAAACTTACAATCAGATGAGCCGTTTATAGATTACAAACTTATAGATCAACTTATAGATGAGTTAGAGGTTGATAGTAGCAATTTCAAGATGATCACAGCTGCGACATTATTTAAAGATATAAATGATGTAAGTAATCCATCATATGTTAAGGTTATATTTGATATACATAACATTGCTTTATATTTTTCAAGATCGGTTATACCATATAATAGAGATAATATTGAAGGCGTATCATATTATAAGCATATCGGTATTTACGGTTATCGTAGAGATTTTTTATTTTGGATATTATCACTTCCACGCACATCGTTAGAGATATCAGAAAATTTAGAACAGTTACGAGTGTTAGAGAGCGGGCATAATATCAAGGTTATAAAGACTGATTACAATCCTATTTCGGTAGACACGGAAGAAGATTTGATTATAGCAAATAAGTATTCAAAAAGTATAAGAGGTAAGTAAATAGATATGTGTAAATATATATTTATCACGGGTGGAGTTTTATCATCATTAGGCAAAGGGATAACTGCGTCATCGTTATCATCATTGTTAGAGTTACGTAATTATAAAGTAAAGATAAAAAAGTTTGATCCATACTTAAATTATGCATCAGGTACTATGAGTCCATTACAGCATGGAGAGGTTTTCGTTACAGAAGATGGTGGCGAGGGCGATTTAGATTTAGGACATTACGAGAGATTTCTAAACAGCAAAACGAATAAGAGTTCAGATATCACATCTGGTAAAATATTTTATAATGTTTTGGAGAAAGAGCGTAATGGTGATTATGAAGGTGGGACAGTACAGGTTATTCCTCATATCACAGATGAGATAAAGTTGAATATATGTTCAGATAATGAAGGCTACGATATAGTTATGGTTGAGATCGGTGGAACAGCAGGCGATATAGAAGGGTTACCATTTTTAGAAGCTATCAGACAGATGAAGCTAGATAATTATGATGATATTTTATACATTCATGTAACACTTATACCGTATATTAAATCAGCGTTAGAGCTTAAAACAAAACCAACTCAACACTCGGTTAGACGTTTACAAGAGATCGGTATTTCTCCAGATATTTTAGTATGCAGAAGTGAGTATCCTCTTGATAGTGAGATTAGAAAGAAGTTATCACTATTTTGTAATGTTGATGAGAATGCAGTTATTTCATGTATAGATTTAAATACTATATATCAAGTTCCGTTAGTGCTTAATGAAGAGCGAATGGATTCGGTTGTATTGCAGAAATTAAATCTACCAGATAGAGAGGTTGATTTATCTGTATGGCAAGATATTGTACGCCGTATCAAGCAACCAAAAGATACCGTTAAGATCGGAATAGTTGGTAAATATCTTGGTACAAAAGATGCGTATATATCATTGAAAGAGGCATTACTTCACGGTGGATTACCGAACGAGTTAAAGGTTGAGATAAAGTGGATAGATGCAGAAGCATTAGAAACAAGTGAACAGGTAACAGATTTTTTTACTGATCTAGATGGTATATTAGTACCAGGTGGATTTGGTGAAAGAGGTGTTGAAGGAAAAATCATTGCAGCAAATTTTGCACGTATGACAGATATTCCATTTTTAGGTATAGGGCTTGGAATGTGTGCAGCTGTTGTTGAATATTCAAGAAATGTTTTAAAGATTAAAAATGCAACACTCGCTGAATCAGATGATATTGACTCTAAAGAGTTAGTTATTGATTACCAACATAATGATTGCTACGATATAGAGCTTGGAGCAACGATGCGTTTAGGTGGGTATAAGACTAAACTAATTGATAACACGCTTGCAAAAATGATTTATGAAGATGATATAGTTTTAGAACGACATAGACATAGGTTAGAAGTAAACAATGTTTATAGAGATCAACTTGAACAGAATGGAATGATTGTATCTGGTAAATCAGTTGATTGTGACCTAATAGATATCATGGAGATTAAATCACATAGGTGGTTTGTTGTAACACAATTTCATCCAGAATTTACTTCAAAACCATTTGCACCACATAAGCTTTTCACTTCATATGTGAAGGCGTGTCATGAGTATAAACTTAGTAAACAACCTGATGATATAAGTTAAATATGTTTCAAATAAGTTAGAAATTGTTCTGAAAACAGTTGATGATATAAGTTAAATATATTTCAAGTGTGCTTGAAGTTGTTATAGAAAAAATTAATAATATAAACTAAAAAGGTATAGAAGTTGAATGGATAAAAAAGATATATTAAAAATTGGACAAGAAACTTTACAGATAGAGATCGACGCATTAATTTTAGTGAAGTCGAAATTATCTAATTCGTTTATAGATGCAGTAGATGCAATTTATAACTGTTCAGGCAGGGTAGTTGTGATAGGTATCGGCAAGTCGGGACAGATAGCAAAAAAGATTGCAGCAACATTAGCATCAACAGGAACTCCATCATTTTTTCTTCATCCAGCAGAAGGTATGCACGGTGACTTAGGGATGATTGTTAAGGGTGACATTGTTATAATGTTATCAAACAGTGGCGAAACGGAGGAGATTAAATCTCTTCTACCAACGATCAAAAGGTTTGATGTAACACTCATATCAATCGTAGGCAATATAAACTCAACACTTGCAAAATTTGCTGATATAGTAATTGATGCAACGGTGGAGAAAGAGGCATGTTCGCTTAATTTAGCACCGACATCATCAACAACAGTAGCATTAGCTTTGGGTGATGCAATAGCTGTAGCGCTTGTTGAAAAACGAGGATTTAAGGCTGAGGATTTTCTCAAATTTCATCCATCAGGCAGTTTAGGTAAAAAGTTATTAATAAAAGTTTCAGATATTATGCGTACAGGGGATGACCTACCTATTGTCAATTATAACTCATCTGTTGATGTTGGTGTTAATATGATAAATGAGAAAGGTTTCGGTTGTACGGCAGTTCTTGATACTGATCAGAAATTAATCGGTATAATTACAGATGGTGATATAAGACGAGCAGCTGGTAGCAATATTTTAAATACTGCAAAAAGTGTTGAAGATATTATGACTGTATCTCCTAAAATCATTTCATCAACTGAGCTTGTTGCAACGGCTATGATGTTGATGGAGAAACATAAGATAACTACATTATTTGTGGTAGATGTTGATACTCATTTAGTAGGATTAATACATTTCCAAGATATATTAGTGCAAGGTATTATTTAGCAGTTTTTTAGTAGTAGATAAAATATATGAGAAAATTTTAATATGAAAAAAGTTCGATTAAGGACTATACTTTTTGTTTTTCTATTTATAACACTCACAGTTAATATTGTTATTGTTATATTGAGAGAAGATACTGCAAATATGAGTTTTATAACAGCTATTGAATCGAACAAGTTAATTATCACAGGACTTGATTACGGTTATCTAAATGAAGAGAATTCATTTATTAGGATTATTTCAGATTTAGCTTATGCAGATATAATAGCAAATAGGTTTAAGTTAGAAGATATAGATATCAGTTTTAAGAATAATAAAATTAAAGTTGATGCAGAGGCAGAGAGAGGCAGTTACACAATTAATAAAATTCTTGAAGCGACAGGAAACTTAAATGGATCATTAAACGACTTAGATTTCACAACCAAGAAAGATGGCAATATTGTTTATAATTATGAAACAAGTAAGGGTTCAATTTTGAATGGTTTAGAGGTGAAACAGGGGAAGAATATGATCTACTCTGATTCAGTATTTTTTGATAGTGTAAATGATTTTTTTTACTTTAAGGATAATGTTGTTGTAAATTATTCAGAACCTGTGATTTTATCTAATAGTGATAATGCAACTTTAGATGTAGATAATGCAACATTAGATAGCGACAATACTACTATAGATGTAGGCAATACAATATCAGATAGTAACAATGCAACAATAGATAGCGATAGTACAACTCTTGATGTAGACAATGCAACATTAGATAGCGACAATACAACTTTAGATGTAGATAACGCAACATCAGATAGCGATAGTACAACTCTTGATGTAGACAATGCAACATTAGATAGTAATGATGTGGCTTTGAATGGAGATAATGTAACACTTAATGAATAATAAATATATAGCAATAAAGTTATTAATAATCTTTTTGTTAACAACTTTGTCAGTTGATGTGAATGCAAATGAGATTGTAAATACTCCTATTCGTGTTCAAGCTGATAGTATGAAATATTTCGGTAAAGATAAGCGTTCGGTATTTAGTGGCAATGTGATCTCATTTAATGATACGTTCAATTTAACATCAGATACAGTAACTGTTTTATTGGATGATAATTTAACTATATGGAAGATAGTTAGTGATGGTAACGTCAACTTTAAAACGGATGATATAATAGCGACTGCAGCAACAGCTGAGCTTGATGAGAAATTAAAAGTTATAACTCTACAAGGTGGGGTAAAAGTTTGGCAGGCCGATAACCTTTTAGAGGGCGATAAGATGACGGTCTATTATGAAGAGAATAAAATCTTAATAGATAAGGGTACTGATAGCAGGGTAAATATATTATTTAAACCAGAGAAAAAAGAGGAATAAGTTGGGCATATTAGTTGACAATATATTTAAATCATTTAAAAAAAGAACGGTTGTTAATGGCGTTTCATTAACGGTTGATAACGGTGAAATAGTAGGATTACTAGGGCCAAATGGAGCTGGAAAATCAACTATATTTTATATGATCGTTGGGTTACTTAAACCAGATAAGGGCAGTATATCTCTTAGTGGTGAAGATATCACAAAACTTCCTATATTTAAACGATCGAGGTTAGGTATAGGATATTTAGCACAAGAGAGTTCTATATTTAGAAATATGACAGTGCATGATAATATAGTTGCAGCGTTAGAGTTTAGATATTCTAAGAAGTCAGAAATTAAGAATCGTGTAGATGAATTGGTAGTTGATTTTAATTTAGAGAAAGTTATAAAAACTTACGGTTATGCGTTGTCAGGTGGCGAGAGACGTAGGGTAGAAATTGCGAGATGTCTTGCAACAAATCCTGACTTCATACTTCTTGATGAACCGTTTGCGGGGATTGATCCTATATCGGTTTCGGACATTCAGTCGATGGTTTTTTCGCTAAAAGAGAGAGGTATTGGAGTTTTAATTACAGATCACAATGTGAGAGAAACATTAAAAATAACTGATAGAGCGTATATCGTAACTGATGGCGAAATATTAGTTGAAGGCTCGTCAAAAGTTGTTTTAGATAACGATGAAGTAAAAAGTAGGTACTTGGGAGATAGTTTTACTCTTTAGCATTAACTAGTTGGTAGTAAAGAGATAATATAGAGTAAATATGAACAACATAAGACAAAACGTAGGAATAAAAACAACTATACAAACAAGTATCATCATCACACCAGAGATGAAGCAATCTTTGGCGATGTTACAGATGCCTCTTCACGAATTAACAACAGAGATTAATAGTATATTAGAGAATAATCCGTTACTAGAAGTTATTGATAATGAACTTCAAACAGATATGGGCGATCAATCAGATGGGGAAGTTGATCGCAAAGAAGATATTGCAGATACTGTTACAAGTGATGAGTGGCAGGAATATATAGGCTATGATATAAGAGATGATATAAGTTATACTCCTGTTAAAGAAGATGAGTTTTATGATTACGAGCAATTTTTATCAGACACTCCGACGTTATATGAACATCTAATGACACAGCTAAAATCAAGTGGTATAGCTGATGAGATGATGTTTATCGGTGAGTTTATAATAGGCAATTTATCAGATGAGGGTTACTTTACATTAGATAAAGAAGAGTCGATAAAAGAGTTAAATTTAGAAGTAGATATAGATAGTGAAATCGATGTTGACACTGCTTTATTTGAGAAAGTTTTATCGGTTATAAAAAATTTTGATCCAGTAGGAGTTGCTGCAGAATCGTTGAATGAATCTATCTTTATTCAGATAGCATTACTTGACGAACCGAAAGTTTATCTTGATTTTATTCAAGAACTACTGAATAATTATTCAGACTTACTTATAAATTATAGATATGAAGATATTTTAAAAAAGATGTCAATAGAGCGAGATACATTTGATCATCTTTTATCGTTAATAAAGAAAACAGATCCTAAGCCAGGCTTAAATTATGCATCATCATCAACGGATTATATTACTCCAGATGTTTATATAATGAGAGAGAAGAACAAGTTTGAAATATCAATAAACGAGAATGGATTACCAGCGTTTAAGTTGAATAAATATTATATAAATATGTTTAATAAGAGTTCACAGGATAAAGAATCAAAGCAGTATGTAAAAGATAAAATTCGTAATGCGTTATGGGTTATAGAGTCTTTACAGAAAAGGCAGAGTGCTATAAGAAGAGTTGTGACAGCGTTGATTGATGTCCAGCATGATTTTCTTATGAAGGGTATTGATTATATAAAGCCTTTGAAGTTAAAAGATATTTCAGAGATAACTGGTTTGCATGAATCAACAATAAGCAGGGTAACATCAGGCAAGTATGCGATGACCGAACATGGTTTGATAGAGTTGAAATCTTTTTTTGTAAAGTCTATAGATAACGGTGGCGAAGATGTATCCACCACAAAAATAAAAAGTGTTTTAAAGGATTTGATTGATAAAGAAGATCCGATTAAACCATTTTCAGATCAGCGTTTAGTAGAGGAGTTATTAGCAGCTGGGGTAACGATAGCAAGAAGAACGGTTGCAAAATATAGAGATGAGCTTAACATAAAGACGATGTCTCAACGTAAGCGTTTAAAAGGTTAGTTTTTGTTGAAGAAGTAAAATAAAATTGGAGTATTTGTTTATGAGAGTTAACATATTTGCGAAGAATATTACAGTTACGGATGCAATTAAAGAGTATTCTGAAAAAAAGATCAGCAAGTTAGAGAAGTATTTTGATGATGGCGATGTGCAGATCAATTTCGAAGTAGTAAAAAATATTCACATAGTGGAAATTTTAGTTGATGTTAAAGGTATGTTTCTAAAAGGTTTTGATAGATCTGAAGATCTATATAAGTCTATTGATTTTGCTATTGATAAAATCGAAAAACAGTTAGTTAAATATAGAGATAAAATCCGTACAAGAAAACCGTATAAACATAATCCTGAGGACACATTATTTATGGATGTTTACGATACAGACACGATCCATGATGATTCACCATCTATAGTTATATCTAAATCAATCCCATCAAAACCTATGGATATTGATGAAGCTGTTATGCAAATGAACTTACTTAACAAAGAGTTTTTTGTGTTCAACAATATTGACGGTAACGAGATTAATGTTGTATATAAAAGAGATGATGGCAATATAGGATTAATTAAAGACGGTCATTAATTTTAAGTTATAGTTTTATGATTATGTATATGTTTTTACATTTATTATAAATTTCACAAGGTAACAGCTACAAAATAGTTGTTACCTTTTTTTATCTGAAATAATATTAAATGTGTTTTTGAGTATCGGTTTTAACTCATCAACATTACTCCATTTAAAATTGATTTCGTTACTATATTTAATATCGTTTGTGATATCATCTTTTTCAATTTCCGAGAAGTTAAGGTTATTGTTTAGAGTTATGAATTTTTTATGAGGTTCATTTTCAGATATCATATAATTGAGAGTACAGTTAAACGCTTTAATATTAAACCTTTCTGTATTGAAATCAAACGGAGTAATTTCAGAAAATGAATCAGGGTTTGCGAGGGTTTTAATATACCTATCGTATCCAAAAAGTAGAAAAATATCTAACAAAGAGTTTGCAGAGTTTAAAGTTGTATTATAGTTTTCATCTTGACAATTCAGAGCTATCACACCGATGATTAATGGTTTCTTTGCGAGTGCTTTATAGTTTTCATAATATCGTATAAACTTTATTAGATCGTTACGATTAAGGTGCTCAACTTCATTAAGAATACTCATAATACCTGTTTCAATAGTAGATGAAGTGGTGATATTTGCCTTAGCAATCATATCCCAAAATTTTATTTTATCCATGTGGTATATTATCCTTTTTATGTTGTGATGATGCTAAGTTATAGTTTGTAAGCATTTAAATATATGGTTGTTAAATAACTTAACTGTATAAATCTAAATCAATCAACTTGTACGATTTTCAAATAACTTAACTATACAAATCTAAATCAATTAACTTATATTATTTTGAAATAACTTAAACTATACAAATTCAAATCAATTAACTTATATTATTTTGAAATAACTTAAACTATACAAATTCAAATCAATTAACTTATATTATTTTGAAATAACTTAAACTATACAAATTCAAATAAATTAACTTGTACAATTTTTAAATAACTTAAATATACAAATTCAAATAAATTAACTTATACGATTTTGAAATAACTTAAATATACAAACCAAATAAATCAACTTATACGATTTTCAAATAACTTAACTATACAAATTCAAATAAATTAACTTATACTATAGTCAAACAATCTCACTTCTATCAGCTTAATTAACTCTTAATATGTAATCCCTATGTATATAAAATATGCTCCCATAAATAACAGTAATATTGTTGATATTTTTGAAAGTATTTTAACATATTTTAGAGCTAACGATCCAAAGATTGCGATCGTGATCATAGCGACAGAAGTTCCAACTCCGAATGCAAATGTTTGTAACGCTCCAGTCAATGCAGATTCAGATGATGCAGCACCGATCACAGCACCCATAGATAACCCACAAGGCAAGAGTCCTAATATTAATCCAGTTATAAGTGGATGGATAGAGTTTATAACTTTTATTTTTTTAAATATATTTATCGATTTTGTTGATATATTAAATAATGAAAGAGTAGCATATATGATGAGTAAACTCCCACCGATTATTGCAGCAAGCCCTTGTATCTTAACAAACGTCCCAGCAAACTGGATAACAGATCCGAGTAAGCCAGCGATAGCTCCTAAGATTGAGTATGTGATAATGCGTCCTAGGTTGTAATATAGGTGAGGGATGATAAATTTTATGCCAGTTTTATTGATAGAGAATTTAGTTGATATAAATAGTGTGAAGGGGTGGCACATGAGTACACAATGCCCAAACCCTCCAGACAATCCGATAAAGAAAAATGATGTAATTGTGATAATTGACATATTTTGTAATCTATTTTATAAATTTCATATTTAATAACTGGTATTAAATAACATCAAAAAATACATATCTTTCTTCATGAGTGTTATCTAAAAGTTTAACGGTTATTTTAGCATACCATTTTGTTCTTCCACTCCCGCATCTAGGCAGGGTAAGAGTTTTGTTATATTGGTTATTTTGAAAAGCCAGTTTATATTTAAAGTCACCCATATTCATTGTCATGTTTAGATCAACAACAACATTTATAACTTGAGTAGGATTAATAAAATCTACCATAATTTCAAATGGGTATAAAGCTTTTGGTTTTTCTGGATTAATTCTCACGATCATTGTATTATTATCAGGCAGTTCAAATTTAGTATTTTTATGAAATCCTAGATCATTTGATTGGTTATAAGGCACAGGAAAATCAGCGTAAGCCGACTGTATGAATAAAGTCAATAAAGCGATAGTAAAGAGTGTTTTTTTTAACATTTAATTCTCCATAGAATAATAAATTTTTATTAATTATATAATGCATAAGCTACACATATATTGTATAATAACATATATATGTTTTTTCAACAATATATAAAATACAAATTAATACATTGTTGAATAGATTATTTGACCTCATTATATGTTGTTGTTTTAGATGAAACAATTATTTATAATAGGAAGCTGTTTAATAATAATGCATTATCGTGATTGAGATATGATATACGAATATGGTTTACATGCATATTAGTTGAATTTTCAAAAGAGTATAATATATATAAAAAGAGGTGTTGATATGTTTAGGATTAATCGTTTAAAGTTAAGTTCGGTTTTGTTAGTTTTCATATTTACGTTTATATTTACAACGATCGCTGATGCGAAGGTAAGCCTTAAAGATCAGTTAATAACTGCGGCATATGATGGCAATTTAGATGAAGTTAGATCGCTTATAAATCAAGGTGTTGATATAAATGCTAAGGATGATAATAATGCAACTATTTTAATGTTAGCAACTCTTGGCAGTCACGTTGAGGTTATTATGTTACTGTTAAAATCAGGTGCAGATGTAAATATCAAAGGAGAGGGAGGCGTTACAACATTGATAGTAGGTGTTTTAGCGAATAGCGATATTTTGGTACGTATGTTTTTAGAGGCAGGTGCAAATGTTAATGATGCATTTAATGGAGTGACTGCTTTAATGGTAGCATCAGAGATAGGCAATTTGGATATAGTTCGTATGTTAGTTGAAGCGGGTGCAGTTACAGATCTTAAAAACGATAATGGTAACACAGCTCTTAGTTACTCTGTGCGTGAGGGTAATGCTAAAGTTACAGAGTATCTAAAAAGTAAAGGTGCTAAATAGTATCTATAAAAATTAGTAGTAATGTTTTATTTAAAAATATTTAAGAGTAGTAAAATAATATATGTGGATGAGTAATGTTGATTTTAAATAAGTTAAAAATTTCAGCTCAGTTGATGTTTTCGATTTTATCATTTTTGTTAGTAATGGTATCAGATGTTAGATCAGAACCTAGTTTAGATATACAACTTTTAAATGCGTCAAGTAAAGGCGATTTAGATAAAGTTAAATCTCTTCTAAAACAGGGTGCAGATATAAATACTAAAGATGAGAATAACTCTACAATTTTAATGTCAGCAGCAATTGGTAGCCATGTTGAAGTTGGTAGCCATGTTGAAGTTGTTGAGTTATTGTTAAAGTCAGGAGCAGATGTAAACCTTAAGGGCGGGGGAGGATTTACGTCATTGATGATAGGTGTTATAGTAAACAATGATATTATAGTTCGTATGTTTATAAAAGCAGGTGCAGATGTCAATGATACGGTAAATGGTGTAACAGCATTAATGGTTTCGTCAAGTATAGGTAATTTAGAAATTGTTCGTATGCTAGTTGATGCTGGTGCAGATATTAACATAGAGATAATTGAGGGTGATACAGCATTTACAGCATTGAGTGTAGCTTCAAAATATAAACATGCAGATATAGTAGAGTATCTAAAAAGTAAAGGTGCTAAATAGTATCTATAAAAATTAGTAGTAATGTTTTATTTAAAAATATTTAAGAGTAGTTAATTTAGTATATATGGAGAGTTACGATGTTTATTTTAAATGAATTTAAAGTTTTTATTGTGTTGATGTTTTCGGTTTTATCATTTTTGTTAGATCGGAAGAGCGTCGTGTAGGGAAAGAGTGTAGGATAGGGTGTAG
>CAMRCY010000023.1 GCA_947041165.1 uncultured Deferribacteraceae bacterium | reverse complement strand
CTAATCGAGTGTATCTTATGAGTTGTTGTTTGAAATGTAATATCTAACTTGAAGGATGTTTATCTTTGAACGTTCTCTACAATACTATAACGGTGGCTTATCTTATGCTTTATGTTTAGAGTATTATAATAGCTGAGTATGGGGGTTTTTATGAGTTGGATTGAGAGGGTACGATTAACTAATCGAGTGTATCTTATGAGTTGTTGTTTGAAATGTAATATCTAACTTGAAGGGATGTTTATCTTTGAACGTTCTCTACAATACTATAACGGTGGCTTATCTTTATTTTTATACCGAATATCTTCATCGTGATACCATCTTTCAGAGTTTATCTTCTCTTTTGTTGCAAGGTCTGTTCCATACAGATCCATATATATAAGTGAAACAAATGGAATACTCTTTTTTATTTTCAACATCACACGTTCAATTCTTGAAGATTTTCCATCTATTACCATCTCTGCCCATGAACAATTATCGTAATGCTTGACTTCAATATTTCTGTCCATTGAGGCAACTCTCACTGAGTAATGTTTACCTGGCACAATTTCTTTAACCTCTGATAAACCAAATGCTAGTTTTTTAGCTACAAAAGATACTTCATCTCTTCTTCCATCCTCATCGAACAGTTTCCAATATATATCCACAGGTTTTTTCGAGTCTATTAATCCATTAGCATCAAGATTGATATCATAAAATGTAGTATTAGCATTATCATTTTTTTCTATGTAGAAAAGATTTTTAGCATCATAAACATCTCTATGAAGATACGTACGATTATCGCATTGCATACCTGCATAAAGGTTTGTAGAAAACAGCATAATAACTAAGATTAATTTAATATATAAAAACAAATCTATCCTCATCTAAAAATCAATAGCTTTAATAATACAATATATTACTTCCATTTACAATTAAAAACTTTATCATACTCATATCTTGTAATATCATCACCATATTGAATAATCGGTTTCTCTATCTTGAGCTCTACCCCTGCTGTTTTAATTGCATCAATCAAGACAATTTTTGCACACTTATCGATCGCAGGATATACAAATTGCAATGATTTTGGCTCAATCATATTCTCTCTCAAAACAGCAAGCAGATCTATTAACATATCTGCATCGTATGATAATGTTAACCTACCACCATCTGCAAGATATCTTTTTGCAAATAGAGCGATATCATTTATCGTCAACTTTATATTAAACCGAGCAACAGCTTCTACTTCATTTTTAGCTGTCCCACCAGTACCTATTTTCCTATACGGTGGATTGCAAATAATATGCGTATAACAACTGCTGTCCTTCGGTTTATACTCATTCAAATCACTGAGTATTGGAGTAACTTTATCTATAACATTTGATAGTTCAATACTTTTTATAAGCGTATCATAGATCGGTTTTTGTATCTCTAAAGCATCAATATTAATACCGTATTTTTTAGCTATCAATATTGAAACTACACCCGATCCAGCACCTATTTCTAACATCTTAGCTTTAGGTTTAGGCTTACTAAAATATGCCAGTAAAACCGAATCAATTCCAAATCTGAAACCACCCGTCTTTAATTGACATATCTTTATATCTTCATCAACAACTGTGTCTATCGTGTAATCTATTATACTCATCTCTCATTAATAATAGTAATTTATTATAATCATCTCTTCTAAATATCAATAACCGTACTATGCAATTAATCTTTTCTAAATATCAATAATCGTAGTTACTTAACTAATATCTTCTAAATATCAATAACCTTAGTTACTTAACTAATATCTTCTAAAGATTAATAATCGTACTATGCAATTAATCTAATATCAATAATATTATTTGTTAAACTCTTCTATAAAATCTAAAACTATTTTCACAACTTCAGGTAAAGATTTTTGACACTCATCAGTTAAAACTATTGATGCATCAAGTGATTTTGGCACAACTCCAACTAGTTTAACTATATCAGGAATATCTCCTCTAAGTCTTGCATGCAATAATGTTTCTTGGAAACCTATCTGATGTGGTGAGATTTTCATAGGAACTCTTGAAAGCATGATATCTTCTTTATCATACACAACTATTGCACCTGGCTCTTTATCTGAAGCTATTGCATCTATTGCAATTAATATATCTGCATCTGCAATATGACTGTTTGTAAACATACTCGCTGTTCCACAATCAACTAGTTCAACATTTTCTGGTAACTTTAATTTCTCTAACTCCATTATCGCATGAACACCGATACCTTCATCAGTAAAAATATAATTGCCTATACCCATAACTACTATCTTCTTCAACTTGAACTCCTTAAAATAGATAATAAAATGAGGAGATCTAAATCTCCCCATAATATTATAATCACAAAATGTAAATTAGATTAATAACTTACTATCTTACTTTAACTTTAACAAACTCAACACCATCTGGATCAACAGTATGTACTGCACATGCAATACAAGGATCAAATGAATGTATTGTTCTAACAATCTCTAAAGGATTTTTTGCATCAGCAACTTTAAGATTCATTAATGATTCCTCATAAGGACCTTTCTTATTCTCATTATCTCTAGGTGATGCCACCCAAGTTGATGGAACAACAGCCTCATAATTTGTAATCAGTTTATCTTTAATAACAACCCAATGTGATAACATTCCTCGAGGTGCTTCATTGAAACCAACACCTTTATATTCACCAGCTGGGATCGTTGTAGGATTGTTATACGCAGTATCTCCACTTGCATAATTATCTATTAATAATTGATAACACTCTTTAGTATAATCAACCATTACAAGAGTTTTGATAGCTCTTGCAGCGTTACGTCCCATAGTTGAGTTCAACTGATCAACAGTTAAACCTAATTTAGATCTAACATAATCAACATATTTTACAGTTGATGCATGACCTAATTTATAGTTTACCATAATCTGAGCAATAGGACCTGTTTGAGTTACATTGCCATCATAACGTGGTGCTTTACACCATGTGTATTTACCATCATCTTCAAAATCAGTATAGTTAGGAGTCTGCTCACCAACATATGGATGAAGAGGATCATTCTCTTCATACCAAGCATGTTTAGATGTTTCTGTTATTTTTGAACGAAGATCTGTATCTTTCCAATCTTTAAACTCTCTTACAGATTTCCCTATAATAACTCCACCTTTAATAGCAAACTTAGTAGCCTTGCCATCAAGTGGGATATCAGGAGTAGATATATAGTTAGGTGAAGCTTTACCCATGTTAAACCAATCTTTATATATTCCACCGATCGCTAAAACATCTGGTACATATACTTGATTAATAAACTTATCAACTGTGCCAATAATATCGCCTAACCAATCTAATTTCTCAATATTTAAACCTGTATATCCATCCATGTTAAGTTGAGTTGAAACTCCACCTACACAAAGATTTTGAATATGAGGATTTTTACCACCGATTATAGCAACCGCTTGAGCCGCTTGTCTTTGAGCATCTAATGCTTGAAGATAATGTGAGAAAGCCATTAAATTTATCTCTGGAGATAAACGCATGTCTTCATGTCCCCAATATCCTGCACTGTAGATACCTAAATTTCCAGTACTTACAAAAGCAGTTAATTTATCTTTAGCTTCTTTCATATCGTTAACCGAGTTTTTTGGCCAACCTGATAATCCTTCAGCAATTTTTCCAGCTTTTACAGGATCAGCCTTAGTAGCTGAAACTATATCTATCCAGTCAAGAGCAGTTAGATGATAGAAATGCACAATGTGATCTTGTAAAGATTGAATTGTTAAAACAAGATTTCTTAACATCTGTGCGTTGAAAGGGATCTCAACATTTAAAGCATCCTCAACACAACGGATAGAACCTAATGCATGTGTAGTCGTACAAACTCCACAAAATCTTTGAGCAAGTGACCATGCTGACGCAGGATCTGATCCTCTTAATATTGTTTCTATTCCTCTAAACATCTGTACTGATGACCAAGAATCATCAACTACATTGTTATCATTTATCTGCACATCTATTCTAAGATGACCTTCTATCCTTGTGATTGGATCTATGGTAATTCTCTTCGCCATTTTAATTATCTCCTATTTTATATCTTTATATCAATTATATATATACTGTAAATTAATCTTTTCTAGGGTCGCCTTTAACATTAAGGTTAGGAAGTACAGGTACTAATTTTATAAGAATTACGTAACCCCATAATATCACTAGCAGTAATGCAGTTGTTGTAAGCGTTTCTCCAAAACTTGGAAAATATCTGTTCCAACCAGCTTCAACATTAAAACCTAGTAAGTAAACTCCTAGACGATATAAGCATACACCTGCAATCATTAGACAAGAACAAATAAATACTCCACGCTTACTTTTACCAAGTTTTGTAGCAAGAATAATATACGCAGGTATACCTATTGTTAAAAATTCTAAGATAACAAATACAGAGTTTAAGCCTGATGTAAATAAATATCCCCACGCACCTGATGTCGTTAACGATATCACTCTAACAACTATCCACGTAATTGTTGCATAAGGAATTAATTTAGAAATCCCGTATATACTCTTTTCAAATGGTCTATGTAATAATTTTGATGTTAACATAGATACAAGAATAATCGACGCAATACCCATTATAAATGCTGTTATTAAAAATAATAATGGTATAAAGTTTGACTGCCATAAAGGATGTAACTTATGCCCTGTTGAGATCAACATTGTTCCAAGTGATGATTGGTGCATTGAAGGTAATGTTACACCTATTGCAATTATTAAAAATGTGATTTTCTCAAGAACATGATACCACTTTTTAGAGAACGCAGAGAAACGTGGATACTTTTCAATCAGCGATGTACGCTCAAAAACAGCTGGTAAAAACTCTAACATAGTTACACCAGTATAAGCCATAACACATAACGCTACTTCAAATAATGCCGAGTTCAACTGCCAGTTGCTTGGAACAAAAAAGTATATCGCATTCCACGGTCTACCGATATCAATCATTACAGCAAGACCAGCTAGTGAGTATCCAAACATAGATACTAAAACACCAGATCTTACCATATGGTGATACTTATATTTATTAAATATGTAAACAAGTATCGCAAGAACATATCCGCCACAAGCAAACGCAGCACCTAACGAAACGTTTACCGATTTCCATGTTCCCCAAGGATATCCATCACTCATATTTGTGATGTAACCCATACCCATCCAGTATCTATACATAACGATTAACACAGCTAAAATGATTAGTGCAGTGGTTATATAAAATGTTGGAGTGAAAATATTACCTCTACGAATTATATATTCATGGTGATGTACAGCCATTTATTCGCCCCCCTTATCTTTTTCATCTTTAGCCTTTACTTCTTTCGCTTTTGCATCAGTAGCTTTTGCATCAGTAGCTTTTGCATCAGTAGCTTTTATACCGCTAGATTTTTTATCTTTAGCTTTTATATCTTCTACATATTCATCTTCAAACTCAACGCCTTCAAATGAATCATGTGCATTTCTCTTACCGTTAATGTAACCTACAACTGCTAATGTAAGAAATAAACCGATCGGAGCGATACCTAATGTATATATTGTATGGTGAAGTTTTTCAGAAACTTCTGCGTATGAATAATCTTGAATTCTTTCATCAAAACCTAGATATTTAAAATCTACTGCTGATAAGTATATAACATCTGTTCCACCGTTATCATGCTCACCATAAACTTTGTCTGCAAAATATTTTCCAGGATTGTTTGATATACGACTTTTCGCATCTTTCATAAGATCAACACGCTTACCGTAAATAACAGCACCCGTTGGACAAACATTTGTACAACCAGTACCAGCTATACCATTAGCTCCAAGTGTTGATTTACACATATCACATTTAACAATTTTAGGAACAGCTCTCTTCCACTCATATTTAGGTATCAAGAATGGACAAGCCAATTGACAATATCTGCAACCGATACAATATGATGCATTGTATTCAACAACGCCATCAACTGGATCTTTAGTTAAAGCTGCAACTGGACAAACCGATACACACTCAGGATGATTACAATGCATACACTGATGTTTGATAAAATGTACCTTATCTTCTGGATCAACATATTTCTGTATAATATTTCTAAATCTATAGTCGTTTGTTTCAACATTTAACCACGGTCTATCTGGATTAAATTGATCACCAGGTGCAAGTTTCGGAATTAAATCCTCTCTTACAATAAAGTTCTGATCCTCAGGAGCTATAACATTATTTACATATGATTCTTTATTAAGAAAATTGATCTCATAACAACTGATAACGCATGCTTGACACCCGATACACTTCGTAGAGTCATAAAACATACCTACAGCTTCAGGAGAAAACTCCCTCTTCGCAGCAGCTTCTGCATCCTTAACCCCAACAGTCGTAACTGTTGCAGCTCCTAATACAGCGGCTGTTCCAACTTTTATAAATTCTCTTCTACTTGTTTTCATCCTCAGGCTCCTTAGATAGCTTAGATGCGTAAACTGCACCAGCACCAACTGCTGCACCGATAATAGCTCCAACTAAAACACCTTGTGATGCTGTAGCTCTATCACCTAAATCTTCTTGCTGTGCTGGAGGAACATTAGAGCTAAGTCTTGGTTGTGCAACCTTAGCATAAGTAAATAGACTCTCCTTAAATAGAACATCACCCTCAGTACAACCGATACAAGGATTACCGTTACCTATTGGCCAAACGATACCTTCATTAAATTTAATAGCTGAACAGTTTGCATGAGTCTCTGGACCTTTACAGCCTAATTTATATAAACAAAAACCGTTTCTATGACCTTCATCACCAAATTCTTTTGCAAATCTTCCTGCATCAAAATGTGCTCTACGTTCACAATATTCATGTATTAATGTGCCGTATGCAAATAATGGTCTCTTCTTAGAATCCATATCTGGTAACTTATTAAAGTTGAGTAAATACATTATTACTCCCAATAAGTTATATGGATTTGGAGGACAACCTGGTAATGATATATATGGAATACCCTCTGGAAGAAGCTCTGGAGCTCCAACTGCACCTGTTGGATTTGATCCAGCAGAAGCAATACCACCTGATGTTGCACAAATACCTAAATTGATAACAGCTGCTGCTGATGCTGATACATGTTTTAAGATATCAATAGCTGTCTTGCCACCTATCTTACAGTAAACACCATTATCTTTTAAAGGAATAGAGCCTTCAATTATTAAAATATACTTTCCAGCATACTTCTTCATTGCTTTCTCTAATAATTCCTCTGCGCCATGTCCAAAATCTGCCATCAATGACTCTTGATAACATAAATTAACTAACTCTAAGATTAACTCTGCTGGTGATGGATGAGTTGCCTTTAATACAGCCTCAGTACAACCTGTACACTCTTGAAAATGTAACCATATAACTGGCGGACGATTATCAACATTTGATGCCGCCTCTGCTGCGTCCGTTGCCATTGTCATCGGCAAACCAAGTGCCGTAGTAATTGTACCTAATGCTTTAACAAAATCTCTTCTCGACAGGTTAGGGGTTAATAAACTCCTTTCTACCATATGTGCCTCCGATATTTATCATCTATAAAATTCCTGTGCATAGTACTCCTATTTATACGTTTTTTCAAGTAGTATTATATATATTTATAAAACAATACTTTAGATTTATATAATAAGACTAAAAAAGTTGTTTATTGATTTAGAGTTACATGATTTTGAGCTATTATAGATAAGTGTACTTACATAGATAATAAGACTAAAATAGTGGTAAAAGAAAAGTCTTCTACCACTATTATTAAAAAATATGAAAAATTTATACGCTTGTTATAGAACAATGTTATAATTATAAGATATCAACTACTCTCAAAAAGTTTATAGGTGCATGAGTGCCAAACGGTAAACCTGCTACCACAACTATCTTATCTCCAAATCTAGCATACCCTGCTTCTCGTACCTTTTCGATTGCAACAGATATCATCTCTTCACTACTTTTTACTTCATCTATCAAGATAGCTTCTGTACCCCAAATCAATGATATTTTTCTACAAGCTTCCTCTGTTGGTGCTAACGCTAATACTATTGATGATGGTCTAAATCTTGCGATACTATACGCTGTGTATCCTGTGCTTGTCATCGCTACGATAGCTTTTGCACCAATATCTTTAGCAAGCCAGCAAGCAGCTCTTGCTAAACCTAAAATAAGTTCCTCGGCATCCACATCACTACCTTGTGAATTGTCCAGTCGTTTAGAGTAATCTAGTGGTGCAAAATCCATACTGAGTGAAGATAGTGAGTAACGCTCTGCAGCTTTTGCAATCTTAGATAATGTCTTAACTGCTTCAAGTGGATAATGTCCATTAGCTGTTTCATCTGATAACATTAACGCATCAGTACCTTCTGATACTGCATTTGCAACATCTGTCGTTTCGCTTCTTGTAGGACGTGGAGAAAGAACCATACTTTGTAACATCTGAGTTGCCGTAATTACCATCGCTCCACAACTGCGTGCTTTATTAATAATAATTTTCTGCATGTGAGGAACTTCTTCAAATGGAACTTCAACACCTAAATCGCCACGAGCAACCATTACTCCATCAACTGCTTTTATGATAGACTCTAAATTTTCCATAGCTTGTGGTTTCTCTATCTTCGCTATCAATTTTGGATGATAACTACTCTTAGAAATAATATCACTTATCTCTTCCAAATCTTCAGCAGATCTTACAAATGATAGTGCAATATAATCTAGACGTTCTTTTAATCCAAACTCTAAATCAGATCTATCTTTATCACTAAATGCTGGAATACGTAATTTAGATTTAGGCAGATTAACACCTTTCTTTGTGAACGCCATTCCACCACTTATAACTTTACACACAACATCATAATC
Source organism: uncultured Deferribacteraceae bacterium (assembly GCA_947041165.1). Lineage (GTDB taxonomy): Bacteria > Chrysiogenota > Deferribacteres > Deferribacterales > Mucispirillaceae > CAMQYB01. The sequence continues at coordinate 25,757 of CAMRCY010000023.1, read as the reverse complement.
GTTTATTTCGATTATCTCTAAGTCCATAATTCCATCGGCTATAAGAATACTCTCACCAATTTTTATCTCTTTATGCAACCCTTCATAATCAACTGGGATTGTGCCTTCTGTTGAACGTGATGCTTCACGCAATATTACAGTCTCACCCGCTCTCAACTGAATACCCTCGTCAGGCAATGTTCCTAAACGTATTTTAGGACCACAAAGATCTTGAAGTATACCAACATGAACTCCTAACTCTTTTGATGCCTTATGAATCATATCAATTAATATTTTATGAGTTTCATGCGTACCATGTGAAAAATTTAAGCGTGCCATATTCATACCACTTAAAATCATATTTCTTATTATATCAATGTTCGCTGATGCAGGGCCTATCGTACAGACTAATTTCGTTTTTGACTTAGATAACATTTTTTGTAATCTCCATTATTTTATGTAACAATAATTGTAAAAACCATAATTAAAAATAAATTCAATTGGTTTCTAATTTAATTTTATTAATATTAAATCTGTACACCACTCAAGTTTTAAATTGCTACTGTTTTAAAATTTCTCTTATGATATAGGAATAACCACGATATGAAAACATATATTATTTTGATATATAATATATGATGAGAAACAGCGATGATTTATAGAAGGGTTTTGATTTTATTATCACTTGTTTCTACTCTATAATTATGTGGTGGTCAAGCTAATAAAATCATAATACATCAAGAGTATGAAACTTTCAATTCATAAACAATTTAATAATGACGTACTTTGATTTTAAGATTTTTATGTGTAACTAGATAATGAAATTTGTTAACTATTTGACAATTATTTGAGAGCTGTTTACCCATTGATCCCTTACTATTCGTTTATACAGAAATTCTCAATTAGATCTTCTGATATTATTGATTAGTAGAAATATAAAAAATGTTCCTCCGATCATTGATGTGACAATTCCCACTGGTAGTTGTATCGGTGAAATAATTATCCTCGATACCGTATCGCATATCGTTAAAAATAATCCACCAACAATGAACGTCATATAAATAAAATATTTACTGTCTGATCCTAAAAAACTTCGCATTATATGTGGGATCATCATTCCTACAAATCCTATAGGACCTGCAATTGATACCACCGTGCCTATCATAATTGACACAACTATATATAATGTGATTTTAATATTATCAACATTCACTCCTCTGCTTGATGCGAACTCATCTGATATTGATATCATATTTATCTCTCGTCTAAATGATACAATAATAAAAAACGTGATCGCACAGACTGGAAATAATAAAATTAAATGTGAATATGTTATCCCGTCCATCGCTCCAAATGTGAAACGTAGTAACTGTTGCGACAGGTGAAGATCTGTAACATATTGTATAAACATTATTAAACTTGAAAATATAAACGATAACGCAACACCCATCAACAATACAATATTATTATCTCGTGACGCCCTTGATACTAAACTCACAACTATAACCGTTAAAAATGCTCCTAAAAATGTGAATATCGGAGCACCATATAAAGTTGGAAAAATAGAACTCATGCCCAATGCATAATAAAGTGCTGCACCGAATGATGCTCCTGATGCTGAACCTAAAGTATACGGCGTTGCAAGTGGGTTTCTAAATAACGATTGAAAAACTAAACCACCTAACGCTAAAATTCCACCTATAAAAAATGAGGCGATTACTCTCGGTAAACGGACGTTGATAATTATGCTTCTTAACTGTTCTGAAGTTATTTTATCTACCAACGAACTATAATCTGAACCTATAAAAACTGCTGATAATAAAATCGATACAGATATGATTAAGGTTAATAAAATGGTAATATATAATCGCATAATTTAATTTATTCTCTCTACTAATTATTTTCAATCAACTGATCTATAACTAAAACTAACAAAACCATCAAGGTAAAAGTTGGATATTGTTTATTGCTTTCGGATGATGTACATAGTTGAATTTATACTCATAAAGATCATTCAAATCTTTATCCGTAATCTGATTGCTTTCTCTCTTAAAAAGAATTTCTCCATTTCGTAAACCGATAAACCTAGAGTTTAGTAATAATAAATTATTTATATCGTGACTAACAATCACAATAGTTATTCCCTCATCTTTATTCAACCGTTTAAGCAGATCAAAAATTTCTTGATTGCTTCGTGGATCTAAATATACTGTAGGCTCATCAAGTAAAATTATTTTAGCTTCTTGTGCTAGAGATGATGCTATAAAAACTCTCTGTCTTTCACCACCACTTAATGATGATATTTTTCTATAACGCATATCCGTTATATTTGTTAGATCCATCATCTTCTCTACAATATCCATATCTATTTTCTTAACCGAACTTAATCTTGAAAAATATGGATACCTGCCTGACAACACAACACTCTCAACCGTTAAGTTTATAAACACATCATTGATCTGTGAAAGATATGACATCACTTTTGCGATATCAATACGTTTATAATCTATCACTCGTTTATTAAATAAAATAACCTCGCCACTTTTAGCCTTTATCATATTTGATATAACTTTCATAAGAGTAGATTTGCCAGAACCATTTGCACCTATGATCGATACAATATCGCCATCGTTAACTGAGAAAGAAATATCTTTAATGATCTCCTTCTCACCGACGCTGTAACCTATATTTTTTATCTCTAACATAAACTTTTTATCTCCAACACTATCTAGAACAAATTATTGATGTCATCTTTTCTAATGTATCTACAAATCTTGGACCTGGTATTGATGCATCTTCAACATTAAAAAAATGTACCGCACCGTTCTTTACAGCATTTATATCTTGTACCTTTAACCAATTTTTAAGAGATAAATCTTTCTCATTATATTTCACAAGAATCTCTATAATTATATCTGGATTAGATCTAACTACAGCTTCCATATCTATGATCGGATACGCAGCATTCGCCTCTCCAAAAACATTTATACCACCCGCTAAATCAATTAAATCTCTAAAATAGATATCGCTACCTACAACCGTTATATTAGACATTCCACCAAAATCGATATCCCTATGCACAACAAGTAACACCCTCGGTTTATAACTTTTATTATCACAAGTTGCAACTTCAACTCGTCTTGTAATATTATCTAAAAGTAGCTTAGCTTCTGCGTCCTTACCAAACTCACTTCCTATATCAGTGATAGATTGCATAATACTTTTGATAGATGAATGATCTACTACCAAATATTTAATACCTAAATTTTCTAACACAGATTTATGTTTATCATTCCACGAATATACAATAGCCTTATCCACATTTAACGCCATTAAAAGCTCATAATTCATATCTGCATGTGCACCGATCTTTGTGATAGATTTTGCAGCCTCAGGATATTTGCAGTAATCGGTATTGCCAACAAGTCTATCTTCTAATCCTAACGCATAAACTGTTTCTGTTATGCTTGGCCCAAAAGATACTATTCGTTCAGAACCAATCGCACTATCACGAGTGTTCGATATATTTTTTAATAACCCATAACTGTTTAAAAACAAATATAAAAAAAATGTCGATAACAATATTAATAAAATTATAATTGTAGCTTTTAAAAAACTTCTTAACTTGTTTTTTCTAATACTCATATAACACCAACACATAAAATATTTAAACTTTTATAAATCATCTAAACTAAACCTTATCGCTATCTCTAACTCTTTTTTATCGACATTATACTTTCCGTTCTCAATTGATTTTCTAGCTGCTCTATCTAAAATATTATACCCAGATGATGAAAGCAATATTACTTCTTTCACCTCTAAATTATCATTAAGAATAATTCTAAATTTACTTACACCCTCGTAACTTCGTTTGCGTGCAAGATTTGGATACTCAGGTTTTGGTATATAATATCCTTTGTCACTTTTTTTTATTACCGAATCCTTAGATGCTTGCTGGCTATCAATACTGTTAGAAATATCCTCACTAGGCTCTGCTTTATCTAAACTTTCATTTAACTGTTCAACTAACTTTTCATCTTCTTGTTTCTCTATCAGTTCTTTTTTTACAACTTCTTTAGGGATCTCGCTAACTTCTTTTTTATCAATTTCGTGATCTATATTTTCATTTATTTTTTTACTCTTCTTTTTAACAGCTACACTTTTTTTAGTTTTGATACTGTCAGCAACACTACTCTCTTTTGCAACAAAAGTTATCTCGATAATGTCATTCACATTATCTCCCAACTTATCAGCAGTTAAATTTGTATACGTCACAAGCACACCAGTATGGAGCATTAATGATACTACACTTGATAAAACTAAACCTCTAGTCAACATACGATATCCCCATATATATTGCGTACACTTTCATATCTAATAATCTGATGCAACTTGATTGAAGCTTTGTTAAATTTTAAACTTAGCTCCAAAATAAACTCTAGCACCATAACTTTCATAACCCAACGCTTCTTCATAATCTGCATTTGTTACATTTGTTCCTTTAAGAATTAACTCTATATTATCATTCAACTTATATCTTGCATTAAGATTTAATAAAAAATAATCATCTAAAATAATATATCCAGAATCATATCTTTCACCAACATATGCGATTTCAGCACCGACATGTAAACCTGAAATTATCTCCCAGAAAAATGAACCAGTAACTTTATTATTTGGAACACGCAACATCTCTTTCTGCTTAGATTTATCATACGGAAAACTATATACATAACCTAACTTGATTGCTATAGTATCTATTGGATAATACTCTCCTGCAACCTCAACTCCATAAATCCGAACATCACCAGCATTCTCATATACACCTGACGATCCATCAATTAAATTCTTATAGTAGTTATCATAAAAATCTATCGACAAAAATAATATCTCTTTCACAATCTCTGACAAAACACCTACTTGATAGCCGAAAGATTTTTCATCCTCTAAACCTCTGTTGCCATATATAGGATCAAATAACTGAAACAAAGATGCAGGATTGTAACCTGTTCCAACTGTACCTCTAAATTTAGTTCTAAGATATTTTAAGTTGTATAAAGCCGAAACCTTATATGTGCCAAAAAAATCTGAACCACCACTGTTGTCAACTCTGCCTGATAATTTTAATGTTAAAGAATCAAATAGATAAGCTTGTGCTTCACTGAAAACAGAGAACCGTGATAATATTTTTCCATCAATATCTAGCCTTTCATCGTAAACTTCGTTACCAGCTGAAAATACCGATTCTTCTGTTCGTAAATCCATCATATTAAATTGATAACTCGTTCCAACTAAAATTTTAAACAACTTTTTGATTTTAATATTCGTCTCAAAATCAACACCAGCTGAATGAGAAATATAATCGTTATTCCTAAACACAAAACTTGAGTTTGAAAATGAATCCCTATATTCTCGTTGGTTGTATGTATAATAAAACGATAACTTAGGTTCAAACATATCCTTGATAAGGTAACTTGTGGTATATTTTGTGGCAACTCGATTTGATCCTTGTGTAAATTCTGGATTGTCACCGTTAGGAGATCCACCACCATCTATATCTGCAAACATATCTACATAATTTAATACGAACTCATTTTTAAAATGTTGTATAGGTTGAAAGGCAATTTTTATCACAACATTATCACGACTTGTAGCATCTATCTCAGGATCATTATCGTTAGCTGTATTTGTTAACACACTCATCGCATCAACATAAAGTTTAGAGTAAGATACTTTATAACTGAAATTATCGTTACCAGCACCAATCGATGCACCACCATTAAATTCGTCAAGGAACACAGATGTATCTAAATGCACAGTTGCAGATAATTTGCCGTCACCCTTCTTTGTAACAATATTAACGACTCCACCCATGCCTCCAAAACCTACTGATGAAACAGAATCCGATATAACCTCAACCCTCTCAATATCCTCAAGCGATAGTGTTGATAAATCTGCAACATTGCCGATATTTGTTGGATCATTTACGATAACTCCATCAACCATAACTAATGTATGTTCCGATAATGCGCCTCGTAATCTAATCGTTGATGCTTTACCTGCTCCGTACTCTGTGATACTAACTGACGGCAATGTTCTTAATAACGATGTAACTGACGTTGGCTGAATATTTTCGATATCATCCGATGTGATAATATTTACACCTGGCATATCAACCGATGCTTGTGATGACAATCTGCTTCCAGTTACAAGAATTTCATTAACACTACTTTCATCAGATGCACCATTCGTTTTATCATCATTTTTATCACGGTTATTAGTTGATGTTAAGTTTGATGAATTAGATGATTTATTATCGTCTTTATCACGATTATTAGTTGATGTTAAGTTTGACGAAATAGATGATTTATTATCGTCTTTATCACGGTTATTAGTTGATGTTAAGTTTGATGAATTAGATGATTTATCACCACTAGTTAGATTATCTGACGTAGCAATCTCTTGAGCGAATAAAAAGTTGGATGTGAAAAGAAAAATAAGAATTAAAATTTGAGTATAAACAAGTTTAATAAAGTGGAATAACATCTCAAGCCCCCTCCCTAGTTGAAGCTTAATTCAATATGCAGTTAGGCAAGGTTTCCTGGCTTATCTTCAACCTACTAATCCTCATCTTCCCATCTGTTAAAACAGACAGTGATGTTAAACAGGATATTCGTCAGACATACAGTCGCTGGGCGGCTTAGGCTTAATCGTTAAATTGATCTATCGATCACCTAATTCCCTTCTCCTAAATACTTATAAACTATTGAAATAATAAAATATCTATAGTGATATATTACATTTAATTATTAACACGAATTATATTAATTTACAATGAATTTTATTATTGGAAAGATTATATACATTTATAATAGGTTTACTGCTTCAGAAAGTGTTGACCATGTTATCAAAGATTGATAACATATTTATTGTTGTAGAGGTTGTTGATTGCATATGTTTATGAAATTGTTGATCACGCCTCATGCATTCAGAATATATTTTATTGTTGCCAAATTTACAGATTATATACACTCATAATATGTGCTTGCAGTTTATAATATATATTTATAGTTTACAATAAGTGTTTACAATTTATAAAAGTATTGATCTAGTGGTGTGCACTCATGACATCTTTTACCGTTGAAAAATATTATCTAAAACTCGTAAAGGTTACAATAATCTACAACATATTATTAACTGTAAGATTATTACTTACGATTAATTATATTTAATGTGATTTGAACTTCTGTTAATGAAATGCTTAATTTACGAGCGATATCAGCAGATGTATGTCCCTCTTCATGAAGTGAAATAATTGATTGTCTAATACCTTTCTCTTCTCTATTTTTACTAACGGCACTATCAAATCTAATTATTTTTGAGTCAATTAAATCGATAACATCTTCTAAAATAGCCTCTTTCTCACGTATTTTTATATCTAACTGTTCAGCTAATCTTTCAGACTCTTTCACTATCTCTGACATGTTTTGCATGATAGTATACGCCTCTGTTACTGAAAAGTTTAATAACTTACTTTCAACTTTTCGTATACGTAATATTAATGAGGCTATCAGTAATATTAATATAAAAACAAGAAAGTATGACATTAATAAAAGTGATGTTAATCCCATGGTTGTTTTTCCTAATTTGAATTAATTGATTAATCTAAATCTAAATAAAAGTCTAACTCTAAATATAAAATCTAAATATAACTCTAACTCTAAATAAAACTTATCTATTTTAACTGTTTTAAATTTTCTCGATCTTTTGAGAAAATAAACTTTATAACTCTATCTTTAATTGACTCAGATATATCTTTGTAGTTAGCCATATAAATATAACCTTTGTCACGAGAACCTTTAATTATATTAACTTTGCATAACGATGCAAAAACCAGTTTATCACCGTCGTTGTATATCGATATGTAAATCAATATAATAGCATTATCTATAATCTCTTTATCTGAATGAAATATAAACCACTCTGATGATATTGAGATTGAACGAACTTTAAAACTGCCATCAATAACTAGTGGTGGTCTAATAATAGAGAGAACTTCATCAAGCTTACGGTTCACTTCTGTGATATAATTTAATATCATCGAACTCTGCTCTACATCTTCGTATATAACCTGCTTCAATGTAGCCGTTAAACTCTCACCTTCATATCTATTAATATTGTCAACCACGTTCACGTAATCAACGATATTTAATTCATTAACAGTAGCAATATCTGCAGTATCTTTATAATCTATCGATAAATCTTTCTGCCATTCATCAATATTTTCTTCAACTATATTATCACACTGATACATAGAGTTGCTGTTAACAAGCAGATCTAACTTATATAACTTTTTATCAGCATCACCTAAATTTATCATATTAACTTTAGCTGTGTAATCAAGTAAATTTTCGTTAAAGTTAGGCATATAGATAACGAGTGGATCTGTTGAAACCTCTTCTGCATAATAACTTTTTATATCATTATCAAACCAGAAATAAATTTTAAAAATATTTCTTGCCACTTTACACAATCCTTAATAATAAAACTATGTACTAGGCAATCTATACAGTTATATCCTGCATTCTGTTGCCCTTTGTAGATTGATTATTTTGTCCTAATCTCTTTCTATCATTTTTTTTATTTTTAATGTTACGATCTTTTTTGTCACCAGTTTCAACATTAGCTTTGCCAGCCTCAGCGCCACTCTTTACGCTAGCAACCTCTTGTGCAACCTTTTTCATAATCTCTTGAGTTAATTGTTGACCCGCATTATCTAAACCCTTCTGGAGATTGGTTTGGGCTTGCTCAACTAAATAACTTCTAGAAACTACAGTGGCTACTCCGTATGTTGTACTCATAATTTCACCTTAACAGTATTGTACTATTAATTATAAATATAGTCGATCTTAAATATATTGATCGCTTTAATAGAACTCACTTAAATAATTAGATCAAATTAAATTATACACTAATTAATTTTTTATTTAAATCACTCTACTTTCAATATCTCAATAATATTTATAGCTACGACAATCTACTACTTTTTAGTGTAAACTATTCCTGTGCCAAAATTGTTCATTACAAAATCAGTTGAAACTCTTGAAACAGACTCTGAATGTCCTAGAAATAAATAACCATCGTTACTTAAAATTTTGTTAAAATTTAATAAGGCTGTTTTCTTATTGTCAAAATCAAAATAGATTAATACATTTCTGCAAAATATTATATCTATAGATCCCATCATTGGTACAATTTTACTTGAAACAATATTGCCGACATTAAACTTAACTCTATTTTTAATATTACTGTTTATTAAAAAATCTGTGCCTTGTTGTGTGAAATGCTTACTTATAAACTGTGGACTGCAACTTCTAAATGCACCTTCACGGTAAACTCCATGCTTAGCAGCTTCAACAACATCAGAATTTATATCAGTCGCTATAACTTCAATTGTTGCTTTAGAGAAAAATCCTGCATCAAAAAGTTCTATAGCAATCGAATATGGCTCTTCCCCTGTTGAACAAGGTATCGACCAGATACGGATATTTTTTTTATTCTTAGCAATCAAAGCAGGCATAACTGTAGATACAAGATAATCCACTTGTCCCCTTTCACGCATAAAATATGTTTCATTTATTGTCACTAAATTAATTAGTGTAACAATCTCTGCATCACGCTTTGGATTGTTTTTAAGATAGTTGTTATACTCTTTAAAAGATGTAAATTTTAACTCGATCAGTCTTTTAGAAAGTCTATTTTCTATCAAATATTTTTTGTGTTCTGAAAACATTATACCAGAAACCTTCACGATAATGTCCCTTAACTCAAAAAATTCAATCTCACTAATCTTTACTGATGATGGTTGTAGCATTACTAATCCTCTTTAATATCTCTCTGAACAAAAACATAACGTACTCATCTAAAACATCCATTATCGCTAGCTTTGTAAAAATTGACAAAATGTCGTTCATGTAACTATATAAATCTGATCATACCCATAACGATATACCTTACATTTTACTAAGGTATTTTTATAACTATATCTGATAAAAGAATATACTTCAAGGTAACGCATAACCGCTAGCCATTAAACATATTAATAATTTACATATATCTTAACTTATATCATATAGATAGTTTCTAAAAAAATCTATATTAACATTAAAAAAGTTAATAAAAACCCTCAATTTACTATATTAATATTATGATTAATTAAATAACAATTTTTAATTAATTTAAAAATTATGGATTATTTAAGATGAAACAAGTCTTGTTTTATCAAAAACTAAACGTGCTGATGATTTTATAAAGCAAAATAAATTTATTATTTCTTAATTTATAATTAAAATTTTCGGCATTTTCTAAACAACTTTCTAATACAAAAAACAACATACATAAGTAGTGCTAATATTATCGTCGTATTGTGTAAGAAATAAAATTTATCAACATTCAAATTATCTAAAATACTTTACCACTCTCTATATACGATAATCAAAACATTCAACATTACTAATAATAAAATATTCCTTATTAATTAAAACTAACTACCTAGTGCATCTTTTTCGCTATCAAATATTTTAAAAACCTTACTCAAACCTGTGAATGAAAAAAGCTCTTTCATATCAACAGACATCTCACAAAGTCGTAACTCTTTATCACTTTCTTTTAATATCTTAAATAAATCAACAATCTCTCTCAAACCAGAACTGTTAATGTAATGTACATGTTTAAGAGATAATACCACTGATCCTCTATCTGATAACTCTAGCACTTTACTTTTAAGCATCGGACTGCTTTTTATATCAATATCTCCAGTAGGATAAATTATAAAACCTTTACTCGATTCTTTAATATTCATCTCCATCGTATGTGCCTCCGCAATCTATATTATCCCTTTTTCATCGCTACTATAGTTATATCATCTCTATAACTCTCTAAGCTTGTAAAATCTTTTACATCCTGCATGATCTCATTAATCATATCTTGAGGACGCAGTGATGAATACATAATGATTTTTGACAGTAATCGATCATAACCGTACTGCTCATCATGTTTATTAATCACCTCTACCAAACCATCGGTATACAGAAATAATATATCTCCTGTGTCTAATGTCAAGACTTTTTCCTCGTATTCCTGCTCTTTAAATATTCCTAGCAGTAAACCACTGACATTAAGCTTCTTCACCATGAACTCTGAAGCATCATAAAATAGTACCGGATGATGCCCCGCTGATGAATAATTTATAGTATCATTTTCTATATTTAAAACCAAATAAAACATAGTAACAAAATCTTTTGTATAAATATTGTCACATAAAACTTCATTCACCATCGATAACACACTGCTTGATGATGTTACACCTAAGGTGTATGATCGCATAATAGCTCTTGTCATCGCCATGATTACTGCAGCTGGAGTGCCATGTCCTGAAACATCAGCTAAAACTATTCCTAAATTACCTTCACTCGCATCGATAAAATCGTAGTAATCTCCACTTGCATATTTTGTCGATATAAAGACAACTCCAAAATCATACCCATCAATCTCTGGGTTATTTTTAGGAAGTAAACTGCTTTGAATATATCCTACTCGCTTTAACTCATCATCCATTGCACCTTGAATAACTTTTAACTTATCGTTTGTTTCAATGAGATCAATATTCAAAATCTCCATCTGTCTTTGCTTATCAATCAACAATAGCTGATTCTCTTTTATAGATTTTATATATGATAAATCTTTTGTGACATCTCTAAATATTTCAAGGATGTAATGATCCATACGTGTAAACTCTATTACAACCGAGATATCTCCGATAACTTTTGCTTGTCGCTCCTTGCCTACATTCGTCCAAGGACAGAAATGACATGGTGAGTCATAACCATAAATATTATAACACTTTGAATTAACAACAACAATTTCTAAAGAAATTAGTTTTCGTAACTTCAGGTTAATATGAATTATGTTATAATCTCTATCCACAAACATCGCGCCTGCTTGAGAGTTATCTAACGATCGTTCAAAAAAAGCCAGTTTACGTTTATTAAAATTTAATTCGTTTTTTAACCTTGAGATAACCGCTTCTTGCTCTTTGATCTGATGTTTATTTATTCGATTATATGCTCGCATCTCTGTCATATCTAACATAGATATCAGATACTTATCCTCTGACTTTGTAATGTTTGCAACAAAATAACCGTAATTACCGTTATCAGATACAAGCTCATAATAATACTTTAATTCAAATTTATTGCCGACGATTGGACAAAACTTACACGGAGAACTATATTGGTTTAATAAGGAGTAACAACTCTTACCAATTATATCTTTAATTGATATACCAAGAAAAATAGATAAACTATCACTAGCAAATACTATTTTGAAATCATTATCTATTTTAAATAAGGATGTTTTAAACTCATCTATCAATTTTTATTCCTTAATAATCCTATGTTTAGTTATTAACTGTACTTTACCACAATTAATATAAGAAGAAATAATAAACAAAAAATACCCGATGAAATTAATATCTTTAACGATAGCTTCTCTGAACTTAACATCATATCTTCTTTATATGTCATTACCTGCTGTCCAACATATTCAAGACGCTCAACTATCTCTTCTATTACATCTCTATTCTTTTTCATCGAATCTTCTGATTCATACTCCAGCACATTACCTAAATATATTACCAGATATTCCACAAGAGTGAAAATAGTATTTCTTAGGTGTGTAAATTGTCGTGTAAATATAAAGTTAGGAATTTTAACTAATTCAGGAAGAAGTTCGTATTGTGCTAACTTCAATCTCTCTTTAGCACTTGAACTTAGATTGTTGATATCTTCTATCGCATCTACTTCATCTAAAATTTTACGAATAACACGTAGATATTGATTTGTTAACTCTGGTGCTGCAGATACTTTAAGCTTAATCTCTTTTCTAGCATCTAAATTATTTTTCATGAAATTTTTGATAAGACCAACGCCTGATGGAATGCGTACAATTTTTCTTTTTCTTGCTATATTAACTAGACGTCGATTATCTATCGCTATTAAGTTTTCTGAGATTTCGTTCATATCGAAAATATGGTTATCCATACCTTCAAGCACTTCTCTAATCTCTGCTGGTAAATTCATATTTGTGAAAAAGAAAAGATGTGTAATGTTTTCGTCATTCATCGTGCGAAGAACATCTGTTGGAGTATATGAATCCATAATTTCGCCAGGTTTTACAATCTCAATCCAAACAAGTGCTAATTCATTATCTTTACTCTGGTTTGACCATAGCTCAATTCTTCTACGCACTTCATGATCTTTTAACGTCTTATGAAGTGTATATCCAAAATCATGAACAACCTCTGTGACAAATTCATAAAGTTGTACTAATTTTATATTCTGAAGTTCTTCAAACTTACTTGACTCTTCTAAACTCATAAATTTCAACCCTTCTATTTTCTGACATAGGTTCTAAGTCACTTAGATTACCATCACTTTTTACTACTGGATACATTGTTCCTAATCCATAAAATTTTATGTTTTCAGATTTAAAACCTAATGATAACAGTTTCTCTTGAATAAATTTTGCACGCTTTAATGAAAGATCAAAATTGTTTCTGTATCGTGAATTACTCGTTACAGGAACTTCATCTGAAAACCCAAAAATCACATACTGCTTCTGATTATCTAACTTACTAAAATCAACACCTTCAATAATTCCATTAGGTTTGATAACACCTAGATTATTAAATGATTTTGAAACAAGTTTAAGGTTATCGTTTGTTGGTGTAAAATCATTAGTTGATGCAAAATCAGAACCATTATCCATTAAACCATTATCAGCTACACTGCTATTATCAGATAAACTACTATTATCCGATACAGAACCTGAGAATGGATCAATCATAGGTCCATCGTATAGTTCATTCAGATAACTGCTGTTATCTTTCGGCTTATCTGTAGTATTATCAGCTATTGTTATATTATCAAGAGGAGGTGTACCAACAATTAATTGTTCAACTTTATCGCCAGTTTGCGTTTCGTTGTCTATTATATAATCCTCAATAGGAGATCTGATAACGATCTTATCGGGCACTGTATAACTTTTTAATAGGTCTGTACTATCCTCAACAAATGAGTCTTGATTAATTAAATCACTCTCTACCTTATTGATAAATATTACCGTCCAACCATTTAACTCGACCTCAGATTTTGCCTCGTCTTCAGTGTATGCATATACGTGCATGTTGGTGACAACTTTAGATTCGTTGTTCTCAATAACTACTTTATACTTATATTTTATTCGACTGTCTTGTGAATATGATAGATCAACGCCACCAATAATAAGGTTTATAAGGAATAAACTTAGGAACATTTTTATATAATAACTGATTGTCATTTTTTGTGTCAATAAAACCATAATCCCTCATTACTTTATCATAATCTCTATTAGGATAAATACCTAATACTTCTAGGCGGTAAATGATATCTGGACCACCGTTATATTGCATGAATGCATCTGGTTGCAGTCTAGATACTGTTTGAAATCTAGTGGTTTTTGTCGTCACTTCATAGACATAAACCATCGAATATACATTTGTAGAAATTAATAGAAATACAATTATGTATAAGCTTTTACTCAGAGTCTTTATCAAAAATAAACTCATTTATCCTGCCTAGTAACTCTGTCTTATTTAATGGTTTCTGAACAAAGCCATTCATTCCAGATGCCATCATCTTCTTTCTATCGGCAGGCTCAACTCGTGATGACATACCGATAATAGGAATATCTATCCCCTTCTCTCTGATAGCTGAACATAGTTTAAAGCCATCCATATCTGGCATCATTATATCTGTTAATAAAATATCGCAACCGTTACTAGAATCTGATAATGTCGCTATCGCATCTTTTGCAGATGATACCTCAAGTATAGTAAATAAACCTAACGATCCAATTACTTTTCTTGTGATTTTTCTATCAGTTGGAGAATCATCACATATAAGAACTGTTGCACGATTATCTTTCTTAGAATGCGTAGAATCATTATGTGATTTTTCAATATCTTTACTTTTACCCTTACTCTTTGTGCTACGTCTAGGCATTAATTGTGCAAGTTCCATAGTTCCTGCAACATCAATAATTAATCTTACTCGTCCATCACCAGTAATAGTTGCACCAGCAATACCCGAGTTACCTGTGATATATTCGCCTAGAGATTTTATAACAATCTCTTCTTGCCCGATTAGATTATTTACTATAAACCCTAGCTGTTTCTCAGCTAGCCCAACTATAACAACATATACTTCATTACTGTCAACTTCTTCTAAACCAAATGTTCTATCAATCCTTACAAGTGATAAAACTCTATCACGTAATTTCAACACCTCTCTACCTTCAAATGAGTGTACCTCATCAATAGAAACTCTAACTGTTTCAACAACAGATGCGAGTGGTATTGCAAATACTTCTTCCGATACTTCAACCAATAATGCTTGAATAATCGCTAAAGTTAACGGCAATTTAAGATAGAATGTACTACCTTGATCTATCTCACTTTTAATAGTTATTATACCATTTAATTTCTCAACATTTGTACGAACAACATCCATTCCAACTCCACGTCCAGAAATGTTTGTTACCTTCTCTGTCGTTGAAAAACCAGGTCTAAATATTATTGCATACGCTTGCTCATCTGTAAGATTTAACGCCTCATCTTGAGTCATTATACCCTTTTCAATAGCCTTGCTTT
This sequence comes from uncultured Deferribacteraceae bacterium, assembly GCA_947041165.1. Classification (GTDB taxonomy): domain Bacteria; phylum Chrysiogenota; class Deferribacteres; order Deferribacterales; family Mucispirillaceae; genus CAMQYB01. Next base: position 10,030 of record CAMRCY010000023.1, on the reverse strand, counting down.
TAAGTTTTTCAGGATCCATTCCAGCACCATCATCTTTTATCTCAATAACGATGTGGTTACCCTCATGGTACGCTTTTAACTCTACTATACCTTTCTCAGGTTTACCTTTTGCAAGTCGTGCTTCTGGTGTTTCGCAACCATGATCACATGAGTTACGAATAAGGTGAATTAGTGGATCTCCGATCTCCTCCACTACTGATTTATCAAGCTCTGTTTCCTCTCCAGTTATAACAAGCTCGATATCCTTTCCACTGTCTCTTGATAAATCTCTCACCATACGTGGAAATTTACTAAAAACTTTGCCGATAGGAATCATTCTTGTTTTCATAACTGCAAGCTGAAGCTCAGTTGTATTCATACCTATCTGTGATGTTGTTTCTAATAACTGCTCTATAAGATACTCATTCTCAAACTTGCTATCTAGATCATTTGATAATTGAGATAATCTGTTTCTTGATAACACAAGCTCTCCAACAAGATTTAGAAGCGCATCAAGTCTTGACACATCAACTCTTATTGTTTGTTCTTGCTGTGGTATTGCACCTTGTTTTTGTGTGTTTGTTACTGGAGCTGCAGCTGGTTTTGCCGCAACTGGTTTTGGTGCAGTTTCAGCAGGAGCTGTTGGTGCAACCTCTTTTGGACGTGCCGATATACTACTTGTATCTCCACCAAGATTAATATCTTTCAAGCGTTGAACAACATTATCTATATCAACTTTATCTTCGCCTGTTTGAATATCTTCTATTAATTCTTTCGTTGAATCAACAAACTCTAGAAGAACGTCCATAACTAATTGAGTTACAACCATATCACCTTTTCTAAGTTTGTTTAAAACTTCTTCGGCATTATGTGTCAGTAAAGTCAGTTTATCAAATCCTAGAAACGAAGATGATCCTTTCATCGTATGTGCACCACGAAATATCTTATTTAAAAGATCTAGATCATTCTGTCTATGTTCTAACTCAACCAAATCGTGATCTAGTGAATCAACAATCTCAGATGTTTCTACTAAAAAATCACCTATCAGCTCTTCAATCTCATTCTTATCCATCAGTCGTTCACCCTAGACTCCAAATTGTTCTAATAATTTATCTATAAGATTTTGATCATTTAAAATCTCTTTATTCTTTTTCATGTTGTCAATCTTATCTACATCAATAATGTTCTCTTTTATTCCAAGAGATAAAAGAAGAGATGATAACCTTTCTTCCAATGAAACCACTATTGACAAACTCTCTTCTACTTTAGATATACTACTCTCTTTAAATTCTAATGAAGATACCATGTCTAAACAGATATCCTCGCCTGAAATTAATTTAGATGATAGTCTATTTAAAATACCATCAACTTTTAAAAAGTTACCCTTCGATACCTCTGCCTTAACAGTAGAAAATTCTTCCTTTAACTCATCAATATTAAAGTTGATCTTTTCGACTAATGATAATACCTCGTTTGAATACTCTCTAGATTCTGAAATGACTTGATCTAAAACATATTCAAACATCGGGATATCTCCATATTGAGTATCAACCTCAAAATGTACCGATTGGATTTTCTTCAACGAATCGCTAAAAAATCTAGCTATTTCATAAAACTCGCTCTTTGCATCTATGCCGTTCTCAACAACATCATATCTACCTTCTGTTATGTTTCTAGCTATTGATATCAATTCATTTAGATCTCTATAGTTATCCATAACAAAACTAGCTTATATCAAGTAGTTTGAAAACTTTTTCTTGCAAAATTTCCGGTGTAAAAGGTTTTACTACATAGTTATTAACACCATTTTTTAATGCTGTTAAAATATCCTCTTTCGCAGCCTCAGTTGTAACCATAAGAATAGGAGTATCAAGATATTTAGGATCAAGTCTAAGCGTTTTAACAAACGTTAACCCATCCATCTCTGGCATATTCCAATCTGTAATGATAATGTCTACCTCATTTTTAGATAAGACCTCTAAAGCTTCTACACCATGCTCTGCTTCCAAAATATTAGAAAAACCTAATTTTTGCAACGTGTTCTTTATTATCCTACGCATGGTCGAAGAATCATCTACAGTAATTATTGAATGACTATAAGACATATTGTCTATCTCCTATCTAAGATTTTCTTAGTTCTAACTTCACATCTAATCTATGAACTATAAAATAATATACAACATTTGACAATATAAAACTTAATACACAAGTTTTAATATCCATAAGTTTTAATTACTATCTTATTAATTCTAAAGCAACACTATAATATAAAACCTAATTATTTAGTTCATATATATAATTTCTTACTTGTTAGCTCTTCAACTTTAAAGCTATACACATAACATAAAATTTAATTCTCAAATTTTAATATCTGCAAGTTTATTTGCGATCTTACTATTTCTAATGCTATGCACATAACATAAAATTTAATCTTTAAGCTTTCTTATTCTTTCGGCTCTACTTATAATCTCTTTAATTCTGAAACCGAAATAACCATCAACAATAACAACTTCGCCTCGTGCAATTACTTTATCATTAATCGTTAGATCTATCTGCTCATCAACACTTTGCTCTAACTCTACAATGTTACCTGGCCCTAAACCTAAAATATCTTTTAGGAAAAGCTTAGCTGTACCCATTCTAACTGATATAGGAATATCTATATCTAATAATAAATCTAAATTTAAATTAGCCTGTTGTGCATTATTGCTAACATCTCCACTAGATGTGTTTGATACAACCGCTTTCTTAATACCTGAAATTAAATAACTTTCAATTCCTGGATCAAAAAACAATATAAATGGTACTGGTTTGCCAGCTATATCAAATACAAATTCCATTGATATATAATTTTCTTCTGTATAGCCATCATCTGAACTGCTCACTGCAACATCATCCACTTTCATAGCTACTTGTTGCTTGCTCTCTGATGCAAACGGGACATTCAATGACATTATTAACTGATTTGTAAGCTCTCTCACTGCATCAATTGTATCTTCATCTAATTCCGCTTTTGGCTCTTCATCGCCACCTAACATAAGATTACTCAATCTTGATATATCTGTGGTTTTAAATAATAAACCTAGCTTTAACTCAGAAGTAGTTTCTATTGACTTGATAACCGTTTGACCTAGATATTCACTAAAAAGAGTCTCTGTATCAACTGTGTTCATCTCACTGCTTTCAAGTTTAACTTCAGCAGATGTTATAGCTTGTAATGATGACGCTAACGTCTCCTTACATATATCAAATATCGATCCTAGCATCGGTGATGTAGATAAATCAACCGTCTCTTTCATCATCTTGCTCCGTTGTTGACCTTGTTATTTTAATCGCTTTACGTATTCCTAAAACACCAAGCGCACCAAAAAACTTATGTTTATTATTAATGTAAATGTTCAATGGACGTTTACTTTTTTTATTCAATATAATTGTATCGTTTGTTTGCAGTTCTAATAACTCTGATACTTTTAATTTAGTCCTACCGATCTCAACCTTAAAAGGTATTGAGATATTTTCTAACAACTCTAATATTCTCGTTTCATACTCACCAGATCTACCTTTCTTAGCACCGATTAACCAATCTTGTGATGAGATCTTATTTAATACCGGCTCTAACATAATCGCTGGAAGACATAGATTTATCATTCCTGTTGCTTCGCCAAACTTAACTTCGAAAACAACTAAAACGATAACCTCATTCTGTGCAACAATCTGAATAATATGAGGAGAATTCTCTGATAACTCTTTCTTAAATCTAACGTTTGGTATAATTTGTTTCCAAACTTCTTCCAAATCTTTTAATATTAAAGTGATAATACCATCTATTATATTAAGCTCTAAATGTGTTAACTCTCTTACATGGAAAAGTGGTAACCCTTGTCCTCCTAATAATTTATCCACGATAGGAAAAATTAACGAAGGATTAATCTCTAATACCGCATTGCCTTGAAGAGGTATCATCGATATAATATTGAAATTCGTAGGATCAGGAAGTGACATCAAAAACTCACCGTATGTCATCTGATCTACCGATACTAATGTTATATCGGTTATTGTTCTTAAAAAGTTTGATAAATTTGATGAAAAATTTCTAGCAAACTTATCATGAATGTTTCTTATTGAACGTAACTGATCCTTAGAGACTCTGTCGGGTCTTCTAAAATCATAAACTGATATCTTCTTAGGATGAAAATCGTACGACTCTGATTCTGATGATCCTTCTTCTACCTCGGTATCATCTGAAACCGTTGAGAGCAACGCATCAATTTCATCTTGACTTAAAATATCTGCCATTAGCTAATATCTACCATAAATTCATTATAAAACATTATACACTCATTAAGCAATCTATATTATACTATTAGCAAAACTATCTTTCGACACTCGCTATATAAAACTATCAAAACACAGCCCATACAAAACTGTTTATCTACCAATTTGTTACACAAAAACAGAAACACCAAACCGTCTTGCAACTGCTTGTATCATAACAGCCTAATGCTGTGAAATCCAATATCCCGATATCGCAAAAATAGTCCCTTGCATGTAAATATCATAACAAGCCAACATTCCCGTATCGTAAAAATAGTCCCTTGCATGTAAATATCACAACAAGCCAATATCCCGATATCGCAAAAATAGTCCCTTGCATGTAAATATCATAACAAGCCAACATTCCCGTATCGTAAAAATAGTCCCTTGCATGTAAATATCAAAACAAGCCAACATTCCCGTATCGCAAAAATAGTCCCTTACATGTAAATATCATAACAAGCCAATATTCCCGTATCGTAAAGATAGTCCCTTGCATGTAAATATCACAAAAAACCAACATTCCCGTATCGCAAAAATAGTCCCTTGCATGTAAATATCAAAACAAGCCAATATCCCGATATCGCAAAAATAGTCCCTTGCATATAAACATTAAAAAAATCCAATATATCTATATCGCAAAAAACCTAAAACATCTAAACTATTATTAGCCTTTGCAATGGAAAACAATCCTAGATGCAATTTCATCAAGTGGAACGATCTCATCTGCTATACCATCTTTTACTACCGATCTTGGCATACCATATACTACGCAACTAGCTTCATCTTGTGCTAACACTAAACCATTTGATGCTTTAAGTTCTTTCAAACCTTTTGCTCCATCTGATCCCATTCCTGTCATTATAACACCCATGCAACTTGCACCATAAATACCTACAAGCGACGATACCATAACATCCACTGATGGAATATTGAAAAGTGTTGATGGTTCAGGAGATAGTTCAATATAAACATTATTTGAAACTTTTACAAATTTCAAATGTATACCACCTCTTGCTATATATACAACATTCGGTTCTAATTTCATTTTATCTGCACACTCAACAACTTTCAGTTTAGACGATGCATCTAAATGTTTCGCTAAACTCGCCGTGAACTCGGCAGGCATGTGCTGTGTGATAACAACTGGTACACCTAAATTCTCTGGTAAAAAAGGAATAACTCGCTGTAATGATTGTGGACCACCTGTTGAAACACCGATCGCTACAATCTTTTTACGTGCTGAATTTGCAACAACTACACGCTTTGAACTATCCGTTACAGGAGAGTCTTTTAACGCTGTCGCACCACTTCCACCACCTATTACAGGTTTTATAGGGTTTGTTAATTTTGTTAAACTTGAAGGTTTTGCAACACTTGTAGAATTTAAAGGTTTTGTAACACCTGTAGAACTTGCAGGTCTTGCCGTTCTTGCAGTCATCATCAAACGAACTAATGTCGCTTTGTTGTTACCAAATCTTTTTAACCTTTTAAGAAAATCAGTAGCAATACCATTTGTGCCACTAATATCATCATTCAGCATCTGCTTAGGAACAAAATCTACCGCACCTAAACTCAATGCCTTTATCGTAGCCTCTGCTCCATCTTGCGTAAGCGAACTTACCATGATAACTGGAGTAGGTTTCTCTTTCATTATTATATCTAATGCTTCAAGCCCACTCATTTTTGGCATCTCGATATCCATAGTTATGACATCTGGAGAAAGCTCTTTCGTTAATTTAACAGCTTCTTCACCGTTACGTGCTGTTCCAACTAACTCTAATTCTGAGTCTTGCTTTATAATTGATTCAATTATACGACGCATTACAAATGAGTCGTCAACAACTAATACTTTGATCTTATTCATAAAGACTTTTCAATCTCCTTTTAAGCTTTGATATAGCTTGAGTATGTATCTGAGATATTCTCGACTCTGTTATTCCTATAATTTCAGCAACTTCTTTCATAGTTAAATCTTCGAAATAATATAACGATACTACAGTTTTCTCTTTCTCTGAAAGAGAATCTATCTCACTACTTAAATGCTCTACCAATTTAGACTTCAACAACTCATCCTCTGGAGAAAGAGTTGCACTATCTATAAAATCTATTAAATTACTATCATCGTTACCAACAGTATCGTTCAATGATAATACTTTATCCGTTTCTTGCAAATCAAGCAACCTATAAACTGTTTCTTCACTAAATTCTGTATGTTCAACTAGCTCTGAAACTAAAGGTTTACGTCCTAACTTAGAGGCTAGTGCTACACTTATCTTCTCTAATTGCTTGATATTTGTTCGTATATGTCTTGGCAATGTATCTAAACTTCGTAACGCATCAACGATTGAACCCCTAATTCTTAACTCAGCAAATGTTGAGAATGAAACATTGCGGGATTTATCAAAACGTTCTAAACACTCTATAAGTCCCATTGAGGCTGCTGAATATAAATCATCCGCATCAACTGACTCTGGTAAAGTGCCTTTTGCTTTCATAACCCATAATTTCATCTTAGGAAGATAATCTTTGACTATCTTCGCTTTCTCTTCTTCTGAAAGAGGTTGCAATACTGGAGGCGTTTCTCGGCTCATAATATCTTCCAATAGTTTCTAAACATCTTTATAATATTACCTGTAAGTGTTTTTAGTACATAATAAGAAATGAAAAATACTGCTAGATCTTTGAATATATATATATACTCTAATTCATCTAAAAATATAAGCTTAAAAAACATTGAGGCGAATAATAATGTTGTTGAGAAAAGTAGTGGAACATATTTTAGCGCCGTTATCATCTAAATACACTCTTAAATAATGTGTATACTTTCTCATTAGTTTTCTTAACTGATGGTAAACCGATAAACGATCTTACACAGTTCTCTATATCTCTTGCATAAAACGAATTCGGATCTAATACCGATACTGGTTTCTGCAACCTAACAGCTTTTCTAACTAATTTGTCCTCACGAATATGGTTTAAAAGCTGTAAATCTATCGATAAAAACCTGCTCACTACCGTTTTAAGATTGTTATATGTAATGTCTGCACTCTTTAAGTCATCTACCTTGTTGAACACGATAAACATCTTATGAATGTTATATAGTTTGCTAACTATTTTCATGAACGCATAAGCATCCGTGATTGCTGTAGGTTCTGGATTTGTTACAACTATGACAGAATCAGCAATTGATGAGAAACGTGTAACCGCATCCGATATACCCGCTCCTGTGTCAAAAATAACGTAATCATATCTGCTATCGAGTACTAAAAAGATATTAAAAATCTTCTCAAACTCTGCATCCGTTAAAGTTGTCAATTCCATAAAGCCTGTTGATGCTGGAAGAATATCAAAGCCGTAAACGTCTTTCTTGATTATCTCATCTATTGTCGCTTTATCCTCTATATACTTCTTTATCGTAGCAGATACGGTAACTGATAGCATGATATCAATATTCGCTAAACCTAAATCAGCATCAAATAATAGTACTCGCTTTCCTAAGTTCGCAAGCTGATATGCTAAATTGACAGAAAAGTTACTCTTGCCAACACCACCCTTACCACTTGAAACAGTCACATAGTGAGCATTCCTATTAGCTTCCCATGCGTGCTTTCTCAAATTAAATGCTTGATCTGCCATATAAACCCTCAATTGTTATTGATATCCATTGTACTTCAAGTTGTTTGCTAAAAGTTTACCTTATGACAATCTCTTATCATTCCATAAGGAAGGTATCTCTTGTAACACCTTTCTAGCAATTCTTTTGCCATTAGGGATTTCAATGTCATCTGGGACATTTTGACCAGTACCTAAAAGAAGAATTGGTAACTTGCGTTTTATAGAAACATTCAATAACGTTCCGAAATATCTTGTTTCATCCAATTTGGTAAAAATAAGATATTCAGGATTTAATATCGAGTATCGCTCAACCGTATCACCTAATTCAGCATGGTTTGACGATAAAGATAAAATAAGCACAACCAACATTTCATCACTTAGTTTTGTAAAAGTTTTAATCGCATTTAACTCTTGTGAATCAAATTGACTTCTACCCATACTATCGATAAGTATATGATCGTAATCTTTATTATTTAGATCCCTTATAAGCGATTTAAGCCCCGATGGCGTCGATGCTGTAAATAAGGGAATATTAACTATATCTGCGTATGTGCTAAGCTGTTCTATAGCTCCAATACGATAATTATCTATCGTGATAAGTGCAACATTTTTGTTCTGTTCAAGTTTTAATTTCGCTGCAAGTTTTGCAACCGTTGTTGTTTTGCCAACCCCTGTTGGACCTACAAATATTGTTACTTTATTTTTAAGTTTTTCAAAACATTCTGTTTCTATCGGAATCATTTGTGCTAACGACTCCATCACAATATTCTTTAACTGAATATTTGAAAGATTGTCCGACATTAATTTTTCAATATCTTTTAAAAATCTATACGATATAACATCATCAACACCGCTTTTACAAAGTATCAAATGTATATCTTTCAATCTGCTTGGTAGATCAACCGATACACCTGGACCTACATTGTAGCGAATATCCGATACCTGTTTTTTTATATCTGATATATCTTGCAAAATAATAGATAACTTCTCTGGAGTTAACGCACTGTTTGTGTCTGATGAATACTCTCTCTTCTTGCTCTCAATAACCTCTTCTAACGGTTTGCGTTCAACCCTTTCTGGTGCATTAAACCCACTTGATTGTTGACGATAACTTCTGTATGAACTTGAAGAATCAGCGTCGACGCTATAGTTGTTTATAGGTTGAGCAGTTGATGTGCTGTGCTCTGATAAATCTCTAAGAATATCATCCACGCCGTAGCCATCTAGATCTTCCTCGTTTTCCACATCGTTATTCACAGAAGGAGATAAAACTCGTTTAGGTGATAAAGTTTCATACGGATTTCCACCAACTGTATAATCTATACGTTTGAGTGGTGGATAAGACATATCCTCTTCATCATCTGACAAAATATCAATAGTGTCAGATTGTGAATATGAACCGACTGTTTTACTGTTATTTATTTTTTTTGAGCCTTTACCTTGTGACACCAATCTCTTCCCTCTGCCATTATTTTCATCGTAATCAACAGCCGCTGTAACCTCTAACACTGGTGAACTAAAAATACCTAAACCATTATTTTTAACAACTTTTTTTGTAGTTAAAATAACCGCATCAGGCCCTAGATCAGCTTTAATGATCTTCATCGCCTCTTTCATATTTTTTGCTTCATACTTCTTTATCTTCATGTTAGAAACTATCTCCACCTAATAAAACGAACAGAAACTACTGATAAATCTATAACTATTAATAGCATAAACAAATATTTATAATTATCACCATTATAAATAGATTACTCTATAATTGCAAGTAAATTAGATCAAAATACCAATATTTATAACTATTGTTATAAATAACTGAATAAATGACACATATTGAATGACTAGCAAGTGGAGAATATTTACCTCTACCGAACTTGGTATAATTATTAAAATTAACCGAGATTGTTGCAACTGTTAAAATTAATTAAACTTGTTGTAACTATTAAAATGAGTTCAATTATTTACGAACCAATAACTGCTTAATATTTAATCAACTAAACTCATCGTTAATATTAATTAACCGAGATTGTCGCAACTGTTAAAATTAACCGAACTTGTTGCAGTTGTTAAAATTAATTAAACTTGTTGTAACTATTAAAATGAGTTCAATTATTTACGA
>CAMRCY010000022.1 GCA_947041165.1 uncultured Deferribacteraceae bacterium | reverse complement strand
AGCACACGCTGTGAAAATCATTACAGACAGAAGTAGTAACATAAATGATTTTAACTTGTGAAATTTCATAAAATAATTCTCCAATTAAATATCGCTAAATATCGCAAAATATATCTGCCACAAACATATCTCTACTAAAATTATAACTCATATAATGTCATATTTATTATATCATTAATCGTATAAAAATATATAAAGAAAATATAAAAATTATATGAAAAAGTAGATAAAAAAAGAACGCCCATTTTCAGAGCGTTCGGTATATAGGTTAAAAAAAATATTACGGTTTAGGAGGATAATTAATATCTGGAGATTTTAAAGTTATCTTTATTTTACTGGTAGGGTGAGTGATTGTATTAATACTGTCCAACGCTGAATTTCCAAATCCTGTTACGGTTAATTTATTTACAAATGGTTTAGTTCCTAGATTTAATTGATTAAGGGCAGTGTTCATATTTAAATCTAAAGTTGTTAAACTAGCAGTGAATTTAGATAGATCAAGTGTTGCTATACCTAGATTCCATAAATCAAGGTACGTAAGGTTCGTGAGTTTAGATAGATCAAGTTTTTGTAATACAGCTAGATGAACTAGATTAAGGCTCGTAAGGTTCGGTGCATTAGTTGGTAGAGTAAGTGTTGTTAATTTGGCTAGATCATATACATTAAGTGTTGTAAGTTTCTTGAGTGCAGATATATCAAGTGTTTGTATACCTAGATCACGTACCCTAAGGTTCGTAAGGTTCGTGAGTGCAGATAGATCAAGTGTTGTTATACCTAGACCCCATACCGTAAGGTTCGTAAGGTTCGTGAGTTTCGCTAGATCAAGTGTTGATACGCTACCAAGCCAACTTACATAAAGGTACGTAAGGTTCGTGAGTGCCGACAGATCAAGTGTTGTTAATTTGGCTAGATCATATACCTGAAGCTTCGTAAGGTTCGTGAATTTAGATATATCAAGTCCTGTTAATCCACTTAGATTAATTAACGTAAGCTTCGTAAGGTTCGTGAGTTTAGTTGGTAGAGTAAGTGTTGTTAGTTGATTTAGACCATCTACCTTAAGTGTTGTAAGGTTCGTGAGTGCAGATAGATCAAGTCCTGTTAATCCACTTAGATTAGTTAACGTAAGCTCCGTCAGGTTCGTAAATTCGGATATATCAAGTGATGTATCTGTATACAAATATAACGCCAATGTAGTTACTTTGGTTTTGTCGGTTAAATTAGTTATATCGGTAAGAGGTATTCCACTTTCTATAGATACCTCTATAGTTGTGAGATTTTTTTTAATATCATTAAACCCAGTAATATTATTTATATATATTGCACTTAGTTTTGTAAGAGTAGGAAATTTCGCTAGGTTTAAGCTTGTTAGGGACTGATTGTTCGATATAGATAGATTATCTAACAGAGGGAAATCTGTTGATGTGATATTCTCTAACTGTTTCTGTGTTATCATATTTGGTGTCGCTGTTAAATCAAGTGATGTGATAGTTGCTTTATGAGTATTAATAAAGTCAACATCATCATCTACTAAAATGTTTGTGCATTTAATAGCTGTGCCTGTCATTGTACAGCTAGGAATTGGAGGAGTTGATGGTGTATCGCCTCCGTTAGTTTTCTTATTAGCACACGCTGTGAAAATCATTACAGACAGAAGTAGTAACATAAATGATTTTAACGTGTGAAATTTCATAAAATAAATCTCCGATTAAATGTTGTGATATAGGTTCTATGATAAATATATCGTGATATAGGCTCTATGATAAATATATTGTGATAATAATATTCTCTACTATTATTCATATTTTAAAATCTAACTGCGTAACTTTCAAAATTTATCTAAGCTACACAGCTACTAAAAACTATCGACTAAAACTATTGACTAAAAAGTTATTCAATATAGTTTACATCTAATTTTTTTCTTGATGGGATATTTTTAGCTCTATAGACTGGATATCCGATCATCTGTCCACCGATAACAATTTCACTATCTGCAAGTCCTACGAACTTTTTAATATTTTCATCGTTATTTACAGCAGTTGTAAAATATCCTGCCCAACAACAACCTGCACCTATACCTGATGCTGCAAGTTCTATATACGTAAGTGCGATAGCGCCATCTTGAGCCCATTTATAATCTTTAGGGAGAACTGCAACAATTAAATCTGGTGCACCTCTAAAAAACACATCGTTGCCTGATTTATACGCTGATGAAATTAATTTCGCATGAAGTCTTTCATCTTTTGAAAAATCTTTATTTCTTGCTAAAGAGTCATAATATGTATACATCAGTTCAGCAAGTTCTTTCATCTTATCGAACCCTCTAACTGCGATCCATCTTACAGGTTGCATATTTTTTGCTGAAGGTGCATATCTTGCTGTATCTAAAATAGTTGCAAGATCTTCTTGATCGAGAGATCTATTCTTAAACTTTCTAACTGATCTTCTTGATTTCAAAAATTGAACAGCAGAATCGTTTGATATTTTCAAATTTTTATCAATCTGAATAAATTCATCTTTATTCAAACTTTCAACATAACACGCATCATGTGGACAGAAAGCATAACATAATCCACAAGCGATACAAAACGCCTCTGATTTTTCAGCGATATATGGTAACTCACCGACTTCTTGTTTTATTATCTTTGTTGGACAAACATCCATACACACGCCGTCACGTCTACACTTATTCTCATCTAATACAAAAAAAGACATTGATCTCTCCATTAATATAAAAATCTAAATCATCTATATGAACTAGACCATTCTATATAAATCTATAGAATTGTCTATAAAAGTTTTCAATCATGGCAAATAAATATATTAACTTGAATTTTTTCTATAATTATGATTAAATGATCATTCATTAACTTGAAATTTATACAATCAACTATATATAGTAAGGAACTGTTTTGTTTGAGAAAAGTAAGACAATAAAGCACGATAATTTAAAGGCATATTTCTTTAAATATCTACATGGATTTAAGAGAATAAAACTTCTAACGGATAACTCATATCTAATCTTAGAAAATAGCAATGAAGATATCATCGCATATCGTTACAATATGGACGATGGCACATCAAAAAAATATGTTTTTGTTGATAGTAGTCATAAAGATATTGTTGATTATCATTATGTAAATGGACATATGTATATCTATTTCACCAACTACACAACTGAGTGGGATGAAGTGTTAGATATCTATCGTTCAGACGGCGAGAAGGTTGATCTAATTGAATCTCTACCTAGAGAAAGTTATCAGCATGATATGAACTATTTTAATTTCTATGTAGCGAATTCACAGCTATATTTAATAATTATACGCCATAACCGTATCCATAAATATATGATTACAGATGAGCTTGAAGAGATTCATGTTATACAAAATATATCATGTTCTTGGTATCTTTCAGCAGGTTATTTGTTATCTATATCGACAGATGATAGATGTGAGCTTTACGATAATAATTTAGAGTTAGTTGCGATATTTGAGTCAAAAGATCGTCCAAACTGGATAGAGATTGGTGCATCAGAGCAGAAAGATTTAATTGCGATTGCGATGATCACATGGGATAAATCGACAACTATATATGTTTACGATAAAAACACTAAGCAGTTAAATGCACATAAACAACGATATGACGTATATTCAATCGCTGTGATCGGTGGCAGGGTATGGACAACTGTAACAAATAGAGATTCAACGATCGACGGTATGATGGTATTCGATAAAGAAGCTGCCCTTAAATACTCTATATTGCGAGATAAGGTGGAAGGTGACAAGATTAGAGCTTATCAACCTTCGCCTATCACATATGAGTGTGTAGAGATTTTAGAGTTGCCAGGTAATAAGATAATGTTTCTTGAAACACAGAGAGCAGTAATAACGGATATCACATGCAGAGAGTTAGAAGTGTTTGAGTTTTCATATTATGAGTGCTTAGCGTTGAGTGATGATAAACATACGCTTGCGATATTAAACCTAGCCGATAGATCACCGAACGCAGATCCTGAGATCGAGTACGAGGCTGAAGTTGATATTTATGAGTGGAAGAAGAAAGTTCCACAACTGGAAGTTATTGATATTAAAACTTTCAGAAGATAGGTTCGTGGCGAGTTAAAAGCTTGAAGTTGGTATCGGTTGGCAAGTTTGAACGGTTAGTCAGTTTGAACAGGTTGGCAAGTTTGAGCAGGTTAGTAAGTTTGAATAGGTTAGTAAGTTTGAGCAGGTTAGCAAGTTTGAACAGGTTAGTAAGTTTGAACGGTTAGCAAGTTTGAGCAGGTTAGTAAGTTTGAACGGTTAGTAAGTTTGAACAGGTTAGCAAGTTTGAACAGGTTAGTAAGTTTGAACAGGTTAGTAAGTTTGAACAGGTTAGTAAGTTTGAACGGTTGACGAGCATGAGCAGGTTAGTATGTTTGAACGGTTAGTATGTTTGAACGGTTAGCAAGTTTGAGCAGGTTAGTAAGTTTGAACGGTTAGCAAGTTTGAGCAGGTTAGTCAGTTTGAACGGTTAGTCAGTTTGAACGGTTGACGAGCATGAACAGGTTAGTAAGTTTCTTAATTATCTTTCTACTAATTCACAACATTATTTCTATACATAAAAAAACAGCAGAGGTGTACGATTATCGCAACGTCTACTGTTTATTATAAATCTACATACAATTTTCAAATCTTTTAATCATTCAATTTCTTAAATAATTAAAAATTTAAGATATCAAAACTTTTAAGTTATTAATATCTTAAGGTTTTAGATGCTTAACTTTCAATCAGTTTGAACTGATCTTTTTTAACTTTACATAATGGACATTCCCAATCATCAGGAATATCTTCAAACTTAGTACCAGGTGCAATTCCTGAATCAGGATCGCCTTTGGCTTCATCGTATACCCAAGCACAAACTAAACAAACATACTTTTTCATAAATATATCCTCCTCTTATTAATACTAGATATGTTTTTCCTCATAATGTTCAGGATCAACATTTTTAATCTTCTCTATCAATCGTTTTTTAAGTATTTTTACGGCTTCTTTGTAGGTTAATTTATCGGTAAGAGGAACTTGTCCTCCAGCTGACTTCATATGTCCACCACCGTAACCTATATTTTTAACTAATGATATCGCCATTACACCAACTTTAATATCATTCTTCTTATATCGCAATGAAAAATAACAGGTATCTTTAATTTTACCAACTATAAATGCTGTAGTTATTTTACGCATGCGTAAAAGGAAGTCACTCATTTCTGCTATTAAATCAGGGTTACGCACAGTACCTAGATCACAGAAGAGAAGATCTCCAATGATAACGGATCTATCTATCGCTTTACCGATATTTCTAAAGTAAAAATTAGGCATATCAGGAGTTTCTATCTTATTTAATTTAGCTATTGAAATTGATGGAAAGATAAATCCTAACATATCAACATCTTTTTGAATACTTTTTCTAGCAACACCAAAAATATCTGTTTTGATACCGTAATATAATGCGATCGCTGTATTTTGTGATGGTATTAATCCCAATTGTTTATAATACTCTGTGATGATTGTTGATGTTGCACCATACTCGGTTCTAATATCGATAAAAGGTATTGATTTATCAAGCATAATTCGATCATGATGATCTATCACAGCATCAGGAGTTTTATCACCTATTTGATAACTATTACCAGCTCCGATCTGCGTATCGACGACGATTATACAATCGTATCTAGATATATTAAGAGAGTCAAGACGGTACATATCTATATTACATATTTTAACGAGCTTTCTATTCTCAATCCTGCCTATTATCCCCATATATGCGATAGTAACACGTTTGTTTTGTAATCTTGTGATAATATTTTTGAGCCCAAACGCAGCAGCTATTGAATCTGGATCAGGATTGTTATGAGTTTGGATAAGAATTTTGCGTTTAGGTTTTAGGAAGTCTAAAAGTTTATTTATCATTACGTTATCTAGACTACTTAATTATTATTAAAATTAACGATAATTTCATTATCATCAATGTAAATATTTGTACCATTGTTTAATAGTAGTGACAATCTTTCTACCATATCAGTTTCATTTATAAAAGCAGTTACTTCAATAGTTACTTCTTTTTGAGCAAAAGATTTAATATTGAAATCACTAATATATTTTCTATCTTTAAGTGAGTTTAGCAGATTGTTAACCGTTACCATATTTGTGAAATTAAGCATAATAATATTTAGTTTATGAGAAACATTTTCTATAGTATCAAGCCTTACAACGTTACTTCTAATATAGTCTAATGTTTTAGTCATACCTTTTGCAAGCACGTCTGTAACGCAATCCACAGTGTCTACAAGTTTAGAATCAGTGTTAACTCTTAGCACTGTTTTATCAGACACTTTATTATATACAGATGTTGTTAGAATTAATTCACATTTAGAATCAGGATTTGTAAATTCATCAAATTTTAATTCAGCAGATAGATTGAAATAAAAGTTTGCATTATGATCGTTAAACTTTTTAAGGATTTTGTTTAGATTGTTATTATCCTCACGAGTTGAATATTCGAAATAATCTTGATCTAACAGTATAAAATTTTGCTGTTTAAGTTGATCTATAATAATTTGTTCAGATACCTCTCTACTGATTAACATATAATCGATACCTTCAATTGAGAAAACAGCTGAATTGGTTTGTTGGCTTGTGTATTCGGAAGCATCACTAAGTCCTATTGTGTCAACCGTTACTTGCAGGTTAATTACATATTTTTTATTATCTTCATCTACTTTATCTGATAAGACAACAAATTTTTTCACATATTTTAAGTATTTGTTGGTGATATCAGGTATTTGGATTTTCTCAACTGGAGCAATAGAGTAATAATATTGTTTAATTGCAGATAGTAGAGCGTCATTAACTGCATCTTTTTTTGCTAATTTAATATTTCTGTTTTTAATAGTAGCAACACCAGTAGCATCTGTTGAAAATGAGTAAACATTAGAGGAACAGAAAAGCATCCCTATCATCATTATGAAAAAAAACTTGTAAATGCGACACCTCATATCTAAAACTGTTAAAAACTATTATAATATAAATATATAATAATATCAAGGATAGTCATCATGATTAGTTTACAGGAGTGAAAGTTGATGTATCAAACTGTAATTTACTATCAATAAGTCCTTTAAGAGAGAATGCTAAATATATAGTATACTCATCTTTTAAATTCTGTCCTGATCCGAAACTAGTAGTATATAGATCGTGTACAACGTCAATACCTATCGACCAACAATCTGCATGATAAGATAAGCCAACACCTTGTGATGTTGATTTTAAATTACTAAATCCGTCCTTATTATCACCTTGCCATGTAGCGCTTGCTTTACCACCAATACGCCATATCTTAAACCCAGCACTTACTGATATTGAAGTATTATAAAAACTATCAACTCTATTATCATGTACGTAAGTTGTATCGGCATAAAAATATTTTAAAACAAAGAAGCGTAACTGATTAGAGAGAAACATAATCTCTGAGTGCCCTTTATTTATGCTCTCTGAATAACTAAATTCCATATCAAATATATTTATAAAAATATCGTTCACATTTGTAATCATATTTATTGTTAAAGGGGTAAACTCAAGAGCATCAATAAAATCAAAACCTTGAGATAATGTTATTGTATGGTTCCATGTTTTAGCTGTAAAATAGTTTATCATTTTATATGTTATACCACCATTAGGTATAAGGTTATCGAATGAAGAATTTATGATTTGATTATTAGGTGATAGTTCAGGAAGATAGTTTAACGAAACTGTATTAAATATTGTGTGTGTAAAATATTTATACTCTCTATATAACTCTCTAAATGCAGAAGATAATCCAAATGAAGCGTAATATCTTTGAGCCATATGTGGATTAAGAATATTTATACCACCTAATAGATCTTTTTTCTCAAGAGTTTTATCAAATTCTTTATTATAATTGTGCCATAGCGAGTATCCGATCTCAACTGATGGAGTAATAACAGCAAGCTTTAAATCTATAGGTGCTTTAATATCAAATGTTGTATTGAGGCGATTATACTTATCTAAATCGTTTGATAGTAAAGTGTTATCATATCCAAGTTCTTTATTTTGAGTAGATACTCTTTCATAAGATACATCGTATGATAGAACAAGGAACGGTAGCACTGGAATAGTTTTATATAATGATATAGTTGGCAGTAGTTCTGTATAATTTTTTTGATAACCAACACGTTGATCTCTATATTGAGTGTTTTTACTATACTCGACATTAACATTAATATAGCTTGAAAAATAATTTATCGCAGCCTCAAGATGATAGTAATTTTCTTTATTGTTTTTAAAATACTCAGACATTGAGTATGTGCTGTAACTTCTTGCATATAAATAATCAGATGCTTCATTTGCATTTAATGATATTGTTAGGTCATCAATCGGAGAGTATGAGTTTACTAAAACATAATTCCATCTATCATCATTTTGTGTTTCATCTGTGAGATCATGTATCCATTCAGCTGCTGCATAAAAGTTTGATTTTTCAGTAAGCGAGTATCTAAACTCAGCTGACGGCTGTGCTCCACTTGATGTAAATACGTTAAGTCCTATTGTGAAATCATAATTTATATCTGGAGCTATAAAATATTTAGCTAACAGAAAAGTACCATGTGTGCTAGATATACCTAGACCAGGCATTAGCAGTCCTGTTTTTCTTTTAGATGCTATCGGGTATGATAATCTTGGAGAGTATAATATAGGTGTGTTTAAGATATCCATTGTTATATGGTTAGCTGTAGCTGATCCCTCAAGATCTAGCTTTCCTGAATATAGGTAGAACGACCAATCAGGGATAACTCCAGGACAAGCAGATATTCTTGCCTCTTCAAGATTAAATGTTGAAAGCGATGTTTGTTCAAATGATTTAGCGCATATGTAATAATCAGGATCTAGATATCCAGTAACATTAGATGCTCGTCCTGTATCATTATCTATATTATACGTAATCTCATCTGCATTAATTGTTTTTGTTCCAGATATCAATGTAACATTTCCAGTTGCATTTAACGTGCTGTTATCTAAAAAATATTTTACAGAATCTGCTTTAACGGTAATACCGTTTGCCTCTAAAAGCACATCTCCCGTTGCCATATAAGTATTATTATCAATAAGCGATGCATTATCGGCTGATAACTTATATGCATCTTTATCTAGAGAGTGTGCAACATTTGCGGTTATTAATAAGATAATAGTAACTGTAAATATATTTTTACAATGTTTAATTATATTAATCATGATTTTATACCGAAAGTCTTTTTATAGTAAGCTATTAGAAAAAATGATCCTAAGATAAGAATTCGTTTACCACTTTCTATATTATTTTTAGCAAACTCTAAGGCATCAATCGGAGAGATATAACTTTTACAATCAGTGTCATTTAGTTTTTTTTCATCGATTGATCTCGGATGATCAGGTATCGTTGTTAAGATGATATTGTCGCTTATATTTCTTAATACATTTAAAAAAGCGTTAACATCTCTATTTGATGTTAATGTAAAAATCACGTATCCGATCTCATCTCTATTAATAGATTTTATCAATTTGATTAATCCATCTATATTATGAGTTGCATCAAATATAAAATTGTCGTGATATTCAAGCCTTCCTTCTGGAAGTTTAAGTGTGTTATCGGTTTGCAGATATTCGCCTAATATATATGAGGCTACTTTATTTGCGAGTTCATAATTTTCATTATATGGAAATGGGTATAGATTATTATCTCTATCTTTATCTTCTATAAAAAGTAAGTTGTTTTCATCTGTTTGAGATCTAATATGTTTTCTGATTTGATCGTGGTTTATACCTATAAAGTTTTTGCTGTAATCTCTAATGATAGATAGTTTGTCATCAACTATACCAAACACACTATCTCCAAGAATTTCAGTATGATCTAATGAGAAAGATGTAAAAACTGCAATTTTATCAGTTATTAACGATGTATTTGTTGCATCATGTTTTCCACCTAGTCCAGTTTCTAATATAGTGATGTCAACATTGCTTTTAATTGTGTGCACGATAAAAAGAAAGAAGATTGCTTCAAAATATGTAAGGTTGCATTTATCGATAATTTCTATATTTTCATCAAAGAGAGAGTTGAATTTTATGGTTGATATATTTTTACCTTTCACAGATATTCGCTCAGTTATTTTCATAATATGAGGTGATGTGAATAGAGCAGTGTTTAGATAATTTTTAGATAGAATTTGATTTAAAAAAGTTGCAGTTGATCCTTTACCGTTAGTGCCAGCTATGTGTATTATTGTGCCTAATTTTTTTTCATCAAAATTTATTAATGATAAAGCTTCGTCAATTCTTTTAAAACCGATCTCCATGCTTTTATATTCATCAATATTTTTAAATCTATTTTCAAACTTAGTCAAAATCTTTTCTCTATATATCTGGATATTTCAAGAGGGTATTATAGCTCATATCTATATAAAATAGCAACATCATATATAATATAATTAAATAGTATTATTATGTATTTATTAATTTTCAGATGATATTCTATTGAATAATTTAACAAAATCTATAATTGATAACTCTTCAGCTCTAACAGATGGTTTTATATCTAGTTCATCTAAGATATTTGTTATATCCATCATAACTCTTAGATTATTTTTAAGAGTTTTACGTTTTTGAGTGAAAGCAACATTTATAAACTTAAAGAAATCTTCTTCTTTAGAGTTTTCAAGCAACCTTGTTTTATGTGGAACAAATTTAAGCACAGTTGATTGTACTTTTGTGTTTGGCATAAAATTATTACCACCGATATCACGAACTTTAGAGATATCATAGTAGTATGATGCAAAAACAGATAACGATGAATACTCTTTACTTTTAGGGTTAGCATTAATTCTGTTTGCAACCTCTTTTTGAAACATAAATACAACCGATTTAATTCTATCAATATCGTGCGTTATCTGAGTTAATATTCTAACAGATAAGTTATATGGCAGGTTTCCGACATAGACGATACTGCTATCTTTATTAAGTAGAGTTTTGAAATCTAATTTAGAGGCATCTTCATTGACAACCTCAAAATTTGTTTTATCTTCAAATTGACGTATAAGGAAATATGTAAGATCAGTATCTATTTCAACAGCAGTTAAGTGAGCAGGGGTGTCGACTAAATGTTCTGTTAATACTCCGCAACCAGGGCCTATCTCAATAATATTACAGTTTTCATCTATATCAGCAGATGCAACGATCTGTCCTATAATATGTTGATTGGTTAGAAAATGTTGTCCTAACGATTTTTTAGTGTGTTTGCTCTCTTCTTTAAAGAGTTTAATTAAGTTTCTTGTTATCATTTATTTTTATCTACTTGTTTATTCATTATCATAAGTTTTGCGATATCCACTGCTTTAATGAGTGATGAGATAGATGCAACTCCTTTACCTGCAATATTAAAAGCTGTCCCGTGATCGACAGATGTTCTTATAATATTAAGTCCTAAAGTAACATTCACAGCTTCACCAAATGAGTTAAGTTTAATAGGGATAAGTGCTTGATCGTGATACATAGCTATAAAGAAATCGTAAGTTTTATCAGTATAGATAGTATCAGCAGGGAATGATCCATGCACATTAATACCGTTTTCACGAGTTTCATCGATAGTAGGGTTGATAAGATCAATCTCTTCAAAACCGATTGCGCCACTATCTCCTGCATGAGGGTTTAGAGAACAGACAGCTATTTTAGGTTTATTAGTATCAAAATCAAAGCCAAAAAATCTACCAGTATTGTGAGCGTTTTGAATAGCTGTTACAATTTTCTGTTTAGTGACAGCTTTAGCAACATCTTTTAAAGGTAGGTGAGTAGTTATAAGTACGATTTTGAAATCGTTAGACATCATCATCATAGAGATATCTTTACAACCAGTAAGATGAGCTAGATATTCAGTATGTCCAACAAAATCATATCCTGCAAGCGATATAGAGTATTTATTAATTGGTAGAGTAACAATTGCATCGATTAAGCCGTTCTGTGCATACTCTACAGCTTTTTTA
Source organism: uncultured Deferribacteraceae bacterium (assembly GCA_947041165.1). Taxonomy (GTDB): domain Bacteria; phylum Chrysiogenota; class Deferribacteres; order Deferribacterales; family Mucispirillaceae; genus CAMQYB01. The sequence goes on along the minus strand of CAMRCY010000022.1, from coordinate 23,427 downwards.
ATATATTGCATTGAAGCGTTTCCACATTCAATAGAATTTTCACCATATTCAAAATCAAACGGGTCTACGTTATCAGGCTCAACAATTTTAAGTTTACTGTTGAAGTCAGAAGGGTATTTATTATCAAAAATGTCGTTGATAGCTTTATCTAATATAAACCTGTGACAGAACAGAGTAATATCGTAATCAATAGTTGATATATCTGAATAGTATAACTGCTCAAGAAACTTTAATGCGACTTCATAACCGATCCCAGCTGGATCACCTATTGTCAAACCTATATTTATTCTTTTATTCATAATAGTTAAGATAAACTAATTTGAATTAAATTAAAATAGAAATTATATATCGACTATATATAAATAATAGTAATGGTTGTTGATTATCTGTTGATTTATAGAACTTTTTAATAGATGAAAGTACTTGATTATTATTGTTGATAGTTATAGAATAAAAAGAATATTTAATTTAATAGGTAGATATATAATGAATTTTGATAAATTAAGAGAGATCGTCAAGGGTGACCTTTACACAGATGAGATTAAACGGATAGAGCTATCTACAGATGCCTCTATCTTTATGGTTAAGCCTCTAGCTGTTTTATACCCTAAAGATTGTTATGATGTGGCAAAAGCTGTAAAATTTGCAGTTGAAAATAAAATAACTGTTCACCCACGTGGTGCAGGTTCGGGATTATGCGGATCGGCAGTAGGTCGTGGACTTGTAATAGATTTTACAAAATATATGAATAGGTTATTAAGTTTAGATTTAAATGGTAATCATTTCACTTGTGAACCTGGTTATAGACATGGCGAGTTAGAGATATCGCTTAACAATACAGGTATGTTTTTTCCAGCAGCACCATCATCTGGTGAGTATGCAACGTTTGGTGGAATGTATGCTACTAATGCTGGTGGTGAGTATTCGGTGAAATACGGCAACACTTCAGATTATATAATGGATGCTGAGATAGTTTTATCAGATGGATCAATACATAGGTTTTCAGATGTTGCAGAGATGAATATCGACGATCTACCAAAAATACTTAAAAAGGTATATAAATCAATATCTAAAAACACAGAGTTGATTGATAAATCTTATCCTCCTATAAAGTGTAATGTTTCTGGGTATGAGCTAAGAGATGCTGTAAAAGATGAACATTTATTTCTTCATAAATTAGTTGGTGGAGCTGAGGGAACATTCGGAATTGTTACACAGCTTAAATTTTCTATATTAAAGAAGAAACCTTTCTCGTCACTACTTGTTGGATATTTTAATGATAAAGAATCATCAGCTGAGGCTAGCCAAGTAGCATTAGAGTTTGATCCAGCAGCTATAGAGATTATGGATAAAACCCTTCTAACGTTAGCTTCAACTTATAGACCAGAGTTAAAAGATAAAATTCCATCAGATATAGATAACCTTCTACTTATTGAGTTTGACGGTGATACAGATAAAGAAGTCGTTGAAAAAGCTAAAAAATCTATGCAGTTAATAAAAGCTAAGAAATTATCTAAAAATATTAATTTTGCAGTGGATAAAGAAGAGATTGCACAACTATCAGCTGTACGCAAATCGGCTGTACCTATTTTATATCAATTAAAAGGTGATAAAAAGATATTAGCGTTAGTTGAAGATGCAGCAGTTCCTACGAAAACTCTTACAGCATATTTTAAAGGAATAGCAGAGATATTTGCAAAATATAATGTTGATTATGTATCTTATGGACATATTGCAAAAGGATTGCTTCATACACGTCCGTTACTTAACCTTAAAGATGGGGCAGATGTATCGTTACTAAAACCATTAGCTGATGAAGTATATGAGCTTGTAAGTAGGTTAAACGGTACTATATCGGGTGAGCATGGTGATGGCAGGTTAAGAAGTTGTTATATACCAAGACAGTATAAGGCTATATACAATATCTTTCTTAAAGTTAAAGAAAATTTTGATCCGAGCAAAACATTTAATCCAGATATAAAAACTAATGATGATGTTTCATTGATGGCGAAAGACCTTCGTTACGGTGCTGAATATAAAGCTGAAGAGAGTTCTGTGTATGAGCTTATATGGAATGACAACACTTTTATTGAAGAGGCTGAACTATGTCATGGTTGTTCTAAATGTACAACTATTACAAACGCAACGAGAATGTGTCCTGTATATAAATCAACTAAAGATGAGAATGCGACACCTAAAGCGAAGGCTAACATATTAAGAGCTTATTTATCTGGAAGGTTAGATCCTAGTATGGCTATGTTTGATGAGCCGTTCATGAATGTTATCAACCATTGTATTAACTGTGGCAGTTGTTCTATAGAGTGTCCATCTAAAGTTAATATCCCTAAATTAGCCTTAGAGGTTAAAGCTAGATATTTTAGAGAGCATGGTGCTTCACTTACTAGTCATTTAGTTACAAAATTTGAGTTAATGGGTAAACTGTTTCATAGATTTGGTTCACTAATAACGAAGATGACAAATCCTCTTATAGTTCGTAAATTGATGGAGCGTTTTATCGGTTTAGCACATGAAAGAAAGATGGTACTGTTTAGTAAGAAAACTATTAAAAATTATATTCAATACAATAAAGATATGTATTCAGGAAAAACGGTTATATATTTTGCAGGTTGTTACGCATCGTATATTAAGCCAGAGATTACAGAATCTACTATAAACGTGCTTAAGAAGTTAGGCTATACAGTTATCGTACCGAAACAAACATGTTGTGGAATACCGCATATATCGAAAGGTATGGTTGACCAAACACGAGGTAAGATTAATAAAAATCTTGAGTTATGGGGTGGATATATAGATCAAGCCGATTATATCGTTACATCTTGTTCATCTTGTGCGTTATCTTTATATAAAGAGTGGGGCTACTGTATTGATAGTGAAGAAATAAATAAAGTGAAGTCAAAAATCATATATATCACAGATCTAATAAAAGGTGATCTTGATAATCTACATAGAGTAGATAAGAGAGATGACATTGGTTTAGTTTACCATATGTCTTGTCACATGAAACTGCTTCCAAATCCAACATCAACTATAGATGTGCTTAATAAGCTTGATGGCGTTGATAGTACTGATTTAAACAGTTCTTGTTGTGGAATGGCAGGTAGTTGGGGATTATATAAAGAGAATTACACACAATCATTAGATATAGCATCTAGTATGATTAATAAAATGAATAAAGCTAGTGTTTCATATGCAGCAACAGATTGTCCAACTTGTGCTATGCAGATGACTCATTTAGGAAATAAGGAAGTTATTCACCCGATACAGGTTATTGAAAAATGTTTAAAATAATTATTTTTGTTACAGTTTTTTTTGTAAGTTCTATATCTAATCTATACTCAAACCAGAGCATCAAGATTAAGAGTGGCGATGTTAAATCAGATAATAAGTCTATTGTCAAATCAGATACTGAATCCTTTTACGATGAGGATTATTTCGTTGGCTTAAAGGCTTATGAAGATGGCTTGACAGATGTTACTAAAATAGCGTTTGAAGTTTTTCTTTCAAAGAACAGACAAGGTGATGAGGCTGATTTTGCAAGATATATATTATATCAGATCTATCAAGCAGAAGGCAATATTGAGAGTGCTAAAGATACTTTACTAAAAATTCAAGATAGCAAGAATTATAGGTTTAACACAGAGAAGCTTATGAGTGATAAAATGTCACTACTGCTTAAAACAGATTGCGAGCTTGCTAAAAAGTTTTTAATAGATGATATGAATGCAGGGTTACTGCTATACACTAAATCAGAGTGTGTTGTTGATAAACCATTAACAGAGGCTGTTGCTCAAAGAAGTTACGATCCAAGAGAGTTACTTTTCTTTATTAATAAGATAAAAGATACTCAAGAGCATGTTTTAATAGTGTATGATAACTTATCAGATACTGAAAAATCAGAAGAGGTGCTTAACTATTACTCTAAATATTTTTATATAAATAAGATGAAAGATGCGTTCTTTAAATTATATAACGAGTATAAAACAGCAGAGTCTTTAGAGTTAGCATTAAATATGTCGTGGGACGCTGGTAATTATAAAGAGTATATAACTGTATTTGATAGGGATATAAAGGTTGATTTTAAATTATCTAAAGCAACGTATTGCAGAATGATAGAGGCTAGTAGTCGCATAAGTGCTAAGTATGAATGTGATCTAATTGAGAAGTGTCTTACAAAAAAGAACGATACATTAGTTAAAACGGTTATTGCATGTTTAATTAAGAATGGTGATAAAGATAAGTTTGCTATATTTATAGATAAGCTTGATAGTAAAAATATGCGAGAAGTTTGTAAATACACAGGTAACTTTATAGAGAAAGATCTATTCACTACATCATCAGCTAAACGCTTTAATACATGTGAAGATAAGTTATCTATCTATAAGCATTTTGTTGATAAGAAAGATTATAACTTAATAATGTCGCTTGCAGGTAAAGGTATAGATCAGATGGATTTTGCGTTCATGGCTTATGTGTATGCACAGCAAAACAATATGGCAGAGTATGAAAATTACCTTAAACGTGTTGAGGATATAAACCTTAAAGGGTATATAGAGAGATTAACAGCTAAGTAAATTTTAGTAGTTAAAATTGAATTATTTTTTTTTGCAAACTTAGTAACTGTGTTAATCGTCAAAAACTAAGTAAATTTAAAATTGAGTAAACTAGAAACTAAGTAAATGTGAAATTGATTAAAATATTAAAACTAAGTGAGAGAGAGATATGTTTGGTAGAACAATGTTTATATTAGTCGTAACACTCTTTTTAGTATCGGTTATATATTTTACATATAGATACTTTAACGGAGAGGATTTTAAGCTATACGATGAGGCGGTTATTTTATTTGAAGATGGTGATATTGAAGGAGCACACAACAAGTTAGTTGAGGCTTACAATATACGAAAAACAAATAGAAAAGTGTTAGCTTTAAAAACGACAGTTTATCAACTTTTACAATATAAAGAATTGCTTAAAACTGCTTATAAGGCGTATGAGAAAGCATTGAGTGCTGTTGATAGAGATGATTATGTATTTGCTGCTGAATATGTTGACTTAGCATTAATCAGTCTAGATGGTATATCTGAGAAGGCTGAAAATTATGATGAGGCGATGGAGCTACAAAAAAAGGTAGTTCAAGTGGCTGAAGAAATAATTGAAAAAGCTCCTTTAAGATATTACGATAAAGGCATCATCTTTTTAAAAGAGGGAGAGTATGAAAAAGCATACTACTCATTCACATACATAGGCAATCCTAGCAAAGAGGTTATACAGTTAAAAAGTGATATAGCATATAAACTAGGAAATAAACAGTACGAAAAAGCTATTAGCAATATGGGTAATATAGATCTGTTTTTAGTAAGGGACGCTATATTTTGGTACTCTAAGATCGATGAGAATTACGTTGATCATAAAGATGCGAATGTACAGTTAGATAAATTAAAGAATATTTTAAAAGAAAATGGAAATAATTAATGAAATTAAATTTTTCAACAGTGAATGTATTAGTTGTTGGCGACATGATGTTAGATATTTATTATACAGGCGATGTTTCAAGAATATCACCTGAAGCTCCTGTGCCTGTTGTTAAAATTTCTGATACCACAAACAGACTTGGTGGTGCATGCAACGTTGCAAATAACTTATCACATATAGGATCTAATGTAAGGTTATTAGGACTTGCAAGTGATGACTCTTACGGTAAGATTTTGAAAAAAATGTTAGATGATATAAAAGTATCGTATCAACTATATAACTTTCTTGAGAACACAACGAGCAAGTTAAGAGTTATCGGTTCAAGACAGCAGATTGCACGATTAGATTTTGAAGATGACACAGTGCTTGATAAACCATCAATTGATGAGATCACAAAAGATATCAAGAAAGATCTTGCGTTAAATGATGTGATAATTATATCTGATTACGGTAAAGGATTTTGTACTGATGAGATATGTGCATCTATTATATCTGAGGCAAAAAAGATATCTAAGCCAGTTATTATCGATCCTAAAGGTAGCGACTGGACAAAATACACAGGGGCAACAGTTGTAACTCCGAACGTAAAAGAGCTTGGTGTTGTTGCAAATATATCTATTAAAAACACAGATGAAGATGTTTTAAAATATGGTAGAATAATTAAAGATAAGTATGATATAGAGTATCTAATTGTGACAAGATCGGATCAAGGAATTACAGTTATAACATCTGATTATGTTAAAACATTTAAAGCTGAATCAAAAGAAGTGTTTGATGTATCGGGAGCAGGGGACACAGTTGTATCTATATTAGCAGTATCATTCGCACTTAATTATGATATCGCAGAAACGATCGAACTTGCAAATAGAGCAGCAGGGATAGTTGTTGGAAAAGCTCATACTGTGCCTGTTACTATTGATGAGTTAAAAGAGAGTTACAATCTTGTTGAACACTCTAAGATGATTACTGAAAAGAATTTAGAAGATGTTTTGACTTACTATAGAGATCGAGGTAAGAAGATTGTTTTCACTAATGGTTGTTTCGATATTCTTCATATCGGACACGTCAAATATCTGCAAGCTTCAAAAGAGGTTGGTGATATTTTAATAGTTGGACTTAACTCCGATAAATCTGTCAAAATCTTAAAAGGCAATGATAGACCTATTAATAATCAAGCAGATAGAGCTACATTGTTATCTGCATTTTCGTTTATCGATCATGTGATTATTTTTGATGATGAAACACCAACTCAGTTAATCAAAACAATCAAGCCAGATGTGTTAGTTAAAGGTGGCGATTATAAACTTGAAGAAGTTGTTGGTAGAGAGTATGCAACAAAAGTTGTGTTAATAGATTTTGTTGAAGGATATTCATCAACAAATATAATCAATAAAATATCAAAATAATAATCGTAAAAAGATAATATAATTTTAGAGTAATAATATAATTTATAGAGGTATATATGATAATAGTTACAGGTGGTGCAGGTTTCATAGGATCAAACATAATCAAGGGTTTGAACGATCACGGCGTATCGGACATACTCGTAGTTGATAATCTTGAAAAGGCAGAGAAACATCTTAACTTAAATAGATTGAAGTTTTTAGATTTTGTAGATAAACGAGATTTTGATTTCACATCATTTCTATCAAACGAAAATGTTGATGCTGTTTTTCATGAGGGAGCATGTGCAGATACTGTTGAGAGTAACGGCAGATATATGATGAAAAATAATTATGAATACTCTAAACAATTATTAGATGCATCGATTGATAATAATGTTAAATTCATATACGCATCAAGTGCATCAACATATGGTAACGGCACAGATGGATTTAAAGAAAATAGTGAGTGTGAATATCCGTTAAATATTTATGCTTACTCAAAATTTTTATTCGATCAATATGTTAGAAAAGTTTTAGATGCAGGTGTTCCAAGTCAAGTTGTAGGACTTAGATATTTTAATGTTTATGGTGAGCAAGAAAATCATAAAGGCAGAATGGCATCTCTAGTTTTTAAACTTTTTCATCAAGCAAAAGCTGGAAATGATCTTGAGGTTTTTGAAGGTAGTAAAGAGTTTTTAAGAGATTTTATATATGTTAAAGATGTTGTCGATATGAACCTACATCTATTAAATAAAGATGATTCAGGGATATTTAATGCAGGCACAGGTAAAGCTCGCTCGTTCTTAGATATTGCAAAAGTAGTGAGCGATCACACTTCTAAAAAGATTGTAACAATTCCGTTTCCAGAAGATTTAAAAGGTAAGTATCAAAAATTTACAGAAGCTGATATGAGCAAATTTATTGCAACAGGATATAGTAAACCATTTACATCATTAGAGGATGGGATAAAATCTTATATAGCTAATTTAGAGAAAAGTAATGGATATATATTATGAAAAAACCGTTAAATAATTATAGTCGAATAGGTTATATTATTTCACTTTTTTTAACCGATTTTTGTGCCTATGTTACAGCTGTAGTGCTTGCGTTTTTCACACGTTTAATGGCTGAAAAAATATTTGGTATTATAGAGTTACAGTTTGATTTTGGATATTTCATATTAGATCTATGGTGGGTTTTTGCAGTCCTCATTTTAATGGTTATATCTAATGGGTTATATGTAAAAAAAATGCCTTTTTGGTTGGAAGCACGAGATGTTTTTAAATCTAATATAGTAGCATTTATAGTTGTGTTTGCGTTTGTATCTATTTTAAAATCAACAGATGAAATTTCAAGATTAATGGTAATGTTAATATTTTCATACTCGGTTGTTTTGATGATTATGTTCAGATACATATTTAAAAAAGTTATCTATAGAGATGGAAGTTTTAATGATAACACAATTATTATCGGTGGTGGCACAGAGTATCAAACTATATTAAAAATGTTTAATGAAGAGAAAAATCTAGCACTCAATATCAAAGGACAAGTTTTGATGAAAGAGGGTAATAATTCTGATAAAGATATTTTAGGTATAGTTGATAATGTTGAGCAAATTGTAAAAGAGAATAATATAACTGTAGCTATTATTATACAGTCATCTGTTGATAACGATAAATTATCTTCACTCATGGGTAGACTTCATATATCGTTATCTAAAATTATACTTCTTCCGTCATCAGAGGGTTTAGCTTTATCAAATGCGGTAACAGTTGAAACGCTTATGAATAAATTGTCGTATTTGGAGATTAAAAACAATATTGAATCTTATATAAATAGAGTGTTAAAACGCTCTATTGATCTTTTTTTATGTATCTTATCGCTACCGTTTATCATCCCATTTTTTGCGATTATGGCGTTAGCGATTATGATGACATCAAAAGGTAAACCTTTCTACACTCATGCACGGATAGGCAGAAACGGTCGAGTGATTAATGTTATAAAATTTAGATCAATGTATATAGATGCGAAAGAGCGATTAAAAGTTATTTTAAGAGATGATGCTGATGCTCGTTTAGAGTGGGAAAGTTCGTATAAATTAAAGAACGATCCCCGTGTTACAAGGATAGGTAATTTTTTACGTAAGAGTTCTCTAGATGAGTTGCCACAGATAATTAATGTTATAGTTGGTGATATGAGTTTAGTAGGTCCTCGTCCAGTTATTAAAGAAGAGATAGATAAATATTATAAAGAGTTCGCAACCTATTATACGTGCGTAAGACCTGGGATTACAGGTTTATGGCAGGTATCAGGCAGAAGCGATACAGATTACGATTATAGAATTTCAAGAGATACATGGTACGTTTTAAACTGGTCAGTTTGGCTTGATTTAACGATACTGTTTTTAACTCCGACAGTAGTAATAAAAAGGAAAGGTGCATATTAGTTACATGGATTTAGATAAAGGATATTATATATATACATTCGGTTGTGCGATGAATGAGTATGACTCAGAGAGGATTTCATCATCATTAGAGATGAGAGGTTATCATCAAGTATTAGATACACGTGAAGCAACGATTATAATTTTAAACACCTGTTCAGTAAGGGCAAAACCAGAGATCAAGATTGCAAGTTATTTAGGTGTTATAGCTAAAGATCTTAAAAGAAATGATAGAGATGTTGTGATCGGTTTAACAGGTTGCGTTGCACAAGATCAAGGTAAACAATTATTAAAAGATTTCCCGTTAGTCAATTTTGTGATAGGCACAGATGCTGTTGCAAATTTTGATGAGTTGATAGATAGAGCGTTAGAAGGTGAGAGATTTGTTGATGTTTCATTAATGACAGAAACATTTGTGATAGAGAAGTTTAAACGTAAAAGTAAAATTTCTGCACAAGTTACGATTATGAAAGGTTGTGAAAATTTTTGTACATATTGCATAGTGCCGTATGTTCGTGGTGTTGAAGTATCAAGAGAAGTTAAAGAGATCACAGATGAGATCAAAGCACTTATTGCAGGTGGCAGTAAAGAAATTATGTTACTAGGGCAAAATGTTAACTCTTATAGAGGCAAATTATCAGATGGCAGTTTAGTTGGTTTTAGAGAGCTTTTAGGTTACGTTAATGATATTGAGGGTGTAGAGAGGATAAGATTTATCACATCACACCCTAAAGATTTTGATAAAGATTTAGTTGATACGATTGCGAAACTTGATAAGGTTTGCAAATATATTCATCTACCAGCACAATCAGGATCTAACAATATTTTAGAGAAGATGAATAGATGTTATACGGTAGAGGATTATAAAAGCAAGATAGATTATGCAAGATCTGTTATACCTGAGATCAGTTTCTCATCAGATTTTATAATAGGTTTTCCAGATGAAACAGAGGAAGAGTTTCAACAATCGTTAGATCTAATTCGTTATGTTGATTTTGATAATGTGTTTGCCTTTAAATACTCATCACGTCCAGGCACAAAGGCTGCGACATATAAAGATGATTTAGATAAAGCAACTAAGTCAAGAAGGCTCGCTGAGTTGTTTGCGTTAAAAGATGAGATTGTTACGGTTAAGTTAGCTAAACTTATCGGCAAAGAGTTTGAAATATTGGTTTCAGGTAGATCAAGCAAAGATGATAGTCAGTTTCATGGCTTAACAGAGCAGAGTAGAGGGGTTGCATTTAGTTCAACTAAAGATCTAAAAATGGGTGATATTGTTAATGTTAGAATTTTAGAAGCTCGTCCTAACTCATTGCTCGGTGAAGAGATCGAGTAAAATATTTTACTTATTATAAATATATTAATTAGTATATAATTTTAAATAATCATTTAAGGTTATTGTTGCGATTGTCTTAATCGTTGTTATTAAAAAAATATTTAAAATGAAATAATTGTCATTTTTAGGAGAGAGTTTATATGAAAAATGATAGATATAAATATCCAGTATATATAGGTTTAATCACGGCGATGATTACAATTTCTGCGTTTATCCGTATACCTAATCCTTATCTACCATTCACATTGCAGTTACTTGTTATATTTATTATCCCAGCTGTTTTTGGAGCTAGATTATCGTTTTACGGTGTTTTAATCTATCTAGTTTTAGGATTGATTGGTTTACCTATTTTTGCATCAGGTGGCGGAATATCATATTTCCTACGTCCATCTTTCGGATTTTTAATCGGTTATTTATTTGCAGTAATACCAGCAGGGATTGTTGCAAAACGAATAGACAATATTTATGGCTACATATTATCAGCGTTTATTTCGTTGTGTATCATATATTTATTTGGATCTATATATTTCTATTTCAATATAAATTTTATTCAAGATAAGGCTATGGATTTAGATACTGCATTAAAAGTATCTGTGTTACCGTTCATACTGCCTGATATAGTTAAAATGATTATTGCGATCCTTTTAATACCTGCTATAAAAAGGATATTTTTATCTAAGTAGAAAATAATATTAATTTACACGAAATCGTGTATAATGATAGACACACAACCTTTAGTTAAAGTACGCTTATTAAAGGTTAATAGTAGTTAAAAAGTTTAAAGGGGTTTATTTATGAAGTTTAAAAATTTAGGTTTGATGTTAACAAGCCAAGCTAAAATATTATCTAAGAAGCCTCTAATATATTTTAATGATAAAAAATACTCATACACAGAAATTGATAAAACCACAAACAGTTTTGCAAGATATTTAGAAAGATTAGGTATCAAGAAAGGTGATAAAGTTGCGATCCTAATGCAGAACTCTCCTGAGTATATAGTTTCTATATTTTCTATATTAAAAGCAGGTGCGATAGTTATTCCTATCAACCACATGCTTATAGATTCTGAGATTGCATATATTATTAATGATAGTGAAGCAAAGGTATTAATCACATCAGAAAAATTTGCAGAAATGATCGGATACTTTAAAGAGCATTGTAAAGGACTTACATCTATTAATACATGGGGCGACAATACTTTTAAGGCAAAAGATATCAATAAAGAGTTAGTGAGTTATTCAGATGATGAATATTTATGTGAAGCAGAATTTGATGATTTAGCTTTTTTCATATACACATCAGGCACAACAGGATTTCCTAAAGGAGCTATGATTAGTCACGGCAATTTTATTAGCAATATGGATTCGATAGATAAATGTATCGCTATAAAACAAGATGAGAAATTTTTAGTTTTTCTACCTCTATTTCATTCATACACACTTACAACATCGACTTTATATCCGATATCAATAGGTACTTCGATAGTATTATTAGAGTCGGTTACAGAACTTAGAACAAAAAGATTTAGGAATATATTAATCTTTAAACGTCCAAGAGTAATGTTGGGTGTCCCTCAAATATTTCAAGCGTTGGTGAAGGCGAAATTTCCTAAATGGTTTATAAAATTTGTTTATCCTATAAAGCTACATATATCAGGTGGAGCACCGATTTCTGAGGAAACATTAAACGCATTTAAGACAAAATATGGAGTTCCTGTATTAGAAGGTTACGGACTATCAGAAGCATCACCACTTGTATCATTTAACACTTTTAAGAATAATAAAGTGTCAACTGTTGGAAAACTTTTACCTAATGTTAAAGGTAAGATTATTGATGAAAATGAGAAAGAGTTACCTCTCGGTGAAGTTGGAGAGTTGATTATTAAGGGTGGTAACGTAATGAAAGGTTACTGGAAAATGCCTAAAGCAACAGATGATGCTATTAAGAACGGTTGGCTTTTCACTGGTGATTTTGCAAAGATGGATGCAGAGGATTATATAACTATCGTTGATAGAAAGAAAGATCTTATTATATCTAAAGGCATGAATATTTATCCTCGTGAGATTGAGGATGTGATGTTAGAAAACCCTCAAATTGAGGCGGCTGCCGTAATCGGTATCACCACTGCTAATAAAGATGAAGTTGTTGTTGCGTACGCTCAATTGGTAGAGGGTGCAACTGTGACTGAGAAAGAGATAAAAGAGTATATACGCTCTCGTGTTGCGACATTCAAAAATCCTAGATATGTAAATGTCTTAGAAGCATTACCACTTACTGCAACGGGTAAAGTTTTAAAGAGAGAGCTTAAACGAATGGTTGTGGCGGGCGAGTTAAAGTTCGATAAATAGCATGCACGTTAGCTTGAATTTAATCTTAGATTTCTCTAAATTATTTAAAAGCTGTTGTTTTGTTTGCAGGCTAAATATGATTAGAAAGTTGTGTTTTATTAAAAAGATTATGATTAATGAGTTGCGATATTTTTAATTAATTCTATATTGTTTAATATGGACTTAAGTTCCACATTTTAATAACTAAAGTATCTGTTTTAATAGCCGATAATTAGTTATCAAAAGGAGTGTGCATATGGACGTTAGCTCAGCTGCAATAAAGATGCAATATGCAACAAATGTTGCAAAGAAATCACAAGATTTTGTTAAACTTCAAGGTTCAGCGATATTACAACTTATCGATTCAGCAGCATCAGTATCAAAAGCTTCAGGAGCATCTGTTTCTGCGGGTACTCAAAAAGGTACAACAATCGATATAATGGCTTAGTTTAAAAATATTTGATATTTTATGTAATTATTAAATTGATATTGAGATGATAGAAATTCTATCGTTTCAATATCTTTTTTTTTGTATACTTGCAATTACCTAGAAATTATTATAAAATTGTCTTTTCTAATAGATATTAAAATAATTTTTAGGTATTTAAATATGGTGAATAATTTGAATGATAATCCAAATAGGATATTAATTACAGGTGGCGCAGGTTTTATAGGTTCAGCTTTATCTAGGTATATTATAAATGAGAAAAAAGATGATATATTAATAGTTGATAAACTAACTTATGCAGGCAATTTAGAATCTTTAAAATCTATCTCTACTAATAACCGATATGGATTTGAAAAAGCAGATATCTGTGATAAAGATGTGATAGATAAAATCTTTACAGATTTCAAACCAAATATTATTATACACCTTGCAGCAGAGAGCCATGTTGATAGATCTATCGACTCTCCATCAGATTTTATAAACACAAATATTATCGGCACATACACTTTGCTTGAATGTTTTAGAAAGCTATATTTCAATCTATCAGAAGAGGAGAGAGCGAGTGAAAGATATGTATTTCACCACGTTTCAACAGATGAAGTTTACGGTGATCTAGTGGATGATAAATCATTATTTACAGAAGACACTAAATACTCTCCAAGCTCTCCATATTCAGCAAGTAAGGCATCAAGCGATCATCTTGTTCGTGCGTGGAACAGAACTTTCAAAGTGCCTGTTGTTGTGACTAACTGTTCAAACAATTATGGACCATATCATTTTCCAGAAAAATTAATTCCACTTATAATTTTATCAGCATTAAACGGCAATGATCTGCCTATCTACGGAGAGGGGGATCAGATACGAGATTGGTTATATGTGGATGATCATGCAAGAGCGTTATATAAAGTTGCAACAGCTGGACGCATCGGTGAAACATATAATATAGGTGGACATAACGAGAAGAAGAATATAACTGTTGTTCATAAAATATGTGAGATATTAGATAAAACTCAGAAACGTGAAGATGGTCAATCGTATAAAAAGCAGATTATATTTGTTAAAGATCGTCCAGGACACGATCGTCGTTACGCAATTGATGCAAAAAAAATCCATAAAGAGTTGAACTGGTTACCAGAAGAAACTTTTGAAACAGGGATCGTTAAAACTATCGAGTGGTATCTCGCGAACAAAGATAGTTGGTGTAAAAATATATTAGATGGCTCATATAAATTAGAGCGATTGGGGATATAGTTATGAAAGGAATAGTATTAGCAGGTGGAGCTGGAACAAGGTTGCATCCAGTGACGTTAGGTGTATCAAAACAGTTGCTTCCGATCTACGATAAGCCGATGATCTATTATCCGTTATCAGTTTTAATGCTCGCAAAAATCAGAGATATATTGATTATCACAACCCCCGAAGATCAAGCAGGATTTATCAGAACGCTAGGTGATGGTTCTGCTTTTGGAATTAATATAGAGTATAGAGTTCAGCCATCACCTGACGGATTAGCACAGGCTTTTATAATAGGAGAAACTTTTATAAAAGATGATAATGTGGCACTTGTTTTAGGAGATAATATTTTCTACGGTTACGGATTGTCAGAGTTGTTAGCTAACGCTGTTAAACGAGAAGAGGGTGCGACAGTTTTTGGATATTATGTATCAGATCCTGAGCGTTTCGGAGTTGTTGAGTTTGATGAAAGTTTTAATGCAGTTTCAATTGAGGAGAAACCAAAAATAGCAAAATCAAATTATGCTGTGACTGGATTATATTTCTATGATAATGATGTGATAGAAATTGCAAAAAATATTAAACCATCAGCAAGGGGAGAGCTTGAGATTACGTCAGTTAATCAAGAGTATCTAAAGCGTTCAAAATTAAAAGTTGAAAGATTAGGACGTGGACACGCTTGGCTTGATACAGGGACGCATGAAAGTATGATGGAAGCTACTCAATTTATAAATACTATTGAAAACCGTCAAGGCTTGAAGGTTGCGTGTTTGGAAGAGATTGCATTTGAAAATAAATGGATCAGTGAGAGTCAACTTTTAGAGCGTGCAAAACTGTTTGAAAAAAATGGATACGGACAATACCTTCATAAGTTGCTAAAGTAGATTGTTGAACAGGTTGCTAGACTAAGCTACTAGAACGGGTTGCTAGGCTAAGCTACTAGAACGGGTTGCTAGACTAAGCTACTAGAACGGGTTGCTAGACTAAGTTGCTAGAACAGGTTTCTAGACTAAGCTACTAGAACGGGTTGCTAGGCTAAGTTACAAGAACAGGTTGCTAGACTAAGTTGCTAGAACGGGTTGCTAGGCTAAGTTACTAGAACAGGTTGCTAGACTAAGCTACTAGAACGGGTTGCTAGGCTAAGCTACTAGAACAGGTTGCTAGACTAAGTTGCTAGAACGGGTTGCTAGACTAAGCTACTAGAACAGGTTGCTAAACTAATTTGTTAGAACAGGTTGCTAGACTAAGTTGCTAGATAGATTAGATTGATCTAGTATAAGTTGTTAAACATAGGTTCGCAGAATTTAAGAGAATAAAGTTTCTGAAATAGATGTTATTGGAAAATAGCGATTTCTTAATAACTAACCTAATATATATAAGGTGTATTGAATGAATATAATTGAAACAGGCATAGATGGACTTGTAATTATTGAACCTAAAATTTTCAGCGATGATAGAGGCTATTTTTTTGAAAGTTATAGCACTGCAAAACTAGCTGAGTACGGCATCAAAGATACGTTCGTTCAAGATAACGAATCAAGATCAAAATATGGTACATTGCGTGGGTTACATTATCAGAAACCACCATATACTCAGAGCAAGCTTGTTCGTGTGATTGAAGGAATGGTTTTAGATGTCGCAGTGGATTTTAGAAAGGGTTCTAAAACTTATGGCAAATCATACTCGGTAGAATTATCAGGTGAAAATAAGCGACAGTTTTATGTTCCACGAGGTTTTTTACATGGGTTTGTAGTGTTATCAGATTATGCAACATTTGCGTATAAGTGTGATAATATTTATGCTCCAACTCATGATGGTGGAGTGATTTTTTCAGATTTAGAAATAGGTATTGATTGGAAGATAGATCATAAAGAGATACTTCTTTCTGATAAAGATAGTGTGTTACCGAAGTTTTCAGATATCATTCCTTATGAGTAAAATATAATAGACAGATTATGATACATTGTAGAGAAATATTAATTCATATTAAAAGCATTTTGTAGTATGTTTTATTAAATAAATTAAATTAGGGGTTTCATGCTATGAAAAAATATTTTGTTTTATTATTTTTAATATTAAGCACTCAACTTTTTTCTCAAATTAACCCTGAAATAACGTCGATAAAAACTCTCCATATTTTGGAAGGAATTATTGATAATAAATATCCTATCACAATGTATCTAACTATTGAAGAGGGTACGAAGAAAGTTGATGGTAAGTATTACTATAATAATATCGGAGATTTTGTTTATTTAAAAGAGAGTGTTTCAGATAATAACTCTAAAGTTATCTTAAAAGAATTTTCAAGTAATTATTATAATGATAATAATTCTACAGGAGAATTTGTAGGGACGATAAATAAAAAAATGGTGTTTAAAGGCACTTGGAGTAACGGGAAAAAGAGTTTTAATTTTGAAGTAAAGCCGAATAAAAAAAATAAAATACAAGAGATAGAAATAGTAAAATATACCTTTGAGGATACTGATTATAACTCTGAAAATCCTCCTTTCGGTGTTAGTTATGAAATCCTTAAAATAGCTAATTCTAAAAAAATAGCTACTATTGAAAACGTCAATAAAGAATTAGAAAAAACATCTGGGAAAGCATACGATTATAATGATGACTATTCAGTTTGGAAAAAAAATATAGATGTTGATGGCGAGTCTAACGGGTGGGGCGTTCATTCTTCCTATGAGTTGATATATATTGATAACAATGTTATATCCATTATTTCTAAATTATGGGCTTTTCCAGCTACAAATCGTCCAATTATGGACGACACTCCTCTTGTTTATAGTTTGAATAGTGGTAAAATCTTAAATGAGAGAATAGACGATTTAATTTATTCTGTAGATGACGAAAAATTTATCATCTTAATGAAGCAAAAAATAGAAACACAGTATGGCGATTTTTCTTCTTTTGAAGAGTTTGAATCGTATGACTTTTTTAAATCACAATATATTTACAATGTTAATGCTTCGGGAATAACTTTTCAGAATCAAAATTTTAGGTATCCTCTACACATCTCATTCACTTATGATGAGCTTAAACCTTTTGTGAACAAAAAATCAGAACTTTACTACCTATTTAAGTAAAGTGTTGATTATTAGATAAATATAGAGAAGAATTCTTCTAATTGTTTATCAACAAGTTTAGTTAATATTCAAAATAATAGTTGTGCTAATAAAATTTTTAATAGAATATATGAGTTACAAAGAAAGAAAATCCAAATAATTAAACTTGACAATATAGAGGTTTTTATAATAGATTTTAAATATTGTAAGTGGAGAGTGTTTTATGAGTAGTAAAAAGATTATGATAACTGGTGGAAGAGGAATGTTAGGTCGTCAGATTACCGATGATTTTAAAGGTGATTATACTATATATATAGCCGATATTGATGATACTGATATAACTGATTTTGATAGATTTTTAAAATTTACTAAAGAGATTAATCCAGATATTATTATTCATGCAGCCGCATACACAAGAGTTGATGGTGCTGAAACAGAATCAGATTTTGCATATAAATTAAATGCGTTAGGCAGTAAAAATGTTGCAATGGTTGCAGAGATTGTTAAGGCAAAAATTATATATATTTCTACTGATTATGTTTTTGATGGGATATCTAATAAACCATATAATGAGTATGACGCTCCTAATCCATCATCAGTTTATGGCAAATCAAAATATGCAGGTGAGGTTTTTGTAAGAGAGAATTCGAGTGATTATATAATTGCAAGAATTAGTTGGTTATACGGCTTAGGTGGTCCATCATTTCTTCACACGATGAATAGATTATCTGTTGAAGGTGTTCGTGAATTAAAAGTTGTTAATGATCAGATAGGCAATCCAACGTCAACAATTGCTGTTAGCAGAAAACTTAAATCACTTATAGATTTGGATATAGATTTAAAAGGTGTATTTCATTTAACTTGTGAAGGTTCAGCTTCATGGTATGATCTTGCAGTTAACTTTTTTAAGCTTAGAGGGTTTTTTGATCAACAAGTTACACCTTGTGCATCATCAGAGTATCCAACACCAGCCAAAAGACCTGAAAATTCACAACTTGATAAGATGAATTTAAGATTAAATAATCTTGATCCTATGCCTAATTGGCAAGATGCGTTGAAAGAGTTTGTTGATATCGAAAAGTGGTAATTGTTGCTTTCCATTTATAATTGTAGATTGGTTTAAATAGTATAGAAAACTTTATGGTAAGGGGGCTTTTATAGAAGTATCAACATACCGATATTTCTTAATAAACCTGCTTGAAAAAAGTTATATCTAATTAATATATATCTGAATTTAAAATATCCTACATTATCTAATAGGTTGAATTTTTTTATTATCTCTAATTTTGCACTATCAATTTGATCGCCATAAAGGTCTTCAATTTTTTTAGATTGATAGATCTTTTGCTTAAATCTTTTAACGATTTTTTTTCTTCCTTCAAAAAACTTATTAAAAGCATATGTAAGGTTATACTTTTTTCCACCAATAACATTGTTCTCATGTTGACGATACAGAATTAATGGTTTGTCGATATACTCAATCTTGCCAAATATTGATGCAATAAGCATAATATAATGATCGTGCATTAGGGCTTCATCAGGAATGTCACCTATGATATCTTTTAGTTTTTTGTTTATCATTATAGTACAACCTGAAGCTGTGTTTTGTACTAATAATTTATTTAACTTAAAGTTGTCTGCTTTTAAATTTTCGGTTTTATTTGAAGATAGAGAGATCAAGTGTATTTTTTCATCAACTAAAGATTTGTCAGAGTAGATAAGTGCTGGTGAATTGTTTTCGATCTGTTTTAATTTTTTGATAGATACTTCTAATTTATTTTCAATCCAAATATCATCATGATCAGAGAATGCAATATATTCACTGTTTGAACTTTTTAAAAGGTAGTTAAAATTTTCTTTAACGCCGAGATTTTTAGTGAATGGTAGTAGAGTTATTTTATCTGAATGTTTAGAAATATATTTATTTATTATTGATATGGTGTTATCTTTTGACCCATCATCTGATATTATTATTTTAAAATCTTCATATGTTTGAGTTAATATTGAATCAATTTGTTGTGCAATATATTTATCTGCGTTATATGTTGCCAACAGTATATCTATCATTATAATTTTCAACCTTTATATTTAATAAGTTATATGCTATATTTCATTTCATCATATAATTTTGAGTAGTTTTTATTTAGTTTTAATTTGTACCACAATGAGGTAAATATGTCTATACTTTTAACAGGCGGAGCAGGGTATATAGGATCGACAGTTGCATCAATTCTTAAAGAAGAGGGTGAAGAGGTTATTATTTTAGATAATCTAGCACGCTCAAAAAAAGAGTATCTGCCTAGTGGTATAAAGTTTTATGAAGGTGATGTTGATGATATGTCATTACTTGAAAAAATTTATAATGAAGAGAAGATAGATGCTATCATGCATTTCGCTGCATATATAGAGGTTGGAGAATCTGTTCTTGAACCTTATAAATATTATGAAAACAATTTTTCAAAAACTATTAAGTTCTTCAATTATTTTATTGAGAAAGGTGTTAAGAAGATTATTTTTTCATCAACAGCTGCGGTGTATGGCGAGCCTAAATATATTCCTATAGATGAAATTCATATAAAAAAACCAACTAGTCCTTACGGTATGTCTAAACTATTTGTTGAAAGTTTTTTAGAATCAGTTGAACTGTCTAGTGGTGTTCATCATGTTGCATTAAGATATTTTAACGCATCAGGCGCATATGGAAATTTTGGTGAAAACCATAATCCAGAAACGCATTTAATACCTTTGATATTAGAGGTGGCTTTAGGGCTTCGTGATAAGATATTTGTTAACGGCAATGATTACGATACAACTGATGGAACGTGTGTTAGAGATTATATTCATGTGTATGATATAGCAATCGCACACCTGCTTGCATATCGTTATTTATCGAACAATAAAGGGTCGTTAAAAGTTAATTTAGGAAGTGGAGAAGGGTACTCAATTCTTGACAT
This sequence comes from uncultured Deferribacteraceae bacterium, assembly GCA_947041165.1. Classification (GTDB taxonomy): domain Bacteria; phylum Chrysiogenota; class Deferribacteres; order Deferribacterales; family Mucispirillaceae; genus CAMQYB01. The sequence continues at coordinate 2,737 of CAMRCY010000022.1, read as the reverse complement.
AATAGAAAGTTGCAGAAAGATAACGGGGGCTTTAATCCCTGTTGAAGTTAGGGAGCGTCGTCTGGGCGATCCTTCAACACTAATCGCATCATCAAAGATAGCAGAAGATGTTTTAGGATGGAGAAGGAAGTATCAAACGGTTGACGCTATAATTGAAAGTGCATGGAAGTTTCATAAAACAAAATTTGATAATAATAAATAGTTTTAACGGTAATCAAGGCTAGATAGTCGTCGTGCTTGTGAGATATAAATACAAATTAATAATCATAGTAGAGTATGTGGAAATGATAAAAATAGTGATTGCAAAATCATAAATAGAAATTAAGAGAGAGAATAAAAGATGGAAAAGGCATATGTAAATGAGGTGTTCGCTTCAATTCAAGGAGAGGGGTTGTATATAGGTTTATATCAACTTTTTATAAGGTTTGAAGGGTGCAACTTATCATGTTCGTATTGTGATACGGATAATAGTAATAAAAAAGATTTTGAAATAAATGGTAAGAAATATCTCAATCCGATCACTATTGATAATTTATTAGAGATCATCACATCGGAATTTAATTTAGATTTATATCATTCGATATCTTTCACAGGTGGCGAACCTTCATTACAATCAGATTTGATAATAACGATGGTTAAAGAAATTCGTAAACAAAATAAAGATATAAAATTCTTTTTAGAAACAAATGGTTCACTTCCAGATAAGTTGTTGATATTAGATGAATATATGGACATTATGAGTATCGATTTAAAGATGCATAATAAGGAATCAATATTAGCGTTATCAAATCTATTTAATGTATTAAGTGAGCTTAATCACTCATCATTTTATCTAAAACTTCCGTTTGATGCGTACGGACATGAGGAGAAAAGTATAGATTATCTTATTGAACAACTCACGACGAATGGTATCAAAGAGTTGATTGTTCAACCGTTAGATAATATGGTTGATGAGAAGATTATCGATAAGCTGTTCACAAAATTTTCTAAAACAGATATAGTTATTCGTATGATCGCACAAACACATAAACTTCTTTCAATTAGATAGTTTAAATATTCGCAACTAGATTTAAAGTTAATGTGTTTAGCTCGTTTAATTACAAATATTGATTTATTAATATTGTGATATCTAAATATAGAATGTGTTTAAGTGTTAATGTATTTAGCTTGTTTAGTTGCAAGTATTATATTGATTGATGTTGTGATTTATAAGTGTAGAGATTGTTAAGTGTTAATATGTTTAGCTCGCTTCGTTACAAGTATTATATTGATTGATGTTGAGATTTTTAAGTGTAGAGATGGTTAAGTGTTAATATGTTTAGCTCGTTTAGTTGTAAGTATCTATGTTACTATTATGATATGTAGTGCTTAAGTATGTTAGAGGTTACGGTTTTTAATTTTGTTAATTATTAGTTTGATAAGTTAAGTCTTGATATTTTATATAAAATCTTGTAATATAGGAGTTTCACACTCTAGAAGATTAATTTGTGAGTAGTTATAATATGAAAGACGGTACTCTATTAATTTTTTCAGCTCCGAGTGGTGCTGGCAAGACAACCTTAGCAAAAATGTTTATGGAAAAATATCCTAATATTCAAGACTCTGTTTCTTATACTACAAGAGCTATAAGAGGCGTTGAAGTTGATGGTAGAGATTACTTTTTTGTGGATACAGATAAGTTCAATAAGATGATATCTGCTGGCGATTTCTTAGAATATGCCACAATACACGGAAATTTGTATGGTACTTCGTTCAAGTTTATAGAAAATTCTATTAAATCAGGTAAAGATGTTCTTCTTGTGATTGATCCTCAAGGGGTCTCACAAATAATGGATAGGTTTGCAGGCAGGACGATAAAAATTTTTATCGTAGCAAAAATTGATGAGCTTAGAAGAAGGTTAGTTAATCGTGCTGAAGAGTCTATAGATGAAATTAATACACGGTTAGAAAACGGTAAAAAAGAGATTTGTTTTGCATGCGATTACGATTACTTAGTTGTAAACGATAAATTAGAAGATGCTTTCAACAAAATTGAAGCAGTTTATTTAGCAGAGAATTTAAAGATTAAATATATGAACGATGATGATATATATAAATACGTAGGAGAGTGAAATTATGCCTTTATTAGATATAGAGAAAGTTATTAATCAGAAGAATATTGCATCAAGATTTAAGTTAGTTCATTTAGCAGGTTTAAGAGCTAAAGAGTTAAATGCACCGAGAGAGAACACTTATATCCCAACTTCAAAAGCTAAGGTAAAAGTTACAACAAGAGCGTTGACAGATCTGATACATAACAAAATTGCTTTTCATGAAGAGTTGCACGGGCCTGATGCTCAGCCTAATCCTAACGAAAAATAGTAATAATTTAATTTAAGATAAATATTAATTGATAGATCAAGTAATTAACGAGAAGTTTTATATATATAAAATTTTCTAAAATTATTTGATCTATTTTTTTATAACTAATTTTAGGTTGATACAGTTATTTGTATAGTAATGGGTTGTGTTACTATTTGGATCTTAGTCTATGCGTGGACGTGAAAAAGTAGTGTTGGATAGTTAATATATATTTAGGTTTAGTTGTTTAGATACTTATTTAGAATTTATATTTAATGGATTGTATTTAGGTTACGGTTAGCTATATTAAAATTACTGTTAACGTCTACTCATGTTCACATCTGTTTAGATACTTATTTAGAATTTATATTTAATGGATTGTATTTAGGTTACGGTT
>CAMRCY010000021.1 GCA_947041165.1 uncultured Deferribacteraceae bacterium | reverse complement strand
AAACAATTCACATACGCAAGTTGCAAATGTTATTAGTACATGCACATTGTAAACATTGCACACATAAGTTGCAAATGTTATTAGTACATGCACATTGTAAACATTGTACATAAGCAAAGTTGCAAGTATATCAACGCACGCAAAAGTCATACGTATTGTTAGCACAAGCAAATCGCAAATGTTATTAGTACATGCATATTGTAAACAATTCACATACGCAAGTTGCAAATATTATTAGTACATGCACATTGTACACACGCACGTTACAAATGTTTTAACACAAGTAAGTTGCAAATGTTATTAGTACATGCACATTGTAAACATTGCACACACGCACGTTACAAATGTTATTGTACACATAAGTTGCAAGTATCTCAACATACACAAGTCATACGTATTGTTAGCACAAGCAAATCACAAATATTTTAGTACACTCACATTGTAAACAATTCACATACGCAAATCGCAAATGTTATTAGTACATGCACATTATAAACAATTCACATACGCAAGTTGCAAACATTCTTAATATACATGAGTTGCAAACATTAACACAGCCAAGCTGTAAATATCTGGTAATCATAGCCTAAACAGTTCTAAATCAGTTTAAGAAAATAATCACCAATATTTTTACGATACAAACTATCTTTTCGTACTATTTTTTCTTTTAGAAACTTTTTGTTTCGCTTTACTATTTTCTATCTTCATTGATATTAGTATGTAAATTGATACCATTAAAAGTATCGTTATAAATATAATCATATTAAATCCTCATAAGTCTTAATGCGTTTAGTAGTGCAAGCAGAGTAACACCAACATCTCCGAACACAGCCATATAAATTGATGCAAAACCAAGTAATCCAAGCACGATAATTAACAGTTTTGTTCCGAGTGCAAATACGATATTTTCAATAATTATCTTTCTGCTTTTTTTAGCTAATTTAAGTGTCGTAGAGATCGAGTTTATCGATGGGTTCATAAATATAACATCAGCACTTTCAAGTGCTATATCAGATGAAACATCAGCGATCGACATTCCTATATCAGATAATGCGATAACAGGTGCATCGTTTATGCCATCTCCAATATATATACTCATACCTTTAGTTTTAGCCATCTCTTCTTTAAATATTGTAGCTTTTTCATCAGGAAGAAGTTCTCCGAAGAATTTTTTTATACCAAGTTTATTAGCGATTGATTCAACGATTGATTTTTTATCACCAGACAAAATCAAGAGATTATCAATTCCCATTTTTCTTATATTATCAATCGCTTGTAGAGAGTCATCACGAAGATTATCTCTTAAAACTATCTTACCAATATACGTTTTATCCATTGCAAAATAAACAATTGTTTCGGTGTCTTCAAGTTTATCACTATCAGGCACATCAATATTGTTTTTGCTCAGAAGTTTTAAAGTTCCTGCAATAACCTTTTTCTTTTCAAGCAGAAGCTCAACACCACTCCCAGCTATTTCTGTATATTTTCCTATCATATCGTAATCTACATCCATTTCAATAGATCTAAAAATTGATTTAGAAATAGGGTGGTTAGATTTTGCCATAGAATATTTTGCAACTTTATTCAGTAGTTTTGTGTCATCAGCTTTAAGTTCCACAATATCAAAAGTACCGTTAGTTAAAGTCCCTGTTTTATCGAAAGCGATAAGCGATACGTTATTCAACGCTTCAAGATAGTTAGCACCTTTAATAAGCACTCCAGCCTTAGTTGCAGCCCCTATCGACACAAAATAACCCATAGGAATAGATATCACTAACGCACAAGGACAAGACACAACAAGCACCACTAATGCACGATATATCCAAGTGTTAAGATCGCCTAATCCAAAAAGTTGCGAAACAACAACTATTAATATAGCAAAAATAAATACTGATGGAGTATAATATCTTGCAAAAACTCTAATAAATTTTTCAGTTGTTGCTTTATTTTCTTTAGCAGACTCAACAAGGTTTATAATCTTAGCGATGTGAGAGTCTGAATAAATTTTTAAAACACGAGCCTTAATACTAGTAGTTAGATTGATACTTCCTGCAAGCATTTCATCATCAGTTTTAACATATTTAGGAACAGATTCTCCAGTTAATGATTTCATATCAAGAGTTGTTTCACCGTCTATCACCATAGAATCAAGTGGCACTTTTTCACCAACAGCGATCTCAATAATATCACCAACTTCAACATCTTCAGCTTTAACAGATATCGGTTGATTGTTCACAATTTTTATAACATAATCAACTTTAAATCTTAGCAGTGACTCAATTGATCGTCTAGATTTAGACACAGCCCAATCTTCTAAAAACATTCCTACTCTATAAAATAATATAATCGCAGCAGCCTCACTGTATTGACCGATAGCAATTGCAATGATCGTGACAGAGGTCATGAGAAAATTTTCAGTAAACACAATTTTCTTTCTCAAATCTTGAAAGGTGTATTTGAATATAGGGTATCCAGAAAAAAGATACACAAGCAGCATTATTGCTATCCCTGAGTGATATAAAATTAAGTTATCCTCTAACACGTAATAAAATATGTTAGCTATTAGAAATATCGATATATATGTGATTAAGATCGTAAACTCTTTTTTAACCTTAAATGTATTATCTTGTTCATTAGTTTGAATTTCGCAACTATCAGATGAGTTGCAGCAGTGATTACTCATATTTGTCCTCCTTAATATGTTCAATTCCAACGCTTAGAATTTTATGTATGTGGCAATCATCAAGTGAGTAGAAAACCTGTTTTCCCTCTTGTCTACACTTGACAACTTTAACATCTCTTAATAATTTTAACTGTTGAGATACAGTCGATTGCTTCATGTTAAGCGTAGCCATAATATCGCATACGCATAATTCAGAAACATCTAACGCCATCAATATTTTAAGTCTTGTGCTATCCCCAAATATCTTAAAGAATATAGCGAGCTTTGATGTTACTGTATCTGGAAAAAGATTTTTGCGTGCCTTATCAACTTTCTCTTTATCAACGATTTTCTCAGAGCAGATAAGTTCATCATTATCCATAGCCACCTCCTGATTTATAGCAGTGTAAGTAATAAAATATATTTATATAACAGTAATTCTCATAACATATCATTACTCAATGATATGTTATTTCATTTTTTTAATTAACTGTCAACACTTTTATTCATAATTTTATTAAGAGTTTTGTTAATAAAATTATTGCATTAATGAACTAACATCTATATTATATGTCTTACACGATATGAAATCGTGAGTAAATAGGATATTCGCTAAGAGTTTTCTTAGATAATTAATATATTATTTATTTATTAAGTTAGAGGTGGAGAATGGGATTGTCGGGCAATATTTTTCAAGTTATTGTTCTTCTTTTATCAGCTGTATCGGCAGGAATGTTTGTTTACTCTTATAAAGAGAGATCAGAGCATTACATGAAGCTAGGTACGAATATTTTAACAGCAAGCATCGTAAGTGTTACGATAGCATCAATTATTTTAGTGGTAGCATTAGTTGTATCAGATTTCTCAATAGAATATGTAGCAAGGTACACAGATTTATCGCTACCATTATTCTATAAAATTTCGGGATTATGGGCTGGACAAGCAGGTTCACTGTTATTTTGGTTATTTTTAATAGGATTATTCACATATATTGAAATAATAAGATTAAAAAAACAATCGATAGAGTATAAATCTGTAGTTTTTGCAGTTCTATCATTATCTATGGTATTTTTCGCATTTTTATGTGTTTTCGAACAAAATCCATTTAAGATGTTAGATTTTATTCCACGTAATGGACAGGGTTTAAATCCTATGCTTCAAAATCCAGGAATGGTTATCCATCCACCTACGCTTTATATCGGGTATGTTGGATTTAATATAGTTATAGCACATGCATTTGCAGCGCTTATAACTAATGATTTTTCAAACATGTGGATCAAGTTATCAAGAGTATGGACAATCACAACATGGGTATTTTTAACATTAGGTATCGTAATTGGTGGCTGGTGGGCATATGTTGAGTTAGGTTGGGGTGGTTACTGGGCATGGGATCCAGTTGAGAACGCATCGTTACTTCCTTGGTTAACGGCTACTGCATTTATTCATACATCAATTATATATACGGCAAAAGGCAGATTAAAGGCGTGGGGCTTTATCTTAGCGTTGATAACATTTGAGTTGACTATATTTGGAACATTTATAACAAGATCAGGTGTGATTGAATCGGTACATAGTTTCTCAAAAGATAGTATCGGAAACTTTTTCCTTATATTTATGGCAATTTCAGCAATTATATTTATATATTTATTATATAGACACAGAAAAATTCTTGCAGATGAAGCTGAGTTCAAATATTTTTCAAGAGAAGGCGTATTCTTTGTAGCTAACTGGTTATTTTTAGCGACTACATTTGTTGTTCTTTTCGGAACTGTATTACCATGGTTTTCAGAGTTATTTACTGGAACAAAAAGCACTGTTGAGTTAAGTTATTTCAATAGGGTATCGCTACCATTTTTCTCAGCATTGATATTACTTTCAGGTGTAGGGTTATTAATCAAGTTTGGTAATTACACTGTAAGCTCGTTTCTGAAGGTATTAATTATTCCAGCGATAGTAATGGTAGTTGCGATGGCAGTATTTGTTGGTCTTGGCTACACAATACTATCAAGTGTTTTCCTAATCGGATTTATGGCATTTAGTTTAACAGCACTTATAATACGCAAGCTCCAGTTATTTAAAGGTTCAAGTATTATATCAGTGTTAAAATATAAAAACACAGCATTAAGTGCAGTTATCATACATTTCGGTGTTGTATTAATGGCATTTGGTGTTACTATGTCAGCGTTCTACAATAAAGAGACTGACGAGGTTGTTATACAAGACTCTACTTTACAGGTAGATCAGTACGAATTAAAAATCGGTAAGATCGTTGAAAAACGATACGATAACTTCCTAGCTTCATATCTTGAGATAGAAGTTTTTGAAGATGGCGAATTTATTTCATATGCATACCCAGAGATGCGTTTATATGATAGTAGACCAGAGCAATATTTTGCAGAGGTGTCGTATTATTCAATGGTTAAGGGCGATCTATATTTTATTCTATCAGGATTTGATTTAGAGAAGAGTGAAGCACGTATCCAGATCATTTTACAACCGTTCATAGGATTTATATGGGTTGGTTGTTTTGTTATGGCATTTGGTGGTATCTACACACTTGTACGCTTTAGAAAAAAGGGTGCTATAAAGGGTAGTGAGAAAACTATTGAGTAGTAACTGATTTATTTATTTATGTTATAAAAGATAAGTGTTATATATGCTTATATTACGCCACTCTTCAATTATTTTGGAGAGTGGTTTTTTATGTATCGATACTTATTATAGATAGATAATTTTCATTATTTATAAATTTTATGGTTTATAGAATTTAAGTATTATTTAGATGTTGATTTAAAATTGATTTTATATTGCTTATATAGAAATTATCTCTTTTAATTATTATCTTGATGATATATAATCACGAACTGATATTTTAATATTTGGAGTTTGTAATGGATAGGAAAGAAGTTTTAGGTATTGCTAAATTAGCAAGATTGAAATTTGAAGATAAAGAGTTAGAATCAATTGAGAAAGATATGGGACAGATTATAGACTGGATCGATATTTTGCAACAAGCTGATGTATCATCATTAGAAGAAAACAGTTCTGATGTTGAAGCAGGGTTAAGAGTTAGAGAAGATATTGTGAAAATATCTGGACTTAGCAAAGAGTTGATTAGAAATGCAAAAGAACCGTATGAGTCTTTCTTTACAGTTCCAAAGGTGGTTGATTAATAATGAGTAAATTAACTGATCTAACTATTAAAGAGTTAAATATCGGATACGATAAAAAAGAGTTTAAAGCGAGCGAAGTAACTGAAGCGTATCTTAAAAACATAGATGCAAGCAGTAACTTGAACGCTTATATTACTGTGACTGCGGATGAGGCGATGGCTCAATCTAAATTATCAGATGAGAGAATTGGTAAAGGTAGCAGGTTATCTAAGATGGACGGAGTACCGATCGGTGTTAAAGATCTGTTTTGTACTAAAGATATTAGAACAACAGCTGCATCACATATATTAGATGATTTTGTACCTCCTTATGAATCAACTGTAACATCTCAATTGTTAACTGCTGGATCTATATTTTTAGGTAAAACAAATTTAGATGAGTTTGCTATGGGTGGAGCTAATCTAACGAGTTATTTCGGTGAGGCAATAAACCCTATCAAGCGAGCAACGGATAATAAAGAAGTTGTAACAGGTGGATCATCAGGTGGATCTGCAGCATCAGTTGCAGGTGGCTTAGCAGCAGGATCGCTTGGAACAGACACAGGTGGATCAATCAGACAACCAGCAGCATTTACAGGTATTGTAGGGCTTAAACCAACATATGGTAGATGTTCAAGATTTGGTATTATAGCATATGCTTCATCGCTAGATCAAGCAGGACCTATGTGTAAAACGGTTGAAGATACGGCTATTATGTTAAACCATATGGCAGGCTTTGATGAGAATGATTCAACATCGGTTGATATTGCAGTTCCTGATTTCACAAACGGTATTTGTGATGGTGTTAAGGGGATGAAGATCGGAATACCGAAAGAGTTATTAAATGAAAATATAGATAAAGATATAGAGCAGTCGTGGAAAGATAAAGCTGTTAGAATATTAAAAGATGCAGGGGCAGAGATTGTAGAGATCTCTTTACCTAACTTAAAATACGCACTTGCAACATATTATATTTTAGCACCAGCTGAGGCATCATCTAACCTTGCAAGATACGATGGCGTTAGGTTTGGTTTAAGGGTTGATGGCGACACACTTGATGATATGTATCTAAACACAAGAACTGCTGGTTTCGGTGAAGAGGTTAAGCGAAGAATAATGGTTGGTACATATGTTTTATCAGCAGGATATTACGATGCATACTATCTAAAAGCGTTAAAGGTACAGAAATTAATACGTCAAGATTATCTAAATGTTTTTAAAGATGTTGATTTAATTATGACACCAACTACTCCAATGCCAGCGTTCACAGTTGAAGAGAGTAAAAGTTTTGATCCGATAACGATGTATTTACAAGATATTTTCACTGTTCCAATAAACCTTGCAAGACTTCCAGCGATCTCAGTTCCTATTGCATTATCATCAACTGAAAAATTGCCGATCGGTATTCAGTTAGTGGGTAGAGATTTTGATGAAGCTACAATATTGAAAGCTGCAAAAGTTATAGAAGGGGCTAAATAGTTATGAGTAATGAATATATATTAAAAGGCAAAAATGCAGATTATGAAGTAGTTATTGGGCTTGAAGTTCATTGTCAAGTTAGATCAGAATCGAAACTATTTTCAGCTGCATCAGCATCATCAGGATCTAACCCAAACGAAACGGTATCGTTTATTGATGCAGGGTTTCCAGGTATGCTTCCTGTTGTAAATAAATTCTGTGTAGAGCAAGCTGTGAAAACAGGATTAGGAATTAATGCTAAGATAAATAATAGATCAGAGTTTGCAAGAAAGAATTATTTCTATGCAGATCTGCCACAAGGATATCAGATAAGCCAGTTCGATAAACCGATCGTAGGTGAGGGATATTTAGATATAAAATTAGAAGATGGATCTACCAAAAGAATAGGTGTAGAAAGATTACATTTAGAGCAAGATGCAGGAAAATCTATCCATGATTTATTGCCAAGCAAATCTTGTATAGATCTTAATAGATCGGGCGTTGCACTTATGGAGATCGTATCAAAACCAGATATGAGATCACCGTATGAGGCTGGAGAATATCTAACTAAACTTAGAAAGATCGTTAGAACTCTTGATACTTGTGATGGAAATATGGATGAAGGTTCTATGCGTTGTGATGCAAATGTATCTGTTAGACACGTTGGCGAAACTGAACTTAGAACACGTTGTGAGATTAAAAATATCAACTCAATAAGATATATGATGCAGGCTATTGAGTATGAAGCGAAACGTCATATTGATGTATATGATAATGGTGGCACGATAGATCAAGAAACTAGATTATTTGACTCTGCAAAGAAGATCACAAGATCGATGAGAGGAAAAGAGAACGCTAATGATTATAGATATTTTCCATGTCCAGATTTAGCTTTTCCACTTCTTGTAAGTGATGAGCAGATAAAACTTATTAAAGATAGTATGCCTGAACTTCCTGAGGCTAAGGCTGAAAGATTTATTAAAGAGTTTAAATTAACTGAGGATGAAGCAGATAGAGTTGCATCAGATAAAGATATCTCAGAATATTTTGAAGAGGCGTTATCTGTTAAAGGTGTAAATCTTAAAAAATTAGTTAATTTAATTTCTGGTGAACTAGCAGCGATGTTGACAGATAAAAAGGTTGAAATTCAAAACACAAAAGTTACAGCAAAAAGATTAGGAACATTAGTTGCAAGGTTAGAAGATGATACAATATCTTTAAGAACTGTTAAAGACTTAATCATTAAGATAGAAGAAACAGATAAAGATGTTGATGTATTGATTGATGAGTTAGGATTAAAACAGGTAACAGATAATTCAGCTATAGAGCTTGCGATTAACAAAATTCTAGAAGACAATCCATCAGAAGTTGAAAGATTTAAAGCAGGGGATAAAAAACTGCAAGGCTTCTTTGTTGGACAAGTTATGAAAGCAACAGGTGGAAAAGTTAATCCAGCTTCAATCAATAAAGTGCTTGCAGAAAAACTAGGGTAGTTTTAAGTTCTGTTATATAAAACTATTAAACTGACTTAGTTTGATGATGATTGTTTGAAAGCTACGCACTATAATATTTGAAAGTTATATGGGGTAATTGTTTGAAAGTTACGCACAATAATATTAGAAAGTTATATGCGACGATGTTTAAAAAATATAATCTATAAGGGAGCAAGTAAAACAGAACTCTCTTATAGATTTTTTTATGTTTTATAATCGGTTAATTAATTAAACTCTTCTTGATAGATAAGCATCATAATCGATATGTACAGGGCTATAATCTTCATCAAATAATGGAGATGATATAACAAAATCAGCAGTTGATCTAGTGCAAGCAAGAGTTATATTATAAACTGAACATAATCTTGTTAAGGCTTTAATATCAACATCATGAGGTTGAGTTGTCATAGGATCGATAAAGAATATAAGTACATCAACTTTCTTTTCAGCTATAAGTGCACCGATCTGTTGATCTCCACCTAACGGTCCTGATTTAAGTTTAGTTATATGTGTTTTCAGATCAGGAAACTTTTTCATATACACTTTCTCAATAAGTGAACCAGTTGTACCAGTACATATTAGAGTGTGATCTGATAAGCGTTTTCCGTTAAATTCAACCCATTCGATAAGATCTGGTTTTCTAGCATCATGGGCTACAAGCCCTATCGATTTTCTTTTTTTCATCATAATAAACTTCTCCTGATTTTTTGCTACATAATATAATGTTGTAGCTATGTTTGAATTATAAAGTTAATCCTTTTAGCATGTTTTTGCAAATAAAACTTTATTATAACTATAAAATTTCATCAAACAATACAAAATTGGAACTATATATATGTATGTAGCTAATTATATTGTTCTTATTTGTAAATCATACTATCTATCTTGTAATATTATACTATAAATTGGTAATTAAAAATAGATATATCTGTCAAAATATTGTAATTATTTATTATTTATCTTTAAAATTATATAAGCAATATAAGTGTACAATATAAAATATCAAGATTATGTATAAATAATATATATAAAACTTAATGATTATGCCTATATTTTATGATATAACCGATGTTTTTGAGTTAAAAATATTAATTAATTAATTTAATACTATATTTTGTATATACTGTTGTTGATTTTTAGGCAAAATACAAGTACCATATACACCTAGTTTGAACGTGTTGTTTATTTATATAAAAATAGATAAAACAATTTTAGAATGAAGGCTTTTTAATTGAAAAATTAGAAGATTTTATTCATTAAAGTATTAATAAGAATTAAGGAAGAGAGAGTATGAATTTTAGAAAACGTGCTTTTATGACTATATCGAAACGTGAAGTGCTTGATGTTGTAAAGAGTGGTGACGATAAAAATATTGTTGATAAATATGGAATGAATGTTTTTAACGAAAAAGTGATGAGAGAACGTCTACCTAAATATGCTTTCAACAAATTGCAAAAGATGTTAAAGAACGGTGAACCACTTGATTTATCATTAGCTGATATTGTTGCAAATACGATAAAAGATTGGGCTGTATCAAACGGTGCTACGCACTACACTCATTGGTTTCAATCTATGACTGGTGCAACGGCTGAGAAACATGATTCGTTCACATCTCTTCTTGCAGATGGACAAGTTATATCAGAATTTTCTGGCAAGATGTTGATTAAGGGTGAGCCTGATGCATCATCATTTCCATCAGGTGGAATAAGATCAACATTTGAGGCAAGAGGATATACTGCATGGGATCCAACATCTCCTGTATTTATAAATGAAAATAAAAATGGAAATATTTTATATATTCCTACGGTTTTCATATCATACACTGGTGAGTGTTTAGATAGAAAAATTCCACTTTTAAAATCAGTCGCAGCGTTATCTACTCAAGCATTGAGAGTGTTAAAACTTTTTGGATCAACATCTAAAGAGGTGATTAATACGATCGGAGCTGAACAAGAATATTTCCTTATTGATAGAGAATTTTATCTATTACGTCCAGATCTATATGCAACAGGCAGAACTTTATATGGTGCAAAACCTCCTAAAGGACAAGAGCTTGACGATCATTATTTCGGTGCAATACCATCAAGGGTGTTAGCGTTCATGGAAGATGCAGAAGAGCGATTAATCAAATTGGGTGTGCCTGCTAAAACAAGACATAACGAAGTTGCACCGATGCAGTTTGAGTTAGCGAGTATTTATGAGCAAGCAAACATCGCATCTGATCACAATTTAATAATAATGAACGTGTTAAAAGATACAGCTAAAGATCATAATTTTGAGTGCTTACTTCATGAAAAACCGTTTGCTTATGTGAACGGAAGTGGTAAACATAATAACTGGTCTATGGCTGATGATGATGGAAATAACTTATTAGAGCCTGGAAACACGCCTGAAAAAAATATACAATTTTTAGTATTTTTAACTTCAATCATAAGAGCATTACATAAATATCCTGAAGCGTTTAGACTTGGAACAGTATGTCCAGGGAACGATCATAGACTTGGAGCAAATGAAGCACCACCAGCTATTATGTCTGTGTTTTTAGGATCTCAGTTGATGCAAGTTGTTGACAATATAGTGAAGGGTAGTAACGGTGTTATCAATAAAAGTTCGGATCTTGATTTAGGTGTAATAACTATTCCTAAACTACCAAAAGATGCAACGGATAGAAATCGTACATCACCTATGGCATTCACAGGTAATAAATTTGAGTTTAGAGCACAAGGAGCATCACAGAGTATTGCACAGGCTATATTTGTGATGAACGCAGCAATCATCGCATCAATTGATGATATAGCGACAGATATTGAGAGTTATATTGCAAAAGGTGATGATGTTACAACCGCGTCAAGCAAGATACTTAAAAAATATTTAACAGAACATTATGCTGTGATTTATAACGGTGATAATTACTCTACAGAGTGGTATAACGAGGCTTTAAAACGTGGACTGCCTAACTATCCAAATGTAGTTGAGTCAATCAGAACAATGCAAGATAAACATATGGTAGAACTGTTTTCAAGATACAATATTTTAACAGCGAACGAGCTTCCTGCAAGACAAGAAATTTTATATGAGAAATACATTAAGACGATTAGTATTGAAGCTAGATCAACATCACGAATTGGAAGAAATAATATTCTTCCAGTAGCTATAGATTATCACACAAGATTATCGGCTAATATAATAGCTGCGATACAATCAGGGATAACAACTGAACCTAAAGGACAGAAAAATATTGCAGAAAAAGTTGGCAAATATATTAATCAATTGTGTACAGCCTTAGATTTGCTTGATGAGTCAATGGATAAACTTCAATCTATATCAGAGTATGATTATGAAACGGCTAAGATATTGAGAGATAAAATTGTTCCACTCATGAACGAGTGTCGTACAAATGGCGATGCTTTAGAGTTGTTGGTTGATGATAATTTATGGACGTTGCCAACATATCAAGAGATGTTGTGGATTAATTAATTGGTTGAGTTAGTTAACTGATATATTGAGTAATTGAGTTAGTTAATTGACTGAGTGATTGATAGATTGGTTGATGGAGTGATGATTAGTTAGTTAAGAGTTTTGATTATTATTTAGATTTTAATTATTAGAGAAATATAATTTAGCGTTCGGCTAGATAGTTAAGAGAAGAGGGTGAATATCTTTTTTGATTACACTATCTACGCCGAGCGTTTTTTTGTGTTTAATTTACTAACGGTCGTTAATTGTTGAGAATAGGTGAACGAGCGTTTAGTGTATTTTATGTTATTACATTATGTTGATATCGGCTAGTGTTGAACGAGTATTTTTGTGTGTATAGTTTGTTAAGGTTTGTTGATTGTTGAGAATAGGTGAACGAGCGTTTAGTGTATTTTATGTTATTATATTATGTTGATATCGGCTAGTATTTAGTGAGTGTTTTTTTGTGTATAGTTTGTTAAGGTTTGTTAATTGTTGAGAATAGGTGAACGAGCGTTTAGTATGTTTTAGATTATTTGATTATGTTGATATCGGCTAGTGTTGAACGAGTATTTTTGTGTGTATAGTTTGTGAAGGTTTGTTGATTGTTGAGAATAGGTGAACGAGTGTTTTTGTGTGTATAGTTTGTTAACGGTTGTTAATTGTTGAGAATATATAATTTAACTCGTTACACTTTCAGAGTTTTCTTGAAGTGAAACTTTTACAACATTTAGATAAAATAGATCTATAAATTCTAACAATATTATCACTGCAAGGTTTAGCAATTTCAATTCAGTACTATCTGTCAACAATAAGCCTAGCCAAGAAATTGTTACTATAAATCCAATCAATCTGTTGTATCTTCTATATCGTAGATCTATCGGATCGACATCACTTTTTGGATATAAAACAACTGTGAATATAAAGATCAATAGCAATATTATTTTTGAAAAACTATCAAGAAATAATGTGTATATAAGCACCATTGATATAGTTGCGATTGTTGTGAAAAGCGTACCTGTGAGTGATGCGAAATTTTTATAAATTGATTCTCTAATGCTTATATTAAACATTGTTAAAGATAGATAAGCTCTAAATAATAGGATAGATATTGATATCGTAACTAACGAAAAAATTGATAATCTGCTGTAAGCAACCGTTACAAATACTAATACCCAGATAGGTATTTTTGATAATATATATATTATATTCATAATAATAAAATCTTCGAGACTAATATCTTTTTGTCTAATTATCATTAAAGCACCATCTTTTTATATTTTAATAGAAGGTTTAAAGCATCCATTGGAGATATACTATTTATATCTAGATTTTTTATCTCATCCAGAAGTGCAATTTTATCTTTCGTCAATTGATCTGTAAGTGATGATGAGTGAGTTTTATTTTCAATTGATCCACTATTATAACTATTTAAATTATCACTATTACTATAGTTAATATTTTCGCTATTATTACGAGTATTGTTGTTGAGGTTGTTACTATTTGTATCACGAGTGTTGCTTGTATTATTATTAGGAGTTGCACCAAGATTATTATCAGTATCATCACTGCTAACAACACGATCGCTATTGTTATCACGAGCAGTTACGCCATCGCTACCATGATTATGATTATGATTATGAGCAAAAGCTCCACCACTTACAATACTACTATTGTTATCTATCATCATATCTTCAGTTCTATGTTCTTCCAATGTTTTAAGTATTCTATTTGCATTCATAATAACTTCATCAGGAAGAGAGGCGAGTTTAGCGACATATATACCGTAACTTCTGTCGCTTGCACCTTTCACAACTTTATGCAGAAAGATTATCTCATCTTTCCACTCTTTAATATCAACTTTATAACATTCAGCATTCTCGTGCATATCTGCAATCGTTGTTAATTCATGGTAATGTGTTGTAAATAATGTTTTAGCTTTTATACGATCTAATATATAATTTGCAATTGCAGTGGCGAGAGAAATTCCGTCATAAGTTGATGTGCCTCTACCAAGTTCATCGAGAATTATTAAAGATTTATCTGTTGCATTTCTAAGGATATTTGCAGACTCTATCATCTCAACCATAAATGTAGATTCACCCTTAGAGATATTATCATGAGCACCGATCCGAGTAAAAACTCTATCAACCAACGACATTTTACAAGATGACGCAGGGACAAATGAACCCATGTGTGCCATAACAACTGATATCGCAACCGATCGTAAATATGTACTTTTACCAGACATATTAGGGCCTGTGATAATCATTAAATTGTTATCATCAGTTATATCAAAATCATTTGGAATAAATGATGATGAGTTTTGTGATTTTTCAACAATGGGGTGTCTACAATCTTTAATAGATATTTCATACTCTTCAGAAATCGTAGGTCTACAATATGAATTGTTTTTAGCAACGATAGATAGAGATATTAAGAAATCAAGCTCTGAAATGCTTGTGGCAATTTTACGAATAATATCTACTTTGCAACTTGCAAATGTTTTGATATTATTATAAAGATCTTTCTCTAAATTTGCTAAACGATCATCGGCTGATAAAATATCAATCTCTAAAATTTTTAACTCAGTTGTAAAAAACCGTTCAGCGTTAACTAAAGTTTGTTTACGTTCAAAATAATCAGGCACTCTATTAATATTGCTTTTAGAAACTTCGATATAATATCCAAAAACTTTATTATATCCGATTTTCAACTGTCCTATTCCAGATGCTTCTCTCTCTTTCTGTTCGATAGTTGCAAGTTTAATATCTACATCTTTTTTGAGATCAAGAATTTCATCCATAAGAGAGTTGTAACCGTATCTAATAACCGAGCCATCACCAACTTTATTAGATGGATTATCGTTCATGGCAGTGCCTATCAGTGTTGAAAGATCGTCAATCGGATCAAGAAACAAGTTTAGATTATTGTTGCCTAAAATATTGTTTAGTATTGCAGAAATTTCAGGCAATTTTAAAAGTAGAGTTCTCATCGCAATCAACTCTTTAGGGAGTATACTGCCTGTGATAATTTTTGTTGCAACACGATATAGATCGATAGATTTATCTAATAATGAATGAATAGTTTCTGTCATATCGTAAGAGTTTATCAGTTTTTCAATGATAGAATATCGCATGTTTATAAGAGTCGTGTCACGTAACGGATTTAATATTGCCGATTTTAAATATCTAGCACCCATAGTCGTGCTACATTTATTTAGTACATCAAATAATGATTTATTGTTTTTATCTTTGCTAGGAACTAGATCTAAAGTTTTCACAGCGATTGAATCAAGTATCAAAACTTTATCATCAGACAATATTTTAGGTAGAGATAGTTTTGTGCTAATAATCAGATCATCCAAATATGAGAGTATCATATATGTAGGCAGTAGGGTGTCTTCATCTATAAAATAATTATCAGTTGTTGTGATATCGAAATGATCTAAGATAATCTCTTTCATACGATTTTGACCACACTGAATATCTTTCACTTGAAAATTATAATCGTTCAAATCTTCGTAACTTTGATTTGTGATAATTTCTTTAGGTGACATACGTTCGATAAAATCAACTATTCTATCTGTTGGAACAGATTTAAGATAAAGCTCACCAGTTGATATATCTGCAATAGCGGTGATATAGTTTGATCCGTTATGAGTGATTGAAAGTAGAAAATTATTATCGTACGATGTAGCGTCCATATTTTCTAAATCAGTAGATGCAGTTACAACTTTAACAACGCCTCTTTTCACGACACCTATCGCTTCACGAGGGTCTTCAAGCTGTTCGCATATTGCAACTTTCTTTCCACTTTCAATAAGTTTTCTAAGATAGCTTTCATATGAGTGATAGGGTATTCCACATAAAGGGATACTGTTTTTAGCGTTTTTATTTCTTGATGTAAGTTGGAGTCCTAAAATACCTGATGCAACAATAGCATCTTCACCAAACATCTCGTAAAAATCTCCCATACGGAAGAATAATATACAGTCTGGATATGATGCTTTCATATCATAGAATTGTTTCATTGCTGGAGTGTGATTGGTTACGTTAGGATCTTGAATATTTATTTTTATATCCCCATAAAATACTATCTATTTCTTATAGTTATTATAATAAATTAATTGTATTATTTGATAAACATACTTTGCAATCATCATGATATACTTCATACTCTGTATTGCAAATAGAGCAGGCGTAATAGTTTTTATTACCTAAGATTTTCTCTAATACTTTATCGTGTTTAATAGATACATAATGTTTTAAAGCGATAGCTTTTGCATCATCTCTTTCAATATATTTATCTAAGATATCTAATGCTTGTTCATTTTTATTTTGTTTCAGGTACATATTTGCTTTACATATATATACGAATGGATTATTGCTATTTTCCATAATTGCTTTATCGATAAAAATTTTCAATTTATCTTCAAATCCGATCTGTATAGCGATCTCTTCAATGTTAGTTAAGTCAGCGATATCTCTAACAAGATTGTCTTCTAATATAGATATATATTCTTGCGAGATTTTCTTTTCATCATTAGATTTTAATACGATACTTGCTCTAACAAATCTTGCAGCACGAGATTTTGGATTGTTAGCTAATGCTTCTTTAATAAATTTAGATATTTTAGATTCATCAGTTGTATGTAAAGCTTGATCTATCAACACTTTTTCTGCAAATCCGATCAATTTATTTTCAGATCTTTTCAAATAGCTATCGTAAAAACTCATAGCTTTTTTATAGTTTTTCATTCTTAAATGTGCAATAGCCATAAGTTTTATGTTATCAGTTACAGATAGAGCATCAGGATAGTTTGTTAGAATAGTGATCGCTTTATTAGGCATATTTGCATTTAGATAATCTTTTGCAATTTCATTAGTTATGGCAAGTCTTGATGGATTATCAAGATCTTTCATATGGATTATGAGTTCATGGTTTTGTGCAGCTTTTACATTCTCTCCAACCGTTCTATATATATTTGCAATAAGCAGATATAGTTCAACAGATGCATGATGATCCATAATGATTTTTTTTGCAACATCTAGTGCATTTTTATAATCTTTATCGAAATATTTAGCAAAAGCTAGAATTGATGTAGGTTTCAAATCTGCACCTTTTTTATATGGAGATTTGATCCATAAAAAATAGACAAACGTAAGTAGTAATAGTAATCCAACTACACCACTAATCAATAGTTCTATCGTAATAATATTCATAAATAACCTTTGCAATTACCTTAGTTGATTTTTTACAGATTCATTTTCAGCCATGCTATTGCCAAGCGAGCTATCTGTTGAATTTATTGTAATATTTCGTAATTTAGTATTTTCTGTATTTAGTTTTGTTATCTCTTTTTTAAGTTTTTTAATCTCTCTACCTAATTTAAATCTGTATGATATCATTGATAATGCACCTGCAACAATTCCTAATAATAGAACGATCACAGCGAATAGGAATAGAGGCATTGTGACAACAAGATAATCAAAAAACATATCTAGTTCAACGACTGATTTGTTGTTTACTGAAAAGATTACAAGGTATGCAATCAGAATGATTTTTAATATTAATGAAATAAATTTCAACATTTTGAAATCTCCTCAATTTTAATTTCTGCTTTAATTTTTTTATAAGTACTGTCAAGATCTTCAGGAATAACTCTAACTTCAGCTATAGTTGTCATAAAATTTGTATCTCCACTCCATCTAGGGAGAAGATGCAGATGTATATGATCTGCAATTCCAGCACCAGCTGCTTTTCCGATATTAAATCCTATGTTGAAGCCTTCAGGCGACATCACTTTTTTCAATATTTGTGTAAAATATTTTAAAAGGTTCATCATCTCTCTAGACTCGTCATTGCTTAATAATACTATGTCATCAATGTGTCTGTATGGGATTATCATGATATGTCCGTTATTGTACGGATATATATTTAGTGCTACGAAACAGTTTTTTCCTCTATATAGAAGATGAGTTTCCTCATCGTTACTAGATTTAATTTTATCGCAAAAAACGCAACAGTTATCTTTGTCTTTAGAGGTAACATACTTTGATCGCCAAGTAGCCCACAAACGTTTTACCCCAGATTTGTCCATACGTTTAAATCTCCACAACACTATATAATTAATTATAACAGATTAGAAAGATTGATACAAGAAAAATAAACCCTACTTTTTTCTTATCAAATATCTGATAGGTAAAAATATAGCACCTAATTTTAACAATAGAAGTTCTCTATCGTTTTTCGTAAATAGATCTATAAAGTATGCGATGAAAAGGTATGATAATGTTGTAGATATTGCAGCACCTTTAATTCCGTATTTCGGTATAAGGATAATATTTAAACAGACATTTAGTGCAAGCCCTACGATAGGTCTTATCATTATTCCGAATGTATTATTTTCGATTATCATTTTTTTAACAGTTACTTGCAATACAGACACAAAGAGTATTACCCAAATTATTATAGTAAGTGGTTGTGCAGCTCCTAAAAAGGCTTCTCCAAAAAGAATAGAAACTATCTGTGTAGATAATAATGTTGTCGCAAGCCCTAAACATATAGAGAACCATATAAGTAGAGATAGTAGTTGTTTTATACGTCTATCATATTTACTATTATCGCAAGCTTTACAATCAATCAACGATGGCATAAATGAGGTAGTCATAAAAATCGGTATAAACACCCATGTTTCCATCAATCTAATTGCAACAGAGTATATACCTAAATCTATATTAGTTAGATAATGTTCAATCATCAGCACATCTATTTTAACAAATAATGTATGTACAATCATAGTGAGTGATAAAGGTAGTGCTTTTTTGATAAGACATATAACTTCTTCTTTATTAATCGTCCAATCATCGAATGAGTAGTTGTTTCTATGAAAAATAATAAGCGTAGTGATAGATATTAATAGTAGTTCGAAAAAATAGATTAGTGCAAAATATATTAAGCTAGCGTTTGCAACTATTAACGCTATTTTTATAACAGCTGCAATAGTTGCACCTATTAAGTATGATAATGTTTTTAGTTTATTATTAACATCAGACATAAAGCATATTTGGATTGATGTTATAGGTTGCAGGAGTACAGATGCAGATATAATTATTATTATAGGGAACATTTTTTCAGAAGATATTGTTAGATATGAATAGATTAGTGCAGAGATAAATAACAGCACACTAGTTACTGTACGAAGAAAGAAAGCAGATCCTAAAACTTTAGGTGCATTCACACGATCGGCAACGACGTTTTTAATAATAAAATCATCTAATCCTAAGGTGCTTATTGCAAATATTATTGCATAAATTGCGATTGCATAAGTCATAATACCGATATTTTCAGGACCTAAATACCTTGTTACGACAATACCTATAATAAGAGATAATAAGATAGCGTAGACTTTTTCAGAGATAAGCCAAAGCGAGTTCATCCCATATTTTTTTAATCCACCATCGGTAACACCTATTGTGTGTGCGATTTTTGATATGACTTTATATTTAAGATTAGATATCACTATATTATTATCTTTCCACTATATTTCGATTAAGTTTTTTGATCTAAGTTCATAGATCTAATTTTTTTAGATATAGATATAGGATCAAGTTCCATCGCAAGAAGAATTTCATCAGCTGCTCCAGACATCGGAAATCTATTTAATCCAAAATCAAGAAGTTTACATCTATATCCACCTTTAGCAACAATGTTTGCCATAGTAGAGAATAAACCTGAGTCAGATATATGATCTTCATATATAAATCCAACCCCTCTCATAAGATATGATTGCAATCTTTTATCATCAATATGTAAAGGTGATGATATATTGATAACAGCTGTTGATAATTTAGCTCCATTTTTTAATATTTCATGCACAGCTAATGCTTTTTCAACAAATGCACCGTATGTAAATATAGGATAATTTCCTTCTCTTATAATATCTATTTTTCCGTACTCATATTTATAATCTTTATTGAAGAATACCTCTCCATTACTATCAGTAATAGGGTTTAGTTTACTTCTTCCCATTGCAACGTGTATATTTCCATACTCTGATAATGCAAATCTAACAGCACGATCGGTTTGGTTAGGATCAGCAGGAGCAATAACTTTAAATCCAAATATATTTCTCATAAGTGCAAGATAATCTATACATTGATGAGTTTTACCATCTTCACCAACATCTGTTCCAACATGTGTTGTAACAAGTTTAAGATTGCTCTCATTTATTCCGTTTAGCCTTTGTTGGTTATATACTTCATCAACGCCGAACATTCCAAAATCAGCGAATACAGTCACAAGATTATTAGCCGATGCAGCCCCAGCCATAACAGAGGCATTATGTTCAGCAATTCCAGCTTGATAGAATATATCTGGATATTTATTAGCAACTAAATCAGTTTTAACAGAACCAGATAGATCGCAATCAAACACAGCAATAGGAGTGTTTGTGTTATCTTTGATATTGCTTTCAACAACAGAAAGCAGAGCGTTACCGAAAGCTGATCTATTATCTGTTGCTTTGTTTTTATCATATTCTATTATATTTCCAGTGTTCATTTTAACATCATATTTTGGCATGATATGTTCACTCGGAGTTATTTTTTCTCTTAATTCTTTATAGTGATCAAGTTTATCTTTACAGCCAAGAATTGTTAAAGCTTCTTTATATTCATCAGTTGATAAAGTTGAACCATGATATTTCGCTTTATTCTCAATAAAAGGTATACCTTTTCCCATTATTGTTTTAGCTATAACCACAGTTGGTTTATCGTTCGCCTTGCTTTTCAACATTGCACTAAAAATATCGTTATAGTCGTGTCCGTCAATATATAGAACTTCAAATCCATCAGCTTCAAACGATTTCGCAATATCTAGTGATGGCATAACTGAATGAATATCACCTGATATCTGTAGTTCATTAAAATCGATAAAAGTAGTTATATTGGTGAGGTTATATTTAGATATAAATCTTCTAGCTTCAGCGATTTGACCTTTCTGTTGTTCTCCATCACCCATAATAAGATATACATCAGAATCTGTTTTATTTATATTATCAGATATCGCAAAACCAGCGGCTACAGATAATCCTTGTCCTAAATTTCCAGTAGTCCATTCAACACCATCAACTGAGCGTTCGATATGTCCTTCATATAAAGATCCTGCTTTACGAAAACCAGATATCACATTATCTATATTTAATATACCTTTATAAGCAAGTGCTGAGTATACGGCAGGAGATATATGTCCGTGTGATACAACAATTTTATCTCTCTTAATATCTGTTAGGTTATCCTTAGAGATATTTGCAACAGAGTAGATCGCCATTAGTATATCGATCGATGATAACGATCCTCCAGGATGTCCAGACTCTGCCAAAGTTGTCATAGTGATAATATTTGCTCTAGCTATTTTTGCTTGTTCAGCAAGGTTTTTGATATCGATTGATGCTACTTTTTCTGTAAAATTTTTTAAGTTCATAGGTATAATTCCTAAATATAATATAGTGTGCTTTAAAAAAGGATAAAATTATATTGTCTCAATGTCAAGTGATTATCCTTACAGCATTCAGATAGTTTATATATACATTTATAAAATAGATAATTTATTCTAATTATTTATACTAGATGCATATATTATTTGATTGAAAAAACTTGCTATTTGTTTAACTAATCTAATTAACTATTGTTATTTCTTATTATTAATATATTATTAGTATATTGGCTATATTATTGATATATACTTGTTTGATTGGTGTTGACTATCAAACTTATAATATTACGCCTGTTACATATTTTAATATATATATTATAAAGTAGGGAGTTTCTCTTATGGTTATTTCGCTTAAAGCTCAGGTTTTATTATCTTTTACGATGTTTCTCTTTTTACTATTTATCATTTTTGTACCGATGCCTATCGTAGTTAAGATATGTTTTTCGATATTGGTGATTATTTTAAATTTCTTATTTATCAAAAAAAGATTATCACAATATGAATTTGTTACAGATAAGATAGTGTTATTATTAAAGGAAGAGAATCTTTCTTTAACGCCTATATCTGCTGGTAATAATAAAAGTGGAAATAACGGTGAAGTTCTTACATTGTTCAATGATTTTGTAGCTCTCTTTTCTAATGAGCTATATGGCATATTGAAACAGTTGTCATTAGTAGAGCAGGGAACATATTTCTTTAAACGTCTATTAAATGATGTTGAGTATGCTGCTGAAAAGAATAACGATGCTTGTCAATATATAGCTCATGCAGAGAAAGAGATGGAACTTGCGATCAACTCAATAGTGAGCGCAACTCTTGTAATAAATGATAAAGCGAAAATAACATTAGATAGAACAGAAGAGGGTGTTGGTCTAATAACTGCCACTAAAGGTTTTTCTGATAATATTACTGAGGATATTTCAAGACTTAACAAGGAGATATCTATGCTTACAGAGAATGCTAAGCAGGTTGCGATGATGACATCAACTATCGGTGAGATATCTGATCAAACTAATCTATTAGCATTAAACGCTGCGATTGAGGCAGCACGTGCTGGAGAAGCTGGACGAGGATTTGCAATCGTTGCAGATGAAGTTAGAAAACTAGCTGAAAAAACTCTACACTCTACAAAACAGATTGAGGATGCAGTTAATGCAATCTTAAAAAACATAAAAAGTGTATCAACGCTTACAGAGAATGTGACAACAACGGTGGATAGTCAACAGGTATCACTTGGTAGTTCAGCTGATTCATTTGTGAGTGCACAAGATGCGATGTTAGATTTGAATGAGTCTAT
Source organism: uncultured Deferribacteraceae bacterium (assembly GCA_947041165.1). Classification (GTDB taxonomy): domain Bacteria; phylum Chrysiogenota; class Deferribacteres; order Deferribacterales; family Mucispirillaceae; genus CAMQYB01. The sequence continues at coordinate 14,564 of CAMRCY010000021.1, read as the reverse complement.
ACATGGGATCGTTGTTGCAACGGAAGAGCAATCAAGCGTTAGTCAGCAGATAGTTGAAAATGTTGATATGATGAGTGAGGAAGCAGTAAGATCAATGAAGATGTCTGTTAATTTAAGCAATATGTTTTCAAACGTAGCATCAGAGGTTAGTACCTTAGGTGCAAAATATTCTAAATATGAATATAACCATGAATCAATAATTTTTATAAGAGCTAAGCTAGCTCATTTAAGCTTTTTAGAGAAGGTTGTATCTAATTATAAGCAGGGTAATGCAATAGATTTATTAGATCATCTACAGTGTGATTTTGGTAAGTTCTATTACTCTGAAGGTATTAAAACTTATGGTAAAGACCCTGATTTTATTGCACTAGAACCGTTCCATTTACAAGTTCATGCATTAGGTATGGAGTTAATGCGAGGAATAACTGCTAATACAAAAGATGAGAATGACAGAATTCTTAATGATCTTCAAGATGTTGTAGGTAGATTAATTGGAACTCTAAATATCTTAATAGACAAATATGAGAAAAAAGAATTATTATAAAGGTTTCTGTTTTAAAATTATATAAGTGAATTAACTAAGGCTATCAACTATTTTCTTAAAGATAATTGATAGCCTTCATTTATTATCATGAAACATTGTTTTAATTGTAATTAAGTTTAATGGTATAATAAATGTGTTATTATATACATATTTATATCATGATTTAGTGAATTTTAACCGAATAATATAGTGTTAAGTCATGAAATCACTATTAATAAATAATTGTTGTTTACTAAATCAATTTTATTTATTAATATTATATTACGAAGAATATGTTAAGTAATATATAAAAATAGATTTTATTATTGATATCTAATTTTAGTTGAATGAAAAGTTAAATAATATTTTGTTAGTGGGAGATTTTACATTATGGTTATCAACCTAAGAACACAGATAGTTTTATCATTTGTTATGTTTATGTTTTTTTTATTAGTAATTATTGTTCCGATGCCGATTGTCGTTAAGACATGTTTTGCTGTTTTGGCAGTGATAGGAAATTTTGTATTTTTAAAGCGTAAATATTCTAAATATCTACTTGTAACTAAAAAAGTTGATACATTAACTAGTAATGATGCAGAGTTATCTTTACTTCCGATATCTTCAAATAGTACAGGTCTGGAAAGTAGTGATGAAATTCTAAAATCTTTTAACGCTTTCATCGGTTTATTTTCAAAAGAGATATATCATGTTTTGAAAAACCTAGCACTTGTGGAAGAGGCTACATGCTTCTTTAAGCATTCATTAGATGATGCGGCAAATTCAGCTAAAGAAAATAACAACACATGTAATCACGTCGTTAATGCAGAGAAAGAGATGGAACTTGCGATTAACTCAATTGTGAATTCTACTTTAGTCATAAATGATAAAGCAAAAACAACATTAGATAGAACAGAAGAAGGTGTTGGTTTGATCACTGCCACTAAAGATTTTTCAGATAATATAAGTAACGATATAGCGATGCTTAACAAAGAAATATCTATGCTTACAGAGAATGCTAAACAAGTTGCAATGGTTTCATCAACGATTAGTGAGATATCAGATCAGACAAATCTATTAGCATTAAACGCTGCAATTGAGGCAGCACGTGCTGGAGAGGCTGGACGAGGATTTGCAATCGTTGCAGATGAGGTTAGAAAGTTAGCTGAAAAAACTTTAAACTCTACAAAAGAGATAGAGGATGCAATTAACAATATTCAGAAAAATATTTTAAGTGTATCAACTCTTACTAATAATGTAACTACAACAGTTGATAGTCAACAGGTATCGCTTGGAAGTTCTGCTGATTCATTCGTGAGTGTTCAAGATGCGATGTTAGATTTAAATGAATCTATACATGGTATCGTTGTGGCAACAGAGGAGCAATCTAGTGTATCTCAACAGATTGTAGAAAGCGTTGATATGATGAGTGAAGAAGCATTACTAGCAGTAGATAAATTAGGTGAACTAGGTGGCATATTTTCTAATATAAGCACAGTTGTCAACTTATTAAATAACAAATATTCTAAATACGATTATAACTTAGAGTCAATCGTTTTTATAAGAGCAAAATTAGCTCACTTATGTTTTTTAGATAGAGTTGTAGAGAACTATACTAAGGGTACGTCTGTTGAATTGCTAGATCACTTGCATTGTGATTTCGGTAAATTTTATTACTCAACAGGAACGAAGCTTTACGGTAAAGACCCTGATTTTATTGGATTAGAGAGCCTACATTTAAGAGTCCATTCATTAGGTATCGGTTTAATACAGTCAGTTGTTGATGGTAAGAAAATTGAAAAGGATAGTAGATTTGGAGAGCTTCAAGATGTTGTAACCGAGTTAGTAGGAGTTTTAAATATCTTAACTGATAGATATGAAAGACCGTAAATTATTTTAAGTAAATTATTTTTATTTTATAAATTTTGAGAGTTAGTTAATTAAGCTATAAGTTATTTGAGAAAGATAATTTATAGCTTTTTTTATAACTATTTTTACAGTGGTGGTTACGATTACTGCGTGATTATGATTATGATTGGAAATTAATCGATATTTATTAAGTGTGTGAGCTATATCTATTGAGTGTTAAATGTTTATCTGTAAATAATATTCAATTCATGATTGGATTGAGTACAAAATATTAGACTAGTTAAAATTGGGTTAAGTGTAAGTATTTTGTCTAGACTAGATTATATTAAATAATATTCAATTCATGATTGGATTGAGTACAAATATTAGACTATTTAAAATTGGGTTAAGTGTAAGTATTTTTGTCTAGACTAGATTATGTTAAATAATATTCAATTCATGATTGGATTGAGTGCAAATATTAGACTATTTAAAATTGGGTTCTGTGTAAGTGTTTTGTCTAGATTAGATTACGTTAAATAATATTTAATTCATGATTGTATTGAGTACAAATATTAAACTATTTAAAATTGGGTTATGTGTAAGTGTTTTGTCTAGACTAGATTACGTTAAACAATATTCAATTCAAAAATCAGGTTGTGTTCAGACAGTATTCTGTTTAAATATTTTTAATTAATAATATACACTGCGTGACAACATGCTACGCAGTGCTATTAAAATTTTATCCGAGTGTAATATCTAAAAATGTCATTACGATAAAACCTAGTATTATACCTTGCGTTGTGAAACGGCTTTCATGTTCATAAGCTTGTGATTCTGGTATAAGATCTTTTACAACAACAAGTATCATAGCACCTGCTGCGAACGATAGTGCAAATGGTAGAAATGTTGTAACTGTCATTGCAAACACAGCTCCAATCACTGCAAAGATCGGTTCAACTATTCCTGAGAATTGTCCATACATAAACGCTCTGGTACGAGACATATTTTCTTGACGAAGAGGGATAGCAACTGCAGCCCCTTCAGGAAAGTTTTGAATACCGATACCGATTGCAAGTGCAACAGCTCCAGGTAACGCTGCCGGATCAGTTGCAACAAGTCCAAACGCAACACCGTAGGCTAAACCTTCAGGAATATTATGCAACGTCATTGCAGTAACAAGAAGAATACTTCTCTTCCATGATTTAGTTAGATTTTGTGTCATACCTAACGCTTTATTCATGAACGGCAATAATCTATTTGTGAACATTAAAAACCCAGCACCAACAGCTAGTCCACCGATGATATGTAACCAAGAAGGGAAAAAAGGATTTTCAAATCCTTCAGCCATATTTTTTGCAGGAAGCAGTAGCGACCAAAATGATGCAGCGATCATTACACCACCTGCAAACCCCAACATAATATTTAGTAGTGTTTGATTAATCTCTTTAAAAAAGAAAACTAGTGATGCTCCTGCCAAAGTCATTCCCCAAGTAAATAACCCTCCAAGCAGTGCCAGCATAACTGGATTTATATTTGCTAACGATTCTAACATTTTTCCCCCTTTAGAAAAATTGATTTAATTATAGTATGTAAGCTTAAATTTATTTTGAATGGAAATCAATATCAAGTTTTTCAATTCTTGATAAGACGTTTGATTGAGTTGAACATGTAACATATTAGATGATACTATTTTTTTTATATAAGGTCATTATAAATCGGCAGTTTTTCAATTTAATGTTAATACCCTTTTTCAAAACACACCTCTGCTTATAACTTATAGCAGGTTGAAAGTAGATGATGAGTGATGATACGATCAAGATGATTTAAAATATATCTGATTATATATCATGGAGCTGTTATGTTTTTCACATCAATAACTTTTTGTATATCTTAGATGAATTACAGATGTCATAGCAATAACTTAAACATAATTATAAAAAAAGGTTGCAACTAGTGCAACCTATAAATTCTATTCTAAATTTTAATATTTTATAATTACGATTAGCACACAACTTACAAGTTTTCATATCGTAATATTAATATTTTATTAAGCACCAAAATTGATACTAAACAATTGATAATAAATTGCAAGCAGAGTTGACACCGATACAATGATCCATAATATTACTGCTACGACTAATGGTTTTACACCTATTTTTTTCAGTTCACTGGTTGTAAGTCCAGCACCTATCAGAAATAGAATACCACTCATCATTTCTTTACCAAATATAGCAAGATGGTTGAATAAAAGTTCAAATTGTGGCAAAACTGTTCTAATAGTTGCAGTTATTATAAACCCTATTAAAAAGTATGGGAATACGGTTTTGCTTTCACTTTTGTTAATTTTAGAGATCGTGAAAGATAGAGGTATAATCCATAATGTTCTAGTAAGTTTAACGGTTGTAGCAACAGCTAGTGCAATAGCTCCATAGGTAGTTGCAGCTCCAACAACAGATGATGTGTCATGAATTGCAAGTGCAGCCCATAGACCAAAATCTTGTTGTGATAGATTTAACAGGTGTCCGATCGGAGGAAAAATAATTAATCCTACAGCGTTTAACAGAAACACAATCGCCATCGAAACGGCTATCTGAGATGATGTTGCATTTATCGCAGGTGCAATAGCCGCAATAGCAGATCCACCACAAATAGCAGTTCCTGATGACAATAATATTCTTATATTGCTATCGATTGAAAACAGTTTTCCAAGTAGATAACCTAAAATCATAGTTGCCGTGATACCTATCACAGTTATATGAATAGAGGATACCCCTACACTTATAACTGTTGATAGATTAAGTCCAAAGCCTAATATAACTACAGACAATTTTAAGAGTGACTTCGCAAGTGTTGAAGTAAATTTTATCTGTGGATTTTTCGTAATAATAGATAAAATAACTCCAATGATTAATCCGTAAGCTGGATTTCTAAATATGATTGATATCGCTACTGCAAGAATAATCCATGTGTATTTCGAGTCAAACAATTTGTTTAAGTTTATAAAGGCTTTTTTCATAATTTATTAATTACCGTTTGATAGGCTATTAAATATGTAACTCCTGTAGTGATCTAAGTCTTGTAACTTCCTGTTTTGCAGCTTTAATTCCTTGCACAGATGCAAGAGCACCAGACACAGTTGTGATACAAGGTATATTGAATTTTATTGCATGCTTTCTAATTATTGCACCATCACTAGTAGACTGTTTATTTCCTGGAGTGTCTATTATAAGATCAAGTTGTTTATTTAAAATCATATCAGTAATATTCGGTCTACCTTCACTTTCTTTATTAATGAATTCATTTGCGATATTATGTTTATTTAAGAACTCATTCGTACCACCAGTTGCGACAATTTTAAATCCAAGTTCAACTAACAGTTTTGCAAGTTCTAAAACTTTCTCAGTTTTATTAGCAACCGATATAAGCACAGTTCCTTTCATAGGAAGAATAGTTCCAGCACCTTCTTGAGCTTTATAAACAGCGTATGCGAACGAGTCAGCTATACCTAGAACTTCACCAGTAGATTTCATCTCAGGCCCAAGTACAGGGTCAGTATCTCTAAATTTATTAAAAGGTAGCACAGCTTCTTTAACTGCGAAGAAGTCTAGTTTTTTATGTTTAAGATTAAAATCTTTCAACTTTTTACCAGCCATCAACATCGTAGCAATTTTAGCCATAGATATTCCACAAACTTTAGAAACGATCGGAGCAGTTCTAGATGCTCTAGGGTTTGCTTCTAATATATATACTTCATCGTTTTCAACAGCGAACTGTACATTGATTAATCCAACAACACCAAGTTCTGTTGCGATACTATTCATGTGTTCATATATTTTCTTCTGATTTTTTTCAGATAGAGTAACAGGAGGTATAACACAAGCTGAATCACCAGAGTGAACACCAGCTCTTTCGATATGTTCCATAATAGTTGGCACGAATGTATCAGTCCCATCACAAAGAGCATCAGCTTCACATTCAAGTGCGTTGATTAAAAATCTGTCTATTAATAGGGGTTGATTTTCGCTAATTTCAGTAGCAGTTAAAATATATGTATCCAACTCTTCATCATCTCTAATAATAGCCATTCCTCTACCACCAAGAACGTATGATGGACGAACGATTACAGGATAGCCGATTTTATTAGCTTTAACTTTAACATCAGTTAATTTAGTTGCAGTATCAGCTTCAGGCATTTTGATATTCAGTTTTTCCATAAGTCTTGCGAACAGTTCACGATCTTCAACAGATGCGATAGTAGATGGTTTTGTACCGAGCATATTTATTCCAGCGTCTTCTAATTTCTTAGATATGTTTAATGGAGTTTGTCCACCGAACTGAACGATAACCCCTTCTGGTTGCTCAAGGTGATAAATCTCGATAACATCTTCAACAGTTAATGGTTCAAAGTATAATCTATCAGATGTATCGTAATCAGTTGATACAGTTTCAGGATTACAGTTAACGATTATAGTTTCATATCCAGCGTCACGCATAGCGAACACGGCATGACAAGAACAGTAATCAAACTCTATCCCTTGTCCAATTCTGTTAGGACCAGAACCAAGTACCATAACTTTCTTTTTACCAGTTGGTTTGATGATATCTGCTTTAGGTCTGTTATAAGTTGAGTAGTAGTATGCAGCAGATGATCCACCTTTATCACCAGCAACAACTCCAGATACAGCGATCGGCAGATATGATGGACGAAGGTTTATTGCATGACGTTTCTGTCTAATTTCTTTCTCATCACATTTTAACAGTTTCGAAAGATAATCATCAGCAAATCCATCTTTTTTAGCTTGAGTTAAGATATCATCAGGAAGAGTATCTATAGTGTATGAAGTGATTTTCTCTTCAAGATCTATTAACTCTTGCATCTGTTCTAGGAAATATTTTTTAATTTTAGTAAGTTTAAATAGCTCGTCAATAGTTGCGCCTTTTTTCATCGCTTCATACATAATCCACTGTCTTTCAGAAGATGGTTGCCATAGTAATGCTATTAGCTCTTCAAGAGATAGTTTCTTATATTTATTAACTTCACCTAAACCAAATCTACCATTTTCAAGTGATCTGATAGCTTTAAGGAACGATTCTTTATATGTTGAACCGATAGACATAACTTCACCAACAGCTTTCATCTGTGTGCCTAGTATATCTTTTTCTAGTGGATATTTTTCAAAAGCCCATCTAGCGAATTTTATAACTACATAATCTCCACTTGGAACATATTTATCTAGTGTGCCGAATTTATAATGAGGAATTTCAGATAGAAGAATTCCTGATGCAAGTTTCGCTGATATGTATGCTATCGGGAAACCAGTTGCTTTAGATGCAAGAGCTGACGATCTTGATGTTCTAGGATTAATTTCAATAATAACAATTTTTCCAGTATCAGGATCGTGAGCGAATTGAACATTTGTTCCACCAGTCACACCAACAGCTTCAGCAATTCTCCAAGCTTGATCTTGCAATCTGTCTTGAGTTTCTTGTGATATAGTTAACATCGGTGCTGAACAGAATGAATCACCTGTATGCACGCCCATAGGGTCGATATTTTCTATAAAGCAGATAGTTATGATATTTCCTGCCATGTCACGTACGATCTCTAATTCAAGCTCTTCCCAGCCGAATACAGACTCTTCAACAAGTATCTGATTGATCATAGATGCAGATATACCGATTTCAGCTATTTTTCTAAGCTCGTCAACATTATAAACTATACCGCCACCTGTACCACCTAGTGTGTATGCAGGTCTTAAAACTACAGGATATCCAAGTTCTGATGCGATTTTTTCAGCTTCTTCAACAGTGTATGCAGGAACAGATTTAGGCATGTCAATACCAATTTGCTCCATAGTTTCTTTAAATATAATTCTATCTTCACCTTTTTTGATCGCTTCAAGATTGATACCTATAACTTCGACGTTATATTTTTCAAGTATTCCAGCATCGTTAAGTTCCATCGTTAGGTTAAGTCCTGTTTGTCCACCAAGGTTAGGAAGGAGTGCATCAGGTCTTTCTTTTTCAATTATTTTTTCTAGTCTATAGATGTTTAGAGGTTCGATATAGGTTATATCAGCCATTTCAGGATCAGTCATTATCGTTGCTGGATTTGAGTTTACAAGCACAACCTCGTAGCCAAGCTCTCTTAATGCTTTACATGCTTGAGTTCCAGAATAATCAAACTCGCAGGCTTGACCGATGATTATTGGACCTGAACCAATAATGAGAATTTTTTTTAAATCACTTCTAACAGGCATGTTGCCCTCCATATAATAATTAAAACGGCTAATTATATATCTTTTAGACAAGATGTCAATCACTTTATTTTTTTATTCAATATTATTAAGAGAATACGCTTCATATTTGAAAATTTGTTATAGTTTTAAAGGATATCGATTAAGCTTAAATCAGTAATGGTTTAAATATTTATATGAAATTTATGACAGGTGTCTAAATTTTATACGTGGTTAGAGGTTTGATTTAGTCGACATGTTTTAGGAAACTGGGTGATGCTATAAGCCGAATTTTGTACTCGAATTAACGAGTGATGATCATCTATCTACGATAAATATTACTATTTACCTCTAGCAACTACCTGTGAATAGTAACGATATGAGCAATCTCTTCACGGTTTGTCTTGCACCAGATGGGGCTTGTTCTCGACAGCTGTTACCAACTATCGTTATAGGTTCTTACCCTAAATTTTCACCCTTACCGTACATAAATAAATTTATATATGGCGGTTATTTTCTGTAACGCTATCCCCGTGTTACCACGAACCGATGTTATCGGTCATCCTGCTCATAAGTGTTCGGACTTTCCTCTTATGCACAATAAAGACACAAGCGATCATCCGCATCACCCAGAATAGTACTATATATGTTATTTTACTATAATTCAATAATTATCATTGCAAAAAATATAGATATTCCTTAACATAGAGAAATGAATATAAGTGGTTTTGACTTGAATATATCAAGTGATGAGAAAGTGATCGTAGCAATGTCAGGAGGAGTAGACTCATCTTTTACAGCATATCTAGCTAAACACAGTGCTAAAGAAGTTATCGGTGTAACATTAAAAATGTTTGATAATGATGATACAAATTACGACGATGCAAAACGAGTGGCAGAAGAGTTAGGAATTAAGTGGTATCTAGCTGATTACTCAAAGGAGTTTAATGAGTACATTATATCTTATTTTATAAGAGAATATAAATATGGCAGAACACCTAATCCATGTAGTAGATGCAATAAACTTGCAAAAACAGTTTTCCTACATAATGAAATGGTAAAGAATAATGCAACTAAGATTATTACTGGACATTATGCAATTATGAAAGAGTTGAACGGCTACCCTATAATAAGTAAGGGACTTGATAAAGATAAAGATCAATCGTATTATCTAGCGTTGATAGAAGAGGAATATCTTCAATATCTTCGTTTCCCACTAGGCAGTTTTAAGAAGAAAGATATACGTGTGTTTGCAAAAGAGATCGGATTATCAGTTGCAGAGAAGAAAGATAGTCAAGATATCTGCTTTATAGAGGGCAGTAATTATAGAGATTTTTTAGCTACTTATCTTAAAAAAGTTATCACAGGAAACTTTATATTGAACGGTGAGATTGTTGGACAAAATAAAGGTATACACAATTATACAGTTGGACAGCGTAAAGGTTTAGATATAAGCCATAGCGAACCTATATATGTTAAATCAATAGACTCTAAGACAGGCGATGTTTATTTAACAACTAAAGAAGATATCGGTGAAGAAACAGTTCGTTTAATTGAGTGTAATTTTCATCCTGCAAGTAAAACTATATTTAACGGTTTCGCTAAGGTTAGATATCGTATGACAGAAGAGCCTTGCACAGTTGAAAAACTTCCTGATAATAAGGCACAGATTTTGTTCGAGAATAAACAGTTCGCACCAGCATCAGGACAAACAGTTGGGATTTATATTGACGACATGCTGATCGGTGGCGGAGTGATAGAGTAAGTTTTGTGATTGTGATAGTTAAACTTTAGAGTAGATTAGTTAGCTGATTTATCTGATTTAATCGGGTAAATTAGCATTTACAATATAATAGATTTTAAGTAAAAGGAGTAATATATGCCATCTTTTGATACAGTTTCAGAGATTGATTTACAAGAGCTTGATAATGCGATTAACAATCTTAAAAAAGAATTAAATACTAGGTTTGATTTTAAAGGATCGAATACCGAAGTAGATTTAAATAAAAAAGATAAGGTAATCACATTCAAAACATCTGATGAAATGAAGATGACTATGTTGCGTGAAATGCTTATATCTGTTGTTACAAAAAGAGGTGTGGATTCAAGATTTTTAGAGTTTAAAGATGTTGAAAAAGCAGGTGGTGCAATGCTATCAAGAGTTGTGAAAGTGAAAGAGGGGATAGAGAAAGATATCGCTAAGAAACTTATCTCAGCTATAAAAGAGAGCAAACTAAAAGTTACTGCATCTATCATGGATAGCAAAGTTCGTGTTGATGGTAAAAAGATAGATGATCTTCAATCAGCTATGGAGTTAATGAAAAAGTTAGAGGTTGATACTCCGTTACAATATACAAATATGCGTGCGTAAATTTGTGTAAAATCGAGAGCGTAAATATGCGTTCATAGATCTTCAAGATGTTGAAAGTGTATAGATATGCGTGAATAAAATAGTTTAAAATTGAGAGCGTAAATATGCGTTCGTAGATAGGTAAGATGTTGAAAGTGTATAGATATATGTATAGGTTAATGATAAGTTAGTTGTATATAAATTACACCATAGATAGATAAGTTAGTAGGTATGTTATAATTTTATAGCATACCTATTTTAATTTTTATTATAATAATTTGATGTCCAATTTTTATCAGATACAACGATCGCTACGTTACTATTTATCTCTAAATATTATCCTTTTTAAAATCTGATACACTCTTAAAAATTGTAGTAAAAGAAGCCTTTAGAATAAAGAATGTGCCGACTGGAATTAACAATGTTGTGATGAATATTATGAGTAACATTTTTATAAAATAACTAGACGTGTTTTCAACTTTAAGTTGCAATGCCGTTAACGTGTCTTTAGCCTTCGCATACAAATTTATTGATGAGAAAAACTCTCCAATATTATCGTAACCAGATGTAAATATGTTCTTCGTTTTATCTAACAAACCAGAATTATTTACTTCGTTTTTATCTACATTACTTCCTTTAACAGTTGTTTCTAAATCGTTGTTAGCAATAGATAATAAGTTGTTGTTAATATCTATCATACTTCTGTTATCTTCATTTAATGCGTTCATACTTTCATCAATTGTTGATGCTAATATACTTCTTTCAATACCTATTGAAAGATAGACAGATATAGGAATTGTGAACGCTACAAGAAGTGAAAATACGAAAAAACGTACACTTAATAAGCGTAAAATTTTAGATAGATTATCTTTAAATATAGCTGAGCAAAGTAGGAGTATAGAGCTTATCGGAATGAGTATAAAAAACGCTATCCACATAAAAATCTTTAATAGAAATTTTTGTAGTAAAACTGATGACACAGCTATCATTGATACGTTTGATATGCGTTCAATAAAATCATTCACTGGTGCTAAAATTTCAAGTGGATTAATTGATGCAACAGCAACAGAGAACTGTAGAGATTGAGCAAGTGATATAGTTCCGTTTATAAATCTTGCGATACCGAAAAGCACGCCTGAACGCATAAGTTGAGTGTTTAGATGTTCATTGACTAAGCTTGAGTTACTATCATATATATTGATGAAAATCGGAGTTAAACAGAGCATTGAAAATATCGCTAACAGTATTGAAAACACGATGATAAAAACTCTACTTTTAATAACTGATTTAAGTGTTGATAAAGTAATCATTTAGATCTCCAAAATTGATTTTATTTAATTGATAGAATGTGATTGAATTATATGTTTTACGATTTCTTTTAATGTTGCGATGACTGTTTTTCAATTTGTTGTTTAATATTAGAAAGTAGAGTTTATATTGATATATAAGATACTTGCATTAATACTAGGACACTACATTGATAGTAAGGTGCTTACTGTGATCTCTTTTATGGCAGTTTTTTTATCACTATCTATTACGATTGTTTTCATTGTCTTTGATGAGTCCTTTTTTGATTAGCCACTCTCTTGCAACATCGCTATCTATTCTTTTTTTAATATTAACTTCGTAATTAAGTTTAGATATCTCTATGTTATTCATCGTGTTGTTGAGCCTGCCTAAAATCTCTCTAAGTTCAGGGTGTTTAACTAAGATCTCTTTACGGATTACATTTCCAGCCATATATTTTTTGAAGAAGTTTTTATCATCATCTAATATTTTCACATCTAGATCTAGCACTTCTCCGTCTGTTGTAAATATAGGCAGTATATCTATCTCTTTAGATTCTAAAGCGATATAACGTAAACCGATCTCCATATCTATAGTCTTTTTGAATTTTAAGTCATACGCATCAGCCATAGCATAAAATCCATCATCTCTTTCATAATAATCGTAGTTTGCACCGAAAACTAATTCATCGGCTATTGCTGTAACGTCTGATGATTTTTGTAGATTATATTTCTCAGCAGTTTCAGTTCTCACAGTTAATGCGTAACTATTATTATATCCATAGTACGATATCCATTCTATACCATACTCTTCGCTGTATATTTTCTCAAGCTGTGCTTGAAGCTTATCGTGATCTGGCTCATACTTTTGTTTTAATAGATATAACCATGCAGTGCCTGTATATTCAGGATATAGATCAAAATCACCTTTAATCATACCTTCATGAATACCAGCAGTTGATCCACCGACACCTTTATACAGCTTAACCTTTAGGTCAGAATTTTCTTCTATTAATATTTTTAAAATTTCAGATAAAATAAACTGTTCAGATCCAAGTTTTGATGCAATAGCTATATCATATTGTTTCCCAGTTAGGTTAACTATAAATATGATTGCGATAAAAACTATAATTACAGCTGATTTTATTTTTAAGTTTAGATATTTTTTAAGTTTAACCATTTTAAGGAAATTGATTAATATTTGATCTGCGAGAAATGCAAGCAGTGCGATAAGTATACTGCCCGCTAGAACGACTTGAATATTGTTGGTTGATATTCCTCTATATATAGCAGTTCCAAGCCCACCTGCACCTATAAACGAGGCGATACCAGCTAAAGATATAGTCATAACCACCATATTTCTAAAACCTGTTAAAATAATAGGAATAGCTAGAGGCAATTTTATTCTTGTAAGAAGTTGAAATTTTGTACTACCCATCGCATCAGCAGCTTCGATGATATCGTGACTTATATCAGTTATGCCGACATAAGTGTTGCGAACCATAGGAAGAAGAGCGTAGATAACAAGTACGGTAATCGCAGTCATATTGCCAACACCAGTGAGAGGTGTTAAAAATCCAAGCATAGCGATTGTAGGGATAGTATATATAAGACTTGTCATGCTTAGGACTGGTAATTTGAAGTATTTGTATTGACTAATAAAGATACCAAGTCCAAGACCTAGTATAGTGGATATTATCACTGCGATAGAAGATATGTAGATATGTTCTATTATGAGTGGTATAAAAAAATCACGTTCATCTATTAGAACGTTAAAGGTTTTTTCCCCTAACATTAATTATCTTTAAAACAAAGTGCAGTAGCTATATCTCTATAAATTAATGTCATCTGTTCCTCGCCATAAGTAGCTATACTAACATAATAAAATTTTAATGTGTAAAAATCAAATATTTTACAATTAAGATATTTTCATAATGTTATAGTAGCCATATAAAATTAAGTCAAGACATATATTTTATTGATGAATTCGTATAGTAAAATAAAAATATAAATTGCCTTAATCATCCACAAGAATTAAGCTCTAAGTATCGATTACGCAAAGATTCATGAGGGTTAAATTACGGTATAAATTATCGTAATCATTCACAAGAATTAAGCCAAAAACCTCAAATATACACACTGCTATAATTAAGATAGTGTTACCATAATTAAGGTAATGTTAATAAATGAATAAAGGAATTAGCACTATTTTAATCTACACAAATATCATAGTCACTTTATAAGTCTAGCTTATTCCTATTAGTATAACCTCAAATATACACACTGCTATAATTAAGATAGTGTTACCATAATTAAGGTAA
>CAMRCY010000020.1 GCA_947041165.1 uncultured Deferribacteraceae bacterium | reverse complement strand
CAGAGATCGCATCAACAGAGATGAAAAAAGCATCAACAACAGTATCAGATGGTGTAGCATCGATCGAAGAAACTGAGGAAGCATTCAATGAGATTTTTGGTGGAGTAAACCAGATATCAGAAACAACTGCATCTATTAATGTTGAGGTTTCTCAAAACTACGATCTTATTCGCAGTATTTCAGAGTCAACACAGATGGTTGCAGCAGGTATTGAAGAATCAACTTCAGCTGTGGCAGAGTTTACATCAACTGTTGGACATTTACAAAAACGTGTTGAAATGTTAAAAAACAAGTTATCATTTTTCACTATTAGTGATGACCTAGATAAGATAATGTAATATAATATAAGTAGATTATACGTTCATCATGAAATTGGTGAACGTATAGTTATTATGTGTTGTAACTAGAAATTCTCACTAGTAGATTTGGTAGAAAATTTTATTACAATCTTAACGATATATGTATCAGAATGATTAACTTATGGGTATATTTTATAAATTGATGACATAGATATTGTTAGATATTTGTGTGTAGATCGCCTTATATAAAATATAGTTGAAATAATTTATTGTTTAGTTTATGGTATTGGAAATTGAGCGTAGTTTTAACGCTTGTTTTGTATTAGATATATAATAAAAAAATATAGAATTTGTGAGTACGTTAAGTACGATTTGAGGTGTATATGATAAAATTAATAGCTAGACTTCGTATAAGAGCGATTTTAATAATGATATTTTCATTTGGAATTGTGTTTCTTGTATCAATTCTACTCACAATGGCGTATCTTTCACATTCGGTTGATTTAGGAGTTGAAGGCTCGTCATCAAATGCTCAAGCAGTGAAGTTATTAGATGAAATTGAGAAGAATAGATTATTTTCGGTATCATCAATTAAAATATATCTATCTACGAAAAATAAAGATTATTATAATAACTATCAGTCTGGCATAAAAAGATCTTTAGAAATAAATGATGAGATAAGTAATTTAAAAAATATTGAATCTTTAGCTAAAATACTTAGTAATTTAGAAACACTTAATGCTGCTGTTTTAGTTAGTGAAAGTTATGAAGATAGCGCATTATCTCTATTTAATAGTGGCGATTATGCAGGTGCAGAAGCGATAATATATGGAATAGATTATGATAATAATTTAAATAAAACATATGGTGTCATCAGTGACGTAACAGCCGAGAACATAAATATATTAGAAAGCACTAAAATGAAGGATATCAATAAAGTTAAGAAACTTGTGATTGGTGCGACAGTGTTTTTAGTGTTGGCATTACTACTGTTTACGCTTTTTGTTACTGGAACAGTAATGATTATTGCAAAAGCATTTGGACGTATGAGTAGTTTGTTTACTGTTTTAGGAAACGGTTATCTAAATTACAGGTTACCAGAATATAAAACAGAGAATGAAGTTTTCACTACATATTCGTCGATTAATACATTTGTTCAACGTATATCAGATATGTTAAAAGATGTAGTTGATGCCTCAGGACATATTGAAAGAGATAATACTAGCCTTGTGAATACGATGAACGAGTTAGATATCACATTTAATTCTCAATCAGAGCAGGTAACAAAAAGTGCAGAGAATATGGAAATAATCACAGAAAAGCTTAAAAAAGTTGTAGAGATGCTTCAAACAGATAGTGGTGTTATTCAAGAAGCTGTTAAAGATACTGAGGAAGGGCAAGCTCAACTTACAATCGTGAAAAATGCTATGCAAAATATTAATCAACAAACTGATTCATTATCAGGCACGATTACGAAGTTATCAGACTCATCAGCAGAGATCGGAAATATTATTACAGTTATTAACGATATAGCAGATCAAACAAATCTATTAGCATTAAACGCTGCAATTGAGGCAGCTAGAGCTGGTGAAGCTGGTAGAGGATTTGCAGTGGTTGCTGATGAAGTTCGTAAACTTGCAGAGCGTACACAGAAAGCAACAAGTGAGATCGAGCAGATTATATCTACGTTGCAGAACGATTCAGAGATCGCATCAACAGAGATGAAAAAAGCATCAACAACAGTATCAGATGGTGTTCAGTCAATAGAGGTTACAGAAACAGCGTTTAATAAGATATATGGTGGGGTTAATAGCATTTTTAATACTACTGGAATTATTAATGAAGAGGTTACTCAAAACTACGATTTAATACTTAATAGTTCTGAGTTAGCACAATCGGTTGCATCAGGAATTGAGGAATCAACATCAGCAGTATCAGAGGTAACTATTGTTGTAACTAACCTTCAAGATAGACTAGAACTTCTAAATGAAAAACTATTTTCGTTTGATATAAATAGTGATTATGAGATTATGACACCAGGTAAGGGAGATGGTCTTTCAGATAAAATGAACATCGAGAAAAAAGATCTTAATAGACAAAATAAGATCAATAAACAAGGTGCATAAGATTTTAGAAAAACACACAAGTTAACTAATGTTAGTGGAAATTAAATTAGTTGAATTTACGTTAGTCAACTGTGGTTGTAGAGCTTAGGTTAGTTAACTAATGTTAGTAGAACTTATGTTCGTCAACTATGTTAGTGTCAATTTAGGTTAGTCAACGATGTTAGTAGAGCTTAGGTTCGTGGAATTTATGTTAGTGTCAATTTAGGTTAGTTATGGGTAGGGTATTTTGTTGTATAGTAAGATGATAACTATGTTGGGATTATTTTAGCGAATTTTAGTGTTACGTCTTAGTTATGGTTTTATAGGTAATTTATTTACGGTTAAAGAATTTTACAAGTCATGTAGATATAGTATGTTTATATACTATATATTATAATATATGTTTTAAAAGTGAACGGTTATGGTTGATATTTATATTAATCTATCCGTTCATTTTTTTGTTAAATGTTATTGTATGTTTTTAAGTATCTCACCTTTGCAAGATTTTGAATTATCAAATATATTTATCATGTGTAGTTTTTAACTTTTAGTTAAGTCAGATATTTTTATTGCTTAACTTTCTTTATTTTTGCAACTATAATTGGTACAAGTAATGAAGTTGACACGACTAAAATCCATAGATTTCCTGTCAATGGATTGATTTTAAAATTTTAATTAATACTTTTTCCTAATATAAGATTATGATTGATCTATAATATAAATTATAATAAACATACTATCTTGATATATAAAAAGATATTTATTTTATTCTCATAATGATATAATATTGTAAATAGTTTGATAATAGTTGGTAGGAGATTTTTATTTATAAAAAAGATAACGATAGACATATGGATGATAAAAAAAGTCTTATAAAAATTTTAGCTACTATATATGCCAAACTAAAAATTAACGATAAAGATCCCGAATTATATAGTCAGATTGCAACTATATATATAAAATTAAAAAAGTATAATAGAGCTATCAAATCTATCAATGAGGCGATTAGACTTAATCCTACTAATCCTGAATATCTAAATTATAAAGGCAATGCTCTACTATATAAAAACAAATTTAATGAAGCGTTAATATATTTTAATCAGGCTATTGAGATAAATCCAACTGAACCTACTTATCAAATAAATAAAGCATCAGCGTTATATTCACTTAGAAAATATTTACAAGCATTAACATTATACGACACCGTATTAACTTTAAATAGTGATGATCTAGAAGCTTTAATAGGCAAGGGTGATGCTCTGTTTATGATGAAAAGATATCAAGAAGCATTGAGTGTTTATGAGCAAGTTTTATTGATTGATAAAAATAATATAGACGTGATTAAGTTAGTTAGCTTATTGAACAAACATCATACAAGTCCGAAAAGCATAAGCAGTAGGTTTTCACTTTTTAAGCTAAATATTATGAAAAAAGATTTAGTTATTAGATCGCTTAAAAAAATACAAATCATATTTGCAGTAGTTTTATTATCTATAATCAGCTATCTAGTATTCACTAGTTATAATGAAAGAAATGATATTGAGAGTCTTGTTAGATCGGTAGAGGTTTCACGTCTATCTAAGAACTTTGAAAAAGCGTTAACTCGTACTGATGAGATTTTAATATTGTTTCCAAATTCAGATGTTGGGTATCGACTAAAAATTGATATTTTATTTGAGCTAGATAGATATAATGAAGCGATTATTTACATCGATAAACTTATGGCTGATAATAAAAATGATATTGAAATGTATAAGTTGAAAGGTATTGCGTTTGGTGAGTCTGGTCAAAAATCTGAGGCTGTTGAACATCTCAATATATATCTGTCAGCAAATCCTGATGATGAGTTTATTGTTATGTATAAGAATAAATTGCAGAAATTAATAGATAATAAAAATGGTGGTTAGTTAAAGAGAATTATAATTACTACCCTTTAAGCTAACACACCGTTTTATAATTTAACTATAATTTTTATTTTAAGTTTGTTATTTGTAACTGAGTGTTTTTAGCACTCAATTTATCTTTTATAAATTAATAATATGTTTTACTATTCGCCGTAATCGTACTTATAGTTATACTTGTAATCATGTTCGTAATCGTACTTATAATCTTACTCGTAATCATACTCGTACCCATACTCATACTCGTAATCATAATCGTACCCATGTTCATACTCATAATCGTAATCATATTCATACTCATACTTGTAACCGTAATCATATTCATACTCGTAATAGAATTCATACTCGTACTTATAATCATGCTCATAATCGCACTCATAATCATACTCATAACGATAGGTTCAATCTAACAACTTAATTTTAATTCAAATCTACTCGTAATATCCTTTAACTAACACTTCGCTGTTTTGCATCATAATATTTCCATTAGCGATAACTGTGTCAATATTCAGCTTATCATCTAGCAGTAATAAATCTGCATAATAATTCTCTTTAATAGATCCTCTTTCATGTTCAATTCCAAGTCCACCAGCTGTGTTACTTGTTGCAAAAGGCAGTGCTTCTTCTAAGCTTAGCACTTTGTTTTCGACAAGAAATTTTATACCGTTGTGTACTTCATTACAGCTTGATTTTCCGATCTCAATTATTTTGCCGTCGCTATCAACTCTGTTCCAGCTACCGTTACCATCGGAGCTTAATGTCACTCTATTAAGTAATGCTTTCTCTTCTTTAAGCATTGCGAAAGATTCATCCATCGGTAGGTGTGATGCTAGACAAGAAGTGATGTCTATATATCCACCCATTTTATTAAACTGTATACCTTGTTTAAACAGGTCTTTACTTCTTGAGATGTGAGTTGGTTTAAATGCACTTGCAGGAGTTTGTCCTTTTTCTACAACTTTGAGTATCATCTCTATGTATGATTTTGCAGTTCCGATATGCACTTCTACGAATGATTTTTTCCCAGCAACCATACCAGCAACTCTAGTGTGAAGTGCAAGACGTTCTAATTCATCAATAGTGATAGCAGATGATCTATGATCAGACATCGCTAATTTTACACCTACGATTTCACGTATAAATACGATATCTCTTTGAAGATCTCCAGTTAGAGTAGGTGAAGGAAATGTGTATGATCCTGTTAGACAGTAAGCGTTCATACCACTTTCATTTAATGATTTAGTTTTTGCAACCAGAGTTTCAATATTTCTAGTGATTGAGTCTGTGCCTAATAAACCAGTTACGGTTGTAAGTCCAGATGTTATAAAAGTTGATAGAGGAATTTCAGGAACTCTTGTTATGCATCCAGCTTCACCACCGCCACCGATAATATGCATGTGTGTATCCATAAATCCTGGTACACATTTTTTACCTTTACCGTCTATTGTGATTAAATTTTTAAATGTATAATTTAAATTTTCACCTATTTCAACTATTTTATTGTTGCAGATAAGTATATCTTTTTCACCTATAAATTTAGGTGAGTATATTGAGCTATTTTTAATTAATATAAACATATTATTACTATTCTCCTTTGACACTTTTTAATTGTACGATAAAATTATTTTACAAATACATAAGCTATTTTATATCATTCTGATTTATATAGCAAGGATGTTAAGTAGGTATAATATTCTAATAATGTATATATACATTTAATAAACTTATTGACGATACTTATTGTAAGTGTTAAAGTACTTGTAGAAGTGATTTATTGCAGTTTTAGAGTTGTAGAGTTCTTTTATATTTGTATTTAATAGTTGTCTTTTTCTGTTTTTGCTGGGTTGAAGATTAGATATTATGTGTTGATTATTTTAATTTTTAAACAGTATTTATTATGTTGTTAAATTATTTTTTGTTATCCAATCTATCTATTTAATCCATATTGCAATTATAGTTATAGCCTTGTTAAGAGAGAGTATGAAATTAGCAATAATCTATAACTAATATTTAAGACCTGTACTTAAAATGCATATCATAAACAAATTATGTGGTTGTCTAAAATGGAAGAAAAAATTTTAACTCAAATACAGAAGTATCATGATATTGATGAGCACCAAAAAATTATTGATTTAATCGGTCAATTAAATAAGAGTGATCTTAATTATGAGCTAACCTCATTGCTTGCACGAGCTTATAGTAATCTCGGTGATTTTGATAGATCTATTTCACTTCTTTTATCTGTGAAAGAAGACGGCGAATATGATGATCTATGGTATTCAAGATTAGGACACAACAATCTGCTTAATGAAGAGTTTGTTATTGCAAAAGATTTATTTTTAAAAGCACTTAAAATTAATCCAAAAAACCAAAGAGTAAATGAGTTGTTATCGGCATGCTATTATCTTATCGGCAAAGATTTATGTGATAATAATCAGTGTGATGAAGGGCTTGTGGAGCTTCATAACTCGTTAAAACATGCTTCTAATAAAGTTAGAATATATCTAGAGATTGCAGATGTTTTCATCTCTCTACATCAATATGATGATGCATTAATATCTCTTGAAAATGTAATTGTTATTGAACCTGATAACTTGTTAGCTTGTATCAATCTTGCATTTGTATATTATAATAGTAGCAAGTTTGATGAAGCACTTTTATATTACGAGCGTGCAATTGAGCTTGATAGTATGATCGGGTATCACTGTTATAATAAGGGTAGATGTTTATTTCATCTAGCAAGATATGAAGAAGCGATTGATAGTTATACAAAAGCAATTGAAATAGTTCCTGGTGTGAGTGATTTTTATTTTGAAAAAGGTAAGTCGCAAGTTTTATTAAATAGAAATGTTGAGTCACTTGCATGTCTTGATAAAGCGATTGAAATTGATCCGAAACAGATAAGTTGTTACTATCTAAAATCGATGGTGCAATACCTATTAAATCATTATGAAGAGTCGTTAGAATCACTCAATATGATTATAGGTTTAGATAGCAATATCTTTATTGTGTATGTGAGCAAGGCAGAGGTTTTGATTGCTTTAGAAGAGTATAAAGAAGCGTTGGAATGTTACGATATTGCTATGTCGATAGATCCATACAATGAAACAGTTGCAGACTCTAGAGAGGAGTTATTGGCAATGATAGGTGGGTAATTATAGCTTATTGATGTTGCCTATTGTACAGCTATAACTTTTCAGTAAGCACAATTTTATCCGATCAGCATATACTATAATTACAATATTTAATTCTTAAATCTTATCACTATATATTAATTACCACAGTTGATGCTCCAAATATTTTACACTCTCGATAGTTCAATCGTTATAATCTTTGTGCGATTACCAATAGTTTAATAACTATAATCTTTGAATGATTACCAAAAGTTTATAACTAAAATCTTTCAATTACGTTTCTCAATTATCCCCACTATATAAACTACTGTTTTTCTTTTAAGTATTTATAGATATCTTTATTTTCTAATTCGGTTGATATATCTATTGCAGTTTTACCAGCTAAATCTTTTATGCTTAGATCAGCTCCAGAATCTACTAATATTTTTATGATCTCAAAATTAGATCCGTTTGTAGCAGCGATCAGTGCTGTCTCACCGTTCTCATCTTTAAAATCAAGTTTAGCACCATTATCTATTAGATACTGAACCGTTTTTGGATCTTTCCATCTAGCGATTGTGAGGAGTGCTGTTCTGCCATATTTATCTTTATGATTAATATCAATTTTTCTATCAACCAACAGTTTAACTATGTCAAATCTATTCTTACCTGAAGCGATCATAAGTGCGTTAGATTTGAACTCATTTAATTGATGAACGTTAGCTTTATTATTAATAAGATATTTTACGATATCAAGATATCCTCTTGAAACAGCATCCATCAATGCACTGCTTTCATATATATCTGTTGCGTTAATTTTAGCACCGTTATTTATAAGCAGTTTAACGGCTTCCAAATTGCCTGCTGATGATGCGAGCATTAATGCTGTTCGTCTATCTTTTGTAGTAGCGTTTACATCTAAAAGTTTTTTGCTCACTAAATATTTAGTTATCTCAATGCTACTATTATCCATTGCTGAGAGCATGAGTGCGTTCTCTCTTTCTAAATTTATAGCATCTATTTTAGCACCGTTATCTACAAGATATTTTACAAGTTTAGCATCTCCTTTGGTAGATGAAAAAAGAAGTGCAGTATTGCCTTCATTATCTATAATATTAAGATCTGCTTGATTTTGTATAAGGGTTTTTATTATATCTAAGTTACCTCTTTCAACAGCTATCATGAGTGCTGTTTTGCCGTATATTTTATCTCGTTGATCTAGCTTGTTTGTAGTTGATATTATTTTCTGTACTGTTTCATTATCATTAAAAAATACAGCTTCCATTAGCTTCGTTGATCCGTACTCATTATAGAGATTAACTGTTGTATTATCGATAACTTCTTTCTTGTTGCGATTAATACAACCTGTGAATATTGTAAGTGCGATTACGAGGGTAGCAACTGTATACTTCATGAATGAACTCCTTAAAAATCTATATATAATAGATTAAAATATATTGTCAATAGAACATGATATTAGAATTGACAGAGTAATGCAACTATGATGTAATAAATAAAATATTTTATAAGGTTATATATATGATAAAAATAAGGTTTTTATTACTGTTTTTGTTCTCTGTTTTTTTTGTACCGATAAGTCTTTACGCAGTAACTGCTGAGGAATTGCTTGATAAAGTTGATTTAGTTCAACGTGATTATGATTCTCTATATTTTGAAGCTGTGATGGAGATAGTTTCTGGATCACGCCAACTTAGTAAAGGATATTATGGATATCTTGATGATGAAGATAGTAAATCATTTATGGAGTTTACAAATCCTCAAGATCAAGGAACAAGATATTTAAAGATCAATGATGATCTATGGATATATCTACCTGATGCTCAAGATACGATTAAGATATCAGGACACTTATTAAGAGATGGAGTTATGGGCAGTGACATATCGTATGATGATATATTAAATCAAGGTGCTTACAATAAAGAGTACACTTCACAGTCGCTTGAAACTGTTGAGCTTGATGGAAAGCAAGTTTACAAATTAACTATTTTAGCGATCAATGATGCAGTAACTAGTTATGCGAAACAAGATTTATATGTAGATATGGACAACTTTCAAATTTATAAAGTGACACTCTATGCAAAAGGCAGAAAGGGTTATCGGGCGATCAAAGAGTTTAAGTTAAAAGATTATCAGAAAGTAGGAAAACTAACTATGCCGATGATTTTTGAAGCAAGCGATCTTAGAAAGAAAAACTCATTAACAAGGGTTACGTATACAAAATTAAAACCAGATATTGTTTTAGATCAAAAGATGTTCACTAGATCATATCTAGAGGATTAGTATGTATAAATATCTGTATGTCATATTAATTATATTATTTTCAACATCGCTATCTTATGCAAAACTTTCATTAGGTGGAGCGCTTGAAAATAGATCTACCATGATGGCGGGTGGTAGTCCGTTTGAGTTTCAAAACTTTTCGAGGCTTAAATTTGATCTAAACTATAAAGAGAAAAACTGGAGAATTTATTCAGATATTCGTTTAGGTTTAATGTATGGAAAAAATAATTTAGGTGGAAGCGGAAACGATCCAACTGCAAATATTCCGATCGCTCAAGACACTGATATTATTTTAGATATACCAAGATTATATATGAAGATAAAGAGTAATGTTGGCACATTTACAATAGGTAAAACATATCTAACATTTGGACAACCAGAATTATTTAATGTTCTAGAGTGGTATAAAAACTTTTCATTACTTGATCCAACCGAAACCAAACCTGGAGTTAACCTTATATCGTGGGATTTAGGAATTGGATCATACGGCAAGATAGGCATGTTCTTAGGTGGCGATGATAAGTGGGAAGATGTGCTAGGTGGCGTTGAATATATTTTTGGTATGGATAGTTTTGAAGCAGGACTTGTTTATCAATATAAAGGTGACAATCAAAACGTAGTAGGTGGATTTTTTAAAGCAGATGTAGTTGTCGCACTTTTAGGATCGTATGCTTATCATGCAAATGATATTTTAACAGCTAGTGGAAGCAGTTTATATAATGATTATCATGAAGCGTCGCTAGGTGTTGATTACAGCTTTTTAATCGGCAGTCGCACGCTCGTTGTGAAGCAAACATTCTATTTTAATTCAGATGGTGCAAGAGATAAGAAAGAGTTATTAACAACAACGTTAGGTGATTATTATTTTAGAGGTGGTGGATACTCATACACCTCTTTTATGTTCACAATAGATCAGTTTATTCAAGTAGGACTTGACGTGATAGTTAACGTTTTTGATGGTAGTGGATCGGCATTACCTAGAGGTATTTTTCAAGTTGCAAACAATTTAATGTTAGATATATCTATGGGCAGTTATTTTGGATCAAAAGGTTCAGAGTTTGCACCAACTAATAAAGGTGGATATAATTTCTCGTTATTTGTGAAGTTAGAGGCTAGTTTTTAATTTAGGAGAAAAAATTAATGTACGTAAAAACAAGTGAAATAAAAAAGATATATGATAATGGATTAACACCATTTGAGGCGTTAGCAGGTGTATCTATCGGTATTGAAAAAGGAACAGTGTGTGCATTAGTTGGTGCATCAGGATCTGGTAAAACAACCCTTTTAAATATTATAGGTGCGATCGATACGGCAACATCTGGTGAAGTTATTATTGATGATGAATCGCTAAGTGATAAAAACAGTAAAGCGTTATCTATTTTTAGAAGAAAAAATTTAGGCTTTATTTTTCAAAGTTACAATCTAATACCAGTCCTAACTGCGTATGAAAATGTAGCATTAGCATTGTTTGAAAGTGAAGGCAAAGATAAGCATGATAAAGTGATGTCTATGCTTGATAAAGTTGGGTTATTTGATAAATCTAAAAACTATCCAAACCAGTTATCAGGTGGACAACAACAGAGGGTATCGGTTGCAAGAGCGTTAGTTAAAACTCCTAAATTACTTTTAGCAGATGAGCCAACAGCAAACTTAGATAGTAAAACTGGTAAACAAATTTTAGATCTTTTATTAAAGTTGAATAACGATGAAAAGATTACAATTTTATTTTCAACACATGATTCAAGAGTTATGGATATAACAGATAAAATATATACATTGAGTGATGGAAAAATAATAGAGGGGTCATAGATGAGATTATTAAGCATAGCATTAAAAAATGTTCTTCGTGCTAAAAGACGAGCATTTATGACTATATCAGTTCTATCGTTAGGAATTGTTTTATATATTCTTTTATCATCGTTTGCAGATGGTTTTGTGAATATGTCTATCGATTCTTTGAGAGAGGAAGAGTATTCAGATATTAGAATACGTATAGCTAATTTCGATACAGATATTCCTCTTAATGAGGATAATTTATGGATCGATCAATCGACTAATTTAGAGAACGGTGAGATATTGTTAGATACGGTTGAAGGTATTGAGTACACTCCACGTTTAGTTATTTATGCAGAAGTTGATAACTATGTCGATTCTATCCCAGTCGCATTAATAGGAATAGATGAAGCACGGGACAGTAAAGTTTTATTAGTAAACAACACATCTGATGAACCGCTTGGTGATCTTGCATGGCTAGGTGCTGGACTTGCTAATGATTTAGATGTTGAAGTTGGTGATTACGTTAACTTAACATTTAGAACGAAAGGTGATGCGTTTGTAT
Source organism: uncultured Deferribacteraceae bacterium (assembly GCA_947041165.1). GTDB lineage: Bacteria > Chrysiogenota > Deferribacteres > Deferribacterales > Mucispirillaceae > CAMQYB01. Next base: position 28,528 of record CAMRCY010000020.1, on the reverse strand, counting down.
CAGCTGAGTATGAGATAGGTGGGTTACTTAATTCATCAAATCCGATGTATTCAGAGGGTGGGGTGGTTATTGATTTAGGCGAGCTTCAAGAGATGTTTGATTTAGATTATTTATATCATTACACAATCAAGCTAGATGATGAGTCTAAGTTAGATGAAGTTGCAGCAGAGCTACAAACATTATATAAAGATCAAGAAGTTTTAACATGGAAAGATTTAACGAGTGATTTAGTAGGTGCTATGGATGCAAGAATGTCTGCTATGAATATATTTTATGTGATCATCGGTATTATAACTTTTCTCGGATTAACTAACTCTATTTTGATTAGTGTTTGGGAGAAGAAGAAAAACACAGGTACACTTAGAGCGTTAGGATTTATGGATAGCGAGATCGTAAAGATATTTATATATGAAGGTTTATGGATAGGTGTTTTCGGTGTGTCGATCGGTGTGATATTAGCGATACTCGGCAACATTCCGTTATCAACTATAGGTATAGATTATTCAACAGCGTTAGATTCAGCATCAGACAAGGGTACAGATATCGGTCTGTATATTCCACCAGTTGTAAGAAGTGCATGGGATATAAAATACTTTTTACTGCCTATGATAATTGTACCTATTGCATCTATGTTGGTATCATATATTCCTGCTAGAAAAAGTGTGCGTATGTCGATTGTTGATTGTATAAGAAACAATACGTAGAGGGAAAAAATAATGTTTAAGTATGCGATAAAAAATATTTTTAGATATAAAACACGAAGTATATTAACTTTCATTGTAATTGCAGTTTCAGCTATTGCAACTGTTTTTATGATGGGATATTTTAATGGAATGATCGGGCTTTTCTTAAAAGGTTTTATAGATTATGAAACGGGACATATCCGTATTGTTACAGAGGGTTTTGCTGAGAAAGAGAGATTTACTCCTGTGTATGAAAATATACCGAATGTGGATCAGCTGAAAGCAGAGATATTGAAAGATGATAGGGTGGCGAAAGTTGTACCTGCTTATAAAATTTTTGGACTTATCGGTAACGGTGAGAACACATATCCGATGAGTATTGTATCGTTTGATTTCTCAGATGATTTTTATGAGTTAGAGGATAAAGTTGTTGATGGTGAATTATTAGACACAGGACTACTAATGAGTAAAGAGTTGCAAGATAAGATCGGTATCTATCAAGGTGATTCTCCTATTTTAGTTTCAACAACGGTTGATGGCGGGTTGAATGCTGTTAAGCCAGAGATTGTTGGTACAACTTATTTTGCGATGGCATTATTTGATAAGCATACGGTTTTTGTAGATTTGGCAACATCTAACAAGCTTCTAAAAACAGAGAATTCAGCGACAGAGATTTTTGTGGTTCTAAAAAACATGAAAGATATTCCAGAGGTTACAAAAGAGCTTCAAGCAAAATATCCTAATTATGTTGTAAGTGATTATATCACACAGATCGGTCCTTTATATTCATTTATTGATTTTGAGTTAAAAGTGTTAAACGGTATTGTTGTGTTTGTTATGTTTTTAGGATCATTAATAGTTGTAAATTCGTTAGTTGCATCAATTTATGAGAGAATAACTGAAGTTGGAATGTTGAAAGTTTTAGGATATTCAAACCTAGAGTTAACTAAGATGTTATTCTATGAAGGTTTATTTTTCGGAGTTTTTGCAGGTGGTTTAGGATTTCTTATCGGTGCGTTGCTATTATATTATCTATCAATTGTAGGTATAGATTTAACAGCTATGCAATCAGAGGGACAATCAGCTCCGATGGAAACGGTTCTGTATCCAGCCTTAACGTTGAAATTAGGTATAATAAGTTTTCTAGTTGCAGTGATGATTCCTGCGTTGATCTCGCTAGTACCTGCACGAGTTTTAAGCAAGATAGTTCCGATTGATGCGATTAATTCACGAGGATAGATTAATATAATTTATGGTAGCATTTGAGTTGAAATTTAGCCTTGTATTAGAGTGAAGTGTAATCCATTAATTGGATAAAATCAGGTATGGTATTTGAGTTGAAATTTAGCCTTGTATTAGAGTGAAATGTAATCCATTAATTGGGTAAAATCAGGTATGGTATTTGAGTTGAAATTTAGACTTGTATTAGAGTGAAATGTGATCCATTAATTGGGTAAAAATCAGGTATGGTATTGAATTGAAATTAAGATAGTTTAAGTTGTTTGAGATAGACTGTTTTATAAAAATTATAATTTAAAATAGCTTGAAAAAGTTATAGTAACGGTGGTAGATATGTTTAATATTTATCGCCGTTTTTTTATTATAATTTAAAATATTTGAAATTGGAAATCGGTTGTTTTCTATGCAATTAGAAACCTGCACAAATTATACTATACAGATTGAGAAGCAATCAACTTTTTTCACGCCAGCAGATCTTAATGTAGTAGCACACTCTTCAATCGTGCTTCCAGTTGTAATAATGTCATCAATAAGCAGTACAGAGTTGTATGTTGATTTTGATGTATAGATAAACGCATCACGAATATTACCAGATCTTTTATTTCTATCTAATCTAAATTGATATGGAGTATACCTAGTTCGTTTTAGAGCGTTATCAAGTTTGATATTGTTTTCATTTGCGATATGTTTTGCGATTATATCGGTTGGATGATACACTCTTCTAAATTTACGAAAAAAATGTGAAGGCACAGGAACGATCGCATCATACTCTTCAATATTTATATTAGATAAATCTATCAGTAAGGGTAGCAATTTTTTCACACGCAAAGCGTATTGAAATTTTATACTTATCAAAATCTCTTTTATAGGATAAGTGTAGCTATAGTTTGAGTATATCTGTCTAATGCTTTTTTTATTTTGCCTGCACACAATACAAATATTATCAATTAAAGCGAGCGAGGAATTACATTTTGTACAAGTTGTATCAAGTTTTAAAAGCTTGCTGTAACAGCCATCACATAATGAGTGATAGTTATCTGTTACAGATTTGCAAGCTGAACATTTATAACCAACGATTAATTCATCTTCAATTTTTCTCATAACTATCTTTTAAAACCTATCGTATATGTGATAGATATTTTTAATTTATTATTTATCAATTAAAGATTTCCCAGTCATCTCTTTCGGTTGAGGTAATCCTAACACTTCTAATATAGTTGGTGCAATATCGGCTAATTTTCCACCGTTCATACCTAGCGTACATTTATAATTATGTATTATAAATGGAACTTTATTAGTTGTATGTGCCGTGTGTGGTTGATTATTTTCATAATCCCACATACATTCAGCGTTACCATGATCGGCAGTAAGCATCAAGACTGCGTCCATATCGTCAACAATTTTAACAACACGTCCAATAGCAACATCCACTGCTTGACAAGCTTTAATGATAGCATTTTGAACACCAGTATGTCCAACCATGTCAGGGTTTGCAAAATTCATAACGACTAAATCTATATCACCTTTTCTAAAATGCTCTTCAAATTTATTAGTAGTTTCATTCACACTCATCTCAGGTTTTAGATCGTATGTTGCAACATCTCTTGGAGATTGAATAAGCTCTCTAATTTCATTAGGGTATGGTGTTTCTTCACCACTGTTAAAGAAATATGTAACGTGAGGATATTTTTCAGTTTCAGTAATTCTAAGTTGTTTTAGTCCGTTGTCACTTATAACTTTTGCTAAATTATTTTCATAAAATTCAGGTTCGTATGCAACAGGCAAGTTTAGGGTTTTATCGTATTCGGTTAAAGTTAAAATATATAATACAGGTTTATCTCCTCTATCAAACTCTTTAAAATTTTCTAAAACCATAACGTCAGCTAATTGTCTTGCTCTATCTGATCTAAAATTCATCATGAAAACAGAATCACCATCTTTAATTTTTCCATCAACTCCATCTATAATTGTTGGAAGAATAAATTCATCAGTTTCAGTATTGTTAATGATAGCAGATATCGGATCTTGAGCTACAATACCTTTACCGTTTCTAAGAGCGTTCCAAGCTTTTTCAACTCTATCCCATCTTTTATCTCTATCCATCGCATAATATCTTCCGATGATTGTTGCGATCTGTCCGTACTTTATTTCTGAAAGGAAATTTTGCATATCAGTTATGTATCTTATTCCAGATGTTGGAGGAGTGTCACGACCATCTGTAAAACAGTGAATGTATAACTCTTTAACGCCTCTCTCTTTTGCTATTTTAATAACAGCTTTGAAATGATCGATATGAGAGTGAACTCCACCGTCAGACATAAGCCCCATTAGATGCACTCTTCCAGATTTTTTAAGAGCGTTATCTAGAAATAAATTTATTGCTTTATTGTTTTTAATTTCGCCGTCATTAACGTCATTAGAAATTCTTAAAAGATCTTGAAAAATTACTCTACCAGCACCGATATTCATATGTCCAACTTCCGAGTTTCCCATCTGTCCTTTCGGCAGTCCAACATCCTCTCCTGATGCATCAAGCAGTGTGTGTTCGTTGTTATATAATAGTTTAATATAGTTTTCAGGGGTAGATAAAACTGTACCGTTATGTTCTTCTTCTAAACGATATCCCCATCCATCTAATATTAGTAGCACGACTCTTTTTTTATCCATTAATTAGTGACCACCTTCAGTATATTTGTATGTGATAGATATATGCTATCAGATGTATAATTTATAGTAAAGTTAATAATTGTAGTTCTTTTACCTTGATAAATAATCTAATTTATTTATCTAATTTAAGAAAATAAAATTAATGATGTTGGTAGATAAATTTATTTAGGGCAGAGGTTAAAAATCACTTGACAAAAGACCAGAATAACGTATAAATGGATTGAGCAGGCACAGATTGTATTGATTTGGCATAAAATGGCTTAATATTGATGATGCTATAAGAAATTGTTATATATTATATAGAAAACTGTTAATAATTGCTGGCTTAGTTGACGGATGGTTTGTTGATAATTCAATGATAAAAACTATATAAATTAAGGGTTGTAGATAAATAATAGTCGTATAGAGTGAGTGTTATTACGATTAATAGCTATATAAGTTAAGCCTTATCAATAAGTTGTAGATTAGTAGTAATTGTATTGAGTAATTATCATAGATCGGCAGTAACTTAATATAAGTTAAGTATTTTATATTTTGAGTTGCCAAGAGTAGCAGTATTATAGATTAATTTTGGAGAAAGAATGGGATTTAAGGGTGAGTATCTTAACAAATTTGATGATTCAGGTAGAATATCTTTACCTGCTAAGATGCGTGATGAACTTCGTTCTAAGAATTTAGGCGATACCCTTGTGGCATATTACACTCCTCAATCAAAATGTTTAAAGTTGATGACTAAATCGGATTTTGAAAAGGTTGAGAAATCACATATTGATAATCCTCCTACAAACAGGAGCGATGTTGATATTTATAGATACATATTTGCATCATCAATGGATGTAGACGTTAGTGCGTCAGGCAGAATAACTATTACACCTAAACACAGAAAGAAAGCTAATTTAAGTGATGAGTGTTATATCATAGGTGTGAACGATCAGATACAGTTATGGAACAAACAAGAGTGGGAGACGGAGTCTCAGCGTATAGAATCAGAGTTATCAGATGAGGATTTAAGAATTTCATCTCATCTTATATTTTAGGTAAATATTATGCACACACCAGTTATGTTATTAGAGTTAATTGATAATATTTTCACAGATCCAGATGGAGTCTATATAGATTGCACAGGTGGTGGTGGAAGTCACAGTTTTGAGCTGTTATCGAGATTGTCGGATAAAGGATCGTTAATCATTTTAGATAAAGATCTAGATGCAGTTGCACGACTTCAAGATCGGTTTAAAGATTATAGTAATGTTAAGATAATACATTCATCATTTAGGGATATATTAAAAGTTGTTGATGATGAGAATATAGAAGGTGATGTATCTGGAATTATTGCAGATTTTGGAACATCAGCCTATCAGTTAAAAGATGCAGAGCGAGGATTTTCGTTTAGATTAGAGGGTGATATCGATATGAGAATGGATAGAACTCAAGAATTTAAAGCATCTGATATAGTTGATAGTTACGATGAACATGAGATTTTTAAAATTATAATAAAGTATGGTGAAGAGAAATTTGCAAGAAGTATTGCTAGAAATATAGTTAAATATAGAGAGAGTAAAAGGCTTGACACGACTTTAGAACTTTCAGAGGTAATAGCAAATTCCATTCCTAAGAAGTTTCATAAATATGGGATTTCTCCAGCCACAAAAACTTTCCAAGCGTTTAGAATATACGTTAACAAGGAACTTGAAGATATCGAGATATTGTTAAGTTCTGTGTATCGCATATTGAAGGTTGAGGGAAGGTTTGGAGCTATCTCATTTCACTCATTAGAGGATAGGCTTGTGAAGAAATCTTTTATTGAACATGCAAAAAACTGTACATGTCCGCCTCTTTTGCCGATGTGTATATGTAACAGGGTTCCTGAGTATAGGATAGTGACTAGAAAAGCACTTGTGCCTTCACCAGTTGAGGTCACAACAAATCCTTTATCAAGAAGTGCAAAGTTAAGAGTTGCAGAGAAGATTAATTGAGGTAAATAATTATGAAACACATACCGATGTACGAAGAAAGCAGTGAGAAAAGCTTGCAGTTATTTAGTTTCGTGCAACCGATTTTCATAGTAACTTTCATGTTAGCTATCATTTTTGTCTCAACGCTGATTATTGTTAGAAATAAATGTATTACAGTTGGTTATGAGATATCGGAATTATCACAAGAGTTAGAAAGTAGCTCATTGGTCGCAGAGCGTTTATCTTTAGAATATTCTAAGGTAGCAAGAAACGAGATTTTAATTAAAAAAGGATTAAAAGCTGGATTTGCACTAATAGATACTGGTAGGGTATTTTATGTTCAAAGAGACAAAAATTAGTTCATTTTTCTCTGTATTAGCAGTATTTTTTACTGTACTCGTTATAGCAAGACTTTTTCATCTTCAAGTTATTGAAGGTTCAAAATATAAAGGTTTTGTAAAGTCGCAGGTAGAATCAAAGATTGAGACGACGAGAAATAGAGGAACAATTCTTGATAGAGATGGCGTTATATTAGCACAGAATAAAGTTGTGGGTTCTATCTATGCCTTTAGAAAAAATATCAAAAACATTGATACATTTGTTAATCAGTTAGAGGTAAATGGTATCGGTGTTTCTAAACGTGTTCGTAATCAATTAAAAAACAACGATGGTTTCATATGGATAGAGCGACATTTAGATTTAGATGTAGCAGAGTATCTAAAAAAGAATATCACAGGTTTAGAATATTATAAAGAAGAAGCAAGATATTATCCTGAAGGCACAAGCATGTCAAACCTTCTTGGTTTCACAGGTATAGATAATCAAGGTAGAGGTGGAATTGAGTACACACTTGATTCTGATCTTGCAGGCGATCCAGTGACTGTTGTATCTATAAAAGATTCTAGAGGAAGACTTATTTTATTTGATGATAAATCAGATGCAATTCTTCCAGATAGTTCTGTTGATCTCACAATTTCTGCAAAACTTCAAGCAGGTGTTGAATCTATTTTACGTAACGGTTCAAAAGATTATGGTGCAAAAAATGGTACAGCGATTGCACTTGACGTAAGAACTGGAGAGGTTGTTTTTGCAGCAAATGTAAAAGATTTTGATCCGCATGATTATTCAAGTCAAGAGAGATCTCATTATAACAATATGCCTTTCACATATTTATTTGAGCCAGGATCAATATTTAAAACGATCCTGTTTGCATTTATGCAGGATAAACTTTTAATAGATCATCAGAAAAGATATAACACAAGCAAAATGATAAATCTAGGTGGATTTACCTATACAGATACAAAATACCGTCCTTCATCAACTCCTGAGGAGATTTATAAATATTCATCAAACATCGGTATTGCAAAGATGGTTGAGAGTGTCAATAAAGAGGCGTATCATAAATTTATTGTCAACGCTGGTTTTGGAGAGAAGACGGGAATATACGGATTGAGAGAAGAATCAGGTTTAGTTAAACCTCCTAAGAAGTGGTCACAGAACACGAAAACTTCTATGTCTATTGGTTATGAGTTGCTTGTAACTCCTCTGCAGATCGTAAATTTTTATGCAGCTATCGGAAACAAAGGGGTGATGAATACACCGAAACTTATAAATAAAGTTAAAGTTAAATCAAGGGTGGTTAATCCACAAACTGTTAGTCGTAGAGTAATGAGTGAATCAACATCTGATTATTTATTATCGCTTATGATTAAAACTGTTAAAACAGGAACGGGTAAAAATGCTCGTAGCAGTATTGTTGATATTGCAGGCAAAACGGGAACATCTAAGAAGTATGATGCACGACTTAAAAGATATTCTGATGAAAATTATATAGCAACATTTGCAGGTGTGTTTCCAGCTAATGATCCAAAGATTGCGATGATTGTGGTTTATGATTCGCCGTCAACATCAATCTATGGTGGTGCAACATCGGCACATATATTTAAACAGATTGCAGAGTATCTTGCAGTAGAACTTAATTTATTAAATAGAAGTAGGGTGATTATCGCTAATGTTAATTAAAAATTTAATTACAATTCTTTCTGCTAAAGAAGAATATGTTGAAGAGAAGGTTTTAGATAAAGAAGTTAAAAAGATTAGTTATCATATCGATGATGTGATAACTAATATTGATGACGTTGTAGTTTTTTTTGCATACAAAGGAAACAATTTTGATTCAACAGATAAAGCTATTGAACTTTATTTAGCTAAAAAAATATCGATGATAGTAACTGATAGAATACTTCCTAAAAACATCTCACACATAGTTGTTGAAGATGTGAGAACAGCATTAACTTTAGCATCAATAACTTTTTTTGATAACAAATTAGATAGGCTTAAAAAAGTAGCCATAACTGGTACAAACGGAAAAACTACAACATCAATTATATTAGGATCGATATTAAGTTACGCTAAAAATAAAATTGTAACGATAGGTACAAACGGTATTTTTATAGATAGTAAAGTTTATGATAACAACACTACAACTCCTGGTGGATATGATTTTGTTAAGTTCGCTTCTTTAGGAGTTGACGCTGGATGTAGTTATTTAGTATCTGAGGTATCATCTCATGCACTTGATCAGAACAGATTAAAAGGTGTAACATTTGATGTTGCAATATTTACAAATTTAACAGGCGATCATCTTGATTATCATAAAAATATGGATAACTATTTTGATGCTAAATCTAAATTATTTGAGGATAATTATTCGGATATAAAAGTTATAAATATAACATCTAAGTACGGTGAAAAGCTTCTATTGAAACTTGATAGATCAAAATGTGTAACGTACGCTGTTTCTAAAGAAGCTGATGTGTATTGTGTAGATTACAAGATAAGTGTTGATGGGCTTGATGCGACTGTTTTTATTCATGGTGTTGAATATAATATTAAGTCTAAGTTGATCGGTGAATATAATTTAGAAAATATTTTAGCATCAATCGCTGCTGCGAAATCATTATCAATTACTGATGATTGCATTATTAAAGGGATTGAAACATTAGAAGCAATTGATGGTAGATTGCAAAGAATACAGGCTAAAGATTTTACTATTTTTGTAGATTATGCACACACTGATGATGCTCTAGAGAATGTTTTAAATGCTATAGGTTCTATTGCAACAAGACGTATCATAACTGTTTTTGGTTGCGGAGGCGATAGAGATCGCAGTAAGCGTTCAAGAATGGCGAAAGTTGCTGAAAGATTATCGAGTGTAGTTATTGTAACATCTGATAATCCTAGATCAGAAGATCCTATGAATATAATTGAAGATATGTTGAGTGAAAGTTCTGATAGATCATCATTCATAATTGAAGTGAATAGAACGAGTGCAATTAAGAAAGCGATACTGCTGGCTGATAAAGATGACATTATTTTAATAGCTGGTAAAGGGCATGAAAAGTATCAGATTATCAAAGGCGAAAAAATGATATTAGATGATACAGAAGAGGCTTTAATGTATTTAAAAGAGTTTAATAAATGATAGTAAGCAAGTTCGTTAAATCACTTCCATCAATTGTATCATACGATATCCTTGATGACATAGAGATAGGTGATATTGTCATCGACTCTCGCAAAGTTAAACAGCAAGATGTTTTTATTGCGATAAAAGGTGAAAATCATGATGCAAATTTATTCACTAAAGATGTAATAAAAAAGAAAGCATCATTACTGATTATGTCTAATAAAAAGATTTATGATAGTTTGATTTGTAATAAAGTTTTAGTTGATGATGGTGCAAAATTTTTGATAGATACTGCGAAAGTTTTCTTTGATAGATTTGAAGGTAAGAAGATTTTAATAACTGGATCGTTCGGTAAAACTAGCAGTAAAGAATTGTTGAAGTGTATGCTTTCTACTAAATATAAAGTGTATGCAACTGAGGGCAATTATAATAATGAGTTAGGGGTATCGCTAACTGGTATAAACTTAGATATGGATGCAGATTTTATTATTGTTGAAGTAGGCAGTAACGCTATGGGTGAGATCGGATTGTTATCAAAGATGGTTAAACCAGATATGGTTGTCATCACAAATATAGGGCATGCTCATATAGGCAGATTTGGAAGTTATGAAAATATAGTTCACGAAAAATTATCAGCAGTAGATGAATTAGTTGAGCATGGAAGTGTCTTTATACCAAGAGAATTTTATAACAATGTACAGTATAAAAAAGGGTTAGATATCTATACCTTTGGTGATAAAGATTCAAATATTGCACTTAGTGAAATTGTATCAAGTGATAACGGGGTAACGTTTAAGGTTACAAGAGGCGATAAGGGTTATAGGTTAAATCATATATATCATCATATAGCGTTTAACTGTTTACCATTAATTTTGTTGGCTGAGAAAGTTGGATTATCATACGATGAGATTTATGAAGGGATCGAGGTATACTCTCCTATTAATGGTCGAGGCAATATATTATATAGTGGTGAGTTAGCGATAGTTGATGACACGTATAATGCTGGATTTGAGTCGATAATTTCAACGATTAATAGTATCGCTAATATTAAAGATAGAAGCAAATATGTTATCTTAGGCGAGATGGGTGAGATTGATGGATATGAGCAAGAACTATACAGTAAGATTACATCATTAGTTACTATTTACAATAATATTAAGTTCTATTTTTTAGGAGCAAGTTTTAGTAAATTTATCGATAAAGATATTAAAAAATCTCCTAATGTTAAGTTATATACTTTACGAGAAAAACTGTTATATGATTTGTTAAAGATAGATAAAGATGAGAAGTGTATATTATTATTCAAAGCATCAAGAAGTAAACGGTTTGACACACTTGTGAGCGAGCTTATAGATATGAGAGAGAGTAGAAAGTCATAATACTTAGGGGTATTTCATCATGTTGTATTCTTTATTAGTTCCGTTATCGGAATATGTATCATTTTTTAATGTTTTTAAATATCTAACATTTAGAACAATGTATGCAACAATTACAGCTCTACTTATTACGATGTTAATAGGTACAGTTGTGACAGAAATGTTGCGACGTTATAAGTTTTCAAAGTTGAATAAAGATTGCGAGCCTGATGGACATAAAAGTAAAGAGGGCACTCCTACGATGGGAGGGTTGATAATAATATTTAGTGTATTTGTATCAACTGTACTATGGTCGGATCTATCTAATAGATATATTTGGGTCACATTATTTATCTTTCTTTTTTATGGATTGATAGGTTTTGTTGATGATTATAAGAAGACAATTTCAGCAAATCCTAGTGGACTATCAGGGAAGTTGAGACTTTTATTTGAGTGTATAGTAGCGTTGATTGCGATACTTTTTATTGTATCAATTGATAACGGTGATGTTTCAACAAAGCTTGCATTACCATTTGTTAAGTCGTTTGTTTTTGATATGTCGTGGGTTTATGTTATTTTTGGAATTGTTGTGATAGTTGGTACGGCGAACGCTGTTAATTTAACAGATGGACTAGATGGGCTTGCAACGATGCCTATTGTCACTTCATTTGTAGCATACGCTGTATTTGCATATATTGCGGGTAACTTATTTTTCTCAGAGTATCTCCATATTCCATATGTTAGAGGTTCAGGAGAACTGACAGTTTTTTGTGGTGCGATGATCGGAGCTGGTTTAGGCTTTCTATGGTTCAACACTTTCCCTGCGACGATATTTATGGGAGATGTAGGATCTCTATCAATGGGTGGAGCGCTTGGTGTTGTTGCATGTATCGTTAAGCACGAGGTTGTTTTATTAATAGTTGGTGGTGTTTTTGTTTTAGAAACAGTATCTGTTATTTTACAAGTCGCCTCATTTAAGTTAACGGGAAAAAGAATATTTAATATGGCGCCGTTTCATCATCACTTAGAGTTAAAAGGATGGAGCGAACCTAAGATCATAGTACGTTTATGGATCGTATCATTTATTTTAGTCCTTGTGGCGTTAAGTACATTAAAGTTAAGATAATTAACTAAGGGTAAAGATTATGAAAGTTGCAATATTAGGTTATGGAAAAAGTGGAAAAGCGGCAGAAAAAATATTGATAAGCAAGGGTATAACAGACATCAGTATTTTTGATGATAATGAAGAGTTAGATTTTTTATCTATATCAGTTTTTGCAAGCAATCATGATTACGACGTAACTGTTATAAGTCCAGGTATTGATCTTTCAAGGTATGGCATATCGCATGATATGATAAAAAATTGTACAAGTGAGTTAGATTTAGCTTACGGCATTATGGATAAAAGTAAGAAGATAATAACTGTGACTGGCACAAATGGAAAATCAACTACAACATCGCTTGTGACACAGATTTTAAATTTGTTAGGTGTGAAAGCTGTTGCGTGTGGCAATATAGGTCTACCGTTAGGAGAGGCTGTGCTTGATGAAACGATCGATGTGTTTGTTGTAGAACTATCATCTTTTCAGATAGATTTATTAAACAATTTTCATATTGATTCAGGTTCGATACTTAATTTATCAGCTGATCATCTTGATAGATATGGATCGGTAGATGAGTATTATTTATCTAAATTTAGTATGTTGAAATTTTTGTCACAAGTTGCAAAACTTATAGTGCTTGATGATGAGAGTATAAAAAGTAAGTTAGTAGATAAGAATATAAATTATGTTTATGTTGATAAAAAGTTTGAAAGATATCCGATATTAAAAGGTGATATTTTAGAGTTCGACGGTTATCAATTTGATGTAAGATCGTTTAAATTATTTGGAGATCACAATCTTCTAAATTTATCATTCGCACTGCTTTTAGCATCATCAGTTATAGATATAAAAGGTGATTTAACAGAGCTTGTCTCTAAACTTACAGGTCTTAAACATAGAAGTGAAATAGTAGGCAAGTTTAAAGGTGTTACATATATAAATGATTCTAAAGCTACAAATGTTGATTCTGTTATGGTGGCACTTGAGAGTTTGAAAAAGCCATCAACTTTATTGATAGGTGGCAGAGATAAGTTAAGTGATTATAAACCGCTTGCTAATTTAATTAATAGCAACGTGAGTAAAATATTTTATTTTGGTGAAGCAGGAGATCTTATATCAGATCAATTGTCGCCATTATTAAAAGATATAGATGGTAGATCGTTTTTATCATTAAATGATGCTGTTAAATATGCTGTAAAAGATGCAATTGATTCAGAAAGTGTTATCTTATCTCCAGCGTGCAGTAGTTTTGATGAGTTTAAAAACTATACAGTAAGAGGCGATAAGTTTAGAGAGTATGTTCTTAAATATACAGAGGAATTAGATGATTAATTTAAGAGATGTCAAAATTCAAATATTGATTACATCTGCACTGCTAGTTATGATCGGCTTAGCATTTATTTATACAACAGGTTCAGTTCAAAGTGTAAGGCTTGGAAAGAGTGAGTTATATTTTTTTGTTAAACAGTTTATATCTGTAGGGCTTGGATTTTTGCTTCTTATTTTAGCGTACAATACTCCTATAAGTCTTTATAGAAAAAATGTTATGTTGATATTTTTTATAACATTAGTTCTTTTAGTTGCTGTATATTTTATGCCAGCGATTAACGGTGCAAGAAGATGGATTGTTCTTCCTATATATTCGTTTCAACCATCAGAGTTAGCAAAGTTTACAGCAGTACTTTATTTAGCACATTATCTTGATAAGAAGACAACTAAGATGATAGATTTTGCTAAAGGTTTTCTACCTGCAACATTGTTAGTTGGTTTGCTTGCAGCCTTAATATTGTTTGAGCCAGATCTTGGTACGACGGTGATTATAGTTACCGTATCATTCTCTATGCTTTTAGCGGGTGGAGCAAGACTGTTGCATATATTTGGAATGGTAGGGTTAGTTCTTCCTATCTTGATGTCTATGATGTTATTTGGATATAGACGGGGACGTATTTTAAGTTTCCTAGATCCATGGGAAGATAGATTTGGAGTTGGGTATCAGCTTATCCAATCATTAGCGGCGGTAGGCTCAGGTGGGCCGATCGGTAAAGGTGTTGGGAATTCTACACAGAAGTTATTTTTTCTACCAGAAGCACACACCGATTTTATTTTTGCAATAATAGCAGAAGAAACAGGAATGATCGGAACATCAATCATAACGGTGCTGATACTATTTTTATTTAGAGTACAATTAAAAGCAGCGTTCGATCATAAAGATCGTTTTCATAGATTATTAATATTTGGCTTAGCGTTAACATTTTTTATGCAAAGTTTCATACATATATTTGTGGTTCTGGGTTTACTTCCGACAAAAGGGATTACACTTCCATTTGTTTCATACGGAGGATCAGCGATGGTATTTGCACTTTTTTCAATAGGTGTAATACTTAGATCTATTGAAGAGGATGAAGGTAGAAAATGATTATCGTTAAAGTGGACATAATATTATGAAAGTAGTTTTTGGAGCAGGTGGTACAGGTGGACATTTATATCCAGCGATCGCAGTCGCAGATAAATTTAGAGCTTTAGATATTGAGGTACTTTTTCTAATATCTAATAATGGTATGGATAAAAGTATTTTAGATAATGCAGGATACAGCAATTATATAGAGCAGAAAGTATCTGGTTTTATGGGTAAATCTATATTTAAAAAGATCAGATCGATATTCAGTTTAATATTATCAGTTAAGGATATTTATAAGTATGTATCTAAAGGTGATAAAGTTATTATCATGGGTGGATTTGTTTCAGCTCCAGTTGCAGTTCTCGCTAAACTTAAAGGTGTAGATTTATATCTTCATGAACAGAATAAAGTTATGGGGCTTGTAAATACTGTTTTTGCAAGAATGTCTAAGAAAGTTTTTCTATCTTTTTTACTATTTAATAAATGTATAAAAAGATCGGTTTTGACAGGTAATCCAGTAAGGGATATTTTCTACACAATGCCTAAGAAGAGCAGTTACGGTTCAACTATATTAGTTTTTGGTGGATCGCAAGGAAGTAGAATTGTAAACAAAACGGTTATAGGTTCAATTGATGAGCTTATAAAAATGGATAGAAAAATTATTCATATAACTGGTAGAAAACTTTACGATGAGTGCGTTGGTTTATATGGTGATAAAATTGATAGATATAAAAATAAATTATATATCCTATCCTATGCAGACAATATATCCGATTATATATCTGATGCTGATATTATAATATCAAGAGCAGGATCTGGTTCGATATTTGAGATAATTTCATCAAGAAGAATAGGTTTATTTATACCTTTTAAATTATCTGCAAAAAACCATCAATATCATAATGCGAAAGATGTTGTTGATAAAGGATTAGGTTTGATGTTAGAAGAGGATCTGCTTAATAGTGGAAGTTTAAATAAAGCGATAGTTGAGATAGAAGAGAATTATCAGTCATACATGGATCGGATAAATCAAGAACAAGTTATTCAATCAGCAGATATAATAGTGAGCGAGGTATTGAATTGAAGCGTGTATTTGGGACATTAAAAAAAATCCACTTTATAGGAATTGGTGGTATAGGTATGAGTGGGATTGCAGAAGTTCTGCACGGTATGGGATTTGAAATCTCAGGCTCAGATATGTCAGAAAATAGCAATACGAAACGCTTAGCATTAAAAGGCATGACAATATATAAAGGACATGCTGAATCAAACATTAAAGATGTAGATGTAATAGTTTATACATCAGCAATTCCTGAGGATAATGTTGAGTATCAAATAGCTAAAGATTCACATATCCCTCTTATAAAAAGAGGCGAAATGTTAGCTGAACTTATGCGATTAAAATATGCAGTTGCAGTAGGTGGTTCTCATGGAAAGACAACAACTACATCTATGATATCAGAATTAACAAATGATGCAGGACTTGATCCAACTATATTAATTGGTGGAAGATTAAATTCAATAGATAGCAATGTTGCATACGGCAAGAGTCATATAATGATTGCAGAAGCGGATGAAAGTGATAGATCATTTTTAATGCTGTATCCATCGGTTGTTGTTATCACAAATATTGATAATGAACATATGGAGAGTTATCGAGATATAGATGAGCTTAAAGTTTGTTTCACAGATTTTGCAAATAAAGTGCCGTTCTATGGAGTGGTTATTTTATGTCTAGATGATCCGAATTTAGCAGATATTATTCCGAACGTTACAAAAAGAATGATAACTTATGGTTTAAAAACTCAAGCAGATATTCGTGCTGTTGATATTAAGAAAGAGGGTTTTGGAGTATCATATGATGTTGTTCGTGGTGATGAGCGTTTAGGCAGAATTAAGTTAAAACTGCCAGGTGATCATATAATTTTAAATTCATTAGCAGTAATTGCAACGGCTATTGAAATGGGTGTAGATTTTAAAGTTATTAAAAAATCGTTAGCAAAGTTTGAAGGTGTTCAACGTAGAATGACTATCAGATATGAGGATAAAGATTTTACAGTAATAGATGATTATGGACATCATCCAACAGAGATATCAACAACGCTTAAAGCGATTAAAGAGGCGTTACCAGATTCTAGAATTGTTATAATTTTTGAACCTCATAGATATAGCAGAACAGAGGCGTTACTTAGTGATTTTGGTAAATGTTTTATGGATGCAGATGCACTTTATATAACGGATATTTATGCAGCGTCTGAGAAGCCTATTGAAGGAATAGATGCTCATCGGTTAATTAAAGAGATTAAGAAGTATGGATTTAAAGATATATCATATTTAGAAAAAGTTGGTGATTTTTTCAATCATCTTAAAAGAGATCAAGATAAGCACACAACGATTGTGACGTTTGGAGCAGGTGTGATAACTAAGTTTTCTGTAGAGTTAAGTGATAAATTAGGATCATTTAGATGATTTTTGAGGAATATATCAATGATAGAAAATAAGCTGATAGATAAAAAAGTTGTTGTTTTATATGGTGGATTATCTGCTGAAAGGGAAGTTTCTCTTAAAAGTGGAAAAAATATTGCAGATTCACTATCATTATATTACAGTTTTATACGATTAGTAGATGTAAGTCACACTTTAGTCGATGACTTGCTTGAGATAAAGCCAGATATATGCGTTATCGCATTGCATGGCACATATGGTGAAGATGGTACATTGCAAGGATTATTAGAAACACTTAGAATACCTTATACGGGTTCAGGTGTTGCAGCCTCTGCAATATGTTTTGATAAATTGTTGACTAAGATGTTGCTAATTGGATCGGGTATCAATACTCCTAGATTTGTTTTAGCAGAGCGTAACATGGTTGAAGCTCCGTTCTATCCTTGCGTGGTTAAACCATCAAGACAAGGGTCAAGTGTTGGAGTGCATATTGTAGAAGATAGTATCGGATTTTTAGAGGCGTTAAAAGATGCTTTTAAATATGATAATAATGTTTTGATAGAAGAGTTTGTGAGTGGAGAAGAGGTCACTATCCCGATAATGGATGAAGAGATTTTTTCACCTATTTTAATAAAACCTAAGAAAGGTTTTTACGATTACGATAACAAATATTTAGAGGGGATGACAGAGTATCTTTTAGATACTTCATTGCCACAGAATATTTTAGATGAGTTAGATTTAATTGCTTTAAATATATATAAAGTTATAGGTTGCAGATCTATGGCAAGAATAGATTTTATAATTAGAGAGAGCGAAATATATTGTATCGAGATAAACACATTGCCAGGCATGACATCAACAAGTTTAGTACCTAAATCTGTTGCAAAGTCAGGCATAGGTTTTGCAGAGTTATGTTTTAAGATTGCGAACAGTGCTTCGCTTGATAATAAGTAAGTAGCAGGAGCGTTCATGAAAAAACTTTTTGCAACATTACTAATTACGACAGGGATAGGGATATTATCTCTATCGGTTTATAGTTTGTCTAATTCGTTTAAGAAGGTAGATTTTTTCAAAGTTAAGCATGTTGAAGTTGTAGGGATTTTAAATTCTGATAAAGATAAATTAGGGCATTTAGGTAGCACACTTGTTGGACGAAGTATATTTGATGAGAACCTTTCATCTATGTTGGTAACAGACGATGCTTGGATACAGAAGATAGTTGCATCAAGACTTCTTCCGAACAAAGTTGTGATTACTGTTTTTGAAGAGAAAGAACTTTTTAGATATAAGGTATCGAAACGTTGTTACTCGTATACAGCTAACGGCAAGTCAGTTCCACTTGCGTGCGATAAAAGTGTTGCGATTAGATCTAAGGTATTACTAGATGAAGATAAAGGTAATATGTTTCACAATATTTTAAGTAAGAACAAATGGCTTCAGTCTAAAGAAATAGTAATGGATGATTTTCAGTTTAAGATTTATGAGAAAGATTATGTTTTTTTAGGTTCATATGATGAAGTTGTTTTTAGTAATAATTATGAACTTTATGAATCAACAATTAAGAAACGATATAGATCAGTTGAGTCTGTGAATTTATCTATTGATAACAGGATATATGTTAAGGGAGTAAAGAATGTCTCAACCAAAGGATAATATATTTGTCGGGCTTGATATCGGAACGACTAAGATATGTACAGTTGTGGCAAGAGAAAACATGGAAAACACTCTTGATATAATAGGTCTAGGGTCATCACGAAGTCTTGGAATTCGTAAAGGTGTAGTTGTGAATATTGATTCAACTGTAACATCTATTAACGAGGCTATCACGATGGCAGAACGCATGAGTGGAGTTGCTATTAAATCTGTTTGTGCTGGGATTTCAGGCGGACATATAGAGAGTTTTAATTCACGTGGAGTAGTTGCAGTTAAGAATGGTGAAGTTGGTAAACAAGATATAGCGAGAGTTTTAGAATCGGCATCAGCTGTGAATATTCCAGTAGGTTACGATGTGTTAGATGTGATACCTCAGCAGTTTACATTAGATGGACAATCAGAGATAAAAGATCCGATGGGTATGAGTGGTGTTAGGTTAGAAGTAGATGTTCATATAGTAACAGGTGCTATAACATCGGCAACAAATATAACTAAATCATGTTCAAAAGCTGGTATAGGTGTTGAACATATTTATTTAGAACAGATAGCCTCAAGTGAAGCTGTATTAACAGATGATGAAAGAGAGATAGGTGTTTGCTTAATAGATGGTGGTGGTGGCACTACCGATATGGCTGTATTTAATAAGGGCGAAGTATGTCATACAGCTGCTTTACAAATAGGAGGCAATAATTTTACGAGAGATTTAACAGCAGGATTAGCAACATCAGAGCTAGAGGCTGAGAAGTTAAAATTAACAAGTGGTTGCGTGATGATGGATATTGTAGATCCTTCAGAAACAATCTCTGTTCCGTCAGTAGGGGGAAGACCTCCAAGATCTGTTAGTAAGGCAGTTATATCTCAGATTTTACAGATGCGTTGTGAAGAAATATTTGAACTATTTTTAGGGGAATTACAGAAGAAAAAGTTGTTAAAAACTTTGGGTGCTGGGATAGTTATTACGGGTGGCATGGCAAATTTTGAAGGTATTGAAGAGTTGGCAACAAAAATATTTGGAATAAATGTTCGTATAGGTAAGCCTTTAAACATTGCAGGATTAGTCGATCAAGTTGAAGATCCGATTTATTCTACAGCTGTTGGTTTAGCGAAACTACATTCTAAATATGGTTACTCAAAAAATATGATATCACAAGGTAGTGAAGAGGGTGTATTTGGTAATATTTACGGCAAGATGAGAGATTGGTTAAAAGAATTTTTCTAAAGTATAGTTAAGTAATGTTATTGATTATTGTAGTTACGGTATTAGATAGAAGTGGCATGTCGGAGGATTAAATAATGGACGATTTTAAATTTATTGATGAAACTATTACATATAAAAAGGGCGCAGCAATAAAAGTTGTAGGTGTTGGTGGTGCGGGCGGAAATGCAGTTGCCAATATGATTAGTGCGAGTATACCTAATGTTGATTTTGTAGTTGTCAACACAGATATTCAAGCGTTAGATATGAGCAAGGCTAAGACGAAAGTTCTTCTAGGCAAATCGGGGTTAGGTGCGGGCGGTAATCCTGAGGTTGCTAGAAATTATGCGTTAGACTCTATTGACGAGATACGTTCTATATTGAAAGATTCTGATCTAATCTTTATAACGTGTGGACTAGGTGGCGGAACTGGTACGGGGGCGTCTCCAGTAATTGCAGCAGAAGCTAAATCAGCTGGAGCATTAACGGTAGCGATTGTCTATACTCCTCCAGCGTTTTTAGCAAGAAGAAAGAGCGAGCTTGCAAAAGCAGGACTTGATGATCTTATTAAATATGTTGACTCATATATAGTTGTATCAAATGAAGGCATGCAAGATGTTGGACATAAGCTTACACATAACGAAGCTTTACGTATCGCAGACGATGTTTTAAGACAGAGTGTACAGGGTATTTCAGATATGGTTAGTAATCCAGGACATATCAATATAGATTTTGCAGATGTTAGAACAGCGTTAAGTGAAAAAGGTAAATCAGTTATGGGAATAGGCACTGCAAGTGGCGAGAACAGAGCTAAGCAAGCGTTTGAAAACACATTGAAATCACCGTTGTTATTAGACACATCAATCAAAGGTGCATATGCTGTTATGTTAAATATCACAGCTAATATGGATGATTTAATGAACGATGAAGTTGTTGAAATACAAAACTTAGCATACGAGCAAGCAGGCGA
Organism: uncultured Deferribacteraceae bacterium; assembly: GCA_947041165.1. Taxonomy (GTDB): domain Bacteria; phylum Chrysiogenota; class Deferribacteres; order Deferribacterales; family Mucispirillaceae; genus CAMQYB01. The sequence continues at coordinate 7,399 of CAMRCY010000020.1, read as the reverse complement.
TGATGCGTTGATATTTGATGGTATTAAATATGATGATAGAACTGACGGATCTATATCGGTTACATTAGTTGCAACAGGAATTAATGCTCAAAAAGTGATCAAACTTGATCGAAGCAAACTTGTTGAAAAACAGATTGATGTTGAAGAAATTCTTAATCGTACAAGAGATTTTAGTAAAGAAGATGCGAGAATAAATTCACTTGATGACGTAAATGATAACGAAGATTTATTTACTGTTCCAACATATTTAAGGAAACAAGCTGACTAATATTATATGAAAAATTTTATATAATATTAACGTAGACGGATAGAGTTTGATTGATATTATATGAATGCTTTATATAAGGTTAGAGTAGAAGAGTATAGCTTAATTATATTTTATAGATATATTATGTTAATGAATATTAGAAGGACACGGGCTGATTAATATTATATGAATGTATTGCATATTATTAATGTTAGGTGGTTTAATGCTACAGCGTGGTATGCACTCTCATTAGCAGATGTATCAAATAAGAATGGTGAAAATCATTCAATATTATCTATACCAAACGCCCCTGTAATAAGAGAGGCTGAGAAGCGTGGTATAGCTAATCACACATTTGATTTTAATAGTAGTAATCCGATAAAAATATTTAAAACAATTATTTCATTTGAAAAATTTCTAAAAACAAATGATGTTGATATTATAATCGCTCATAGGGGCGAATTTTTCTGGTATCTTTGTCTAAGACGGATATTTAGTCGTAACCCAAATATATTGATTAGAGTTAGAGGTGACGATCGTCCTCCTACATCTGATTTACTATCTAAATACTTTTATAAAAAATTAACTAACATTATAATTGTTACAGCCTCAATTATCAGAAACAAATTCATAAACAATCTAAATATAAACCCAGATAAAGTAGTCGTTATTCATGGCGGAGTGGATAGAGATATTTTTTATCCAGATATCAATAAGCGAGAGATTATACGTACAGAGTTTGGATATAAAGAAGATGATTGCGTGGTGTCGGTAATCGGCAGATTTGATCCTGTTAAAGGGCATTCTATTTTTTTTAAAGCTATGGGTATTTTATACAAAACTAATAAAAATCTTAAACTTCTGCTAGTTGGTTTTCCTGAAAGTATATCTAATGATGATATTATGGATATGGCACGAGAGAACGGTGTGGATATGATAACTGTAATAACTGGTAGACGGGATGATATTCCTGCTATTATAAATGCGATTGATATAGGTGTTATATCATCTATTAATAGCGAGAAGATTGCACGAGTAGCGTTTGAGATTATAGCTACAGAAAAAAGAATTATGAGCAGTGATATCGGAGTATTACCAGATATTATTCCTGCCTCAAATATATATAAACATGATGATCATATTGATTTATTTAATAAGATTTTAAGTTGTAAAAAGATTGATAAAATTTATTCATACGATGACTTTTATAGTGAGTATAAGATGGTTGTAGATAAGGTATTAAATTTATAATATATTTCACTTGACCATTCTATATAATCTATTATAGGATTGGTAAGGTAATTAATTAATTTTAGAAGTAGATAGATAAAAATACAGTTACAAATATGGAGGAAGAGATGAGTTGCAAAGTTGGAATTAACGGTTTTGGACGTATAGGACGTTCAGTTTTTAGAGCAGTGTTAGCTGATAAGAATTTGGATGTTGATTTTGTTTCGATCAATGATTTAACAAGTCCACAAACAATAGCACATCTGTTAAAATATGATTCAGTACATGGAACATTGCCTAATGATATTACAGCAGGTGAAGGATATATATCTGTTGATGGTAAAAAGATACAAATTACTGCAGAGAGAGATCCAGCGAACCTTCCTTGGAAAAGTGTTGGAGCTGAGATAGTTTTAGAGTCAACAGGATTATTTACAAAGAGAGCAGACGCTGAGAAACACATCAATGCAGGTGCAAAAAAAGTTATTATATCAGCTCCAGCGACAGATGAAGATATCACTGTTGTTTTAGGTGTAAACTTTAATAAATATGATAAGAGCAAACATAACATTATTTCTAATGCATCTTGCACAACAAACTGTTTAGCGCCTGTTGCTAAAATATTGAATGACAATTTTGTTATAGAGCATGGATTAATGACAACTGTTCACTCATATACAAACGATCAGAATATTTTAGATCTACCACACAGTGATATCCGTAGAGCAAGAGCTGCTGCGATGAGTGCTATCCCTACATCAACTGGAGCTGCAAAGGCTGTTGGTCTTGTTTTACCAGAACTTAAAGGTAAATTAGATGGGTTTGCTGTTAGAGTTCCTACCCCTAATGTTTCGTTAGTGGATCTAGTTTGTAGAGTTGGTAAAAATGTTACAGTTGCAGATATCAACAACGCTATTAAAGCGGCTGCTAATCAAGGTGATCTTAAAGGAGTTCTTCTGTATACTGAGGAAGAGTTAGTTTCAATAGATTATAATGGTTGTAATTTTTCATCAGTATTTGATTCTAAGTTGACAAAAGTTATGGACGAGAGAATGGTTAAGATCATCGCTTGGTACGATAACGAAACTGGATATTCAACTAGAACTGCAGAACTTATGACAAAAGTTTTATAAGTTTAAATTTAAATTATTCGCATAGATCTTTTAGGAACTTGCGATGAACTCATTATGAGTTAATTGATTTGATTTTTGAAAAATATTAAAAAGTTATAAATAAATACTCGTCTCTTTATTTTAAAGTTTAGATAGATAAACTTTGATTGAGGGACGAGTTTTTTATTTATAAAATTCTGGATAATAACAGATAAAAGTAACCGTAATTAAATTCATCTTGTTGAGTTTGATTATTCGCTATATGATAAATAAAGTAATGATGGGAAATTGTTTATTAAGTGTTGAAAGAGGAGATCTATTATGTATGATATATTAATCAAAAATGTACGAGTTGTTGATCCTATTAACGGTATCGATAAAGTTACTGATTTAGCTATTGTTGGTGGAAAGATTGCGTTGATAGAGGACGATATAACACTCTCAAAAAGTAGAGAGGTTTATGATTTTACTGGTAAGATTTTGATCTCAGGTTTAATAGATACGCATGTTCATTTAGGTTCTATGTGGGGTAGTCATTTTGGACAGTTTATGCTTGCAAAAGCTGGTGTTACGACTTGTTTAGATCTTGCAGGTCCGATTGATGATATTATCGGATCAATAAAAGATTATGGTGCGGGGCTTAATATTGCATCACTACAATATGCCTCTCCTCCATACACATTTGCAACATCAAACCCTAGTAAGTTAGAGATTGAAACATTGATTGATGAGTCCTTATCTAAAGGCTCACTTGGTGTGAAATTGTTAGGTGGACATTATCCACTTCTTCCATCAGTATCAGAAACTTTAATCAATACAGCAACAGATAAAGGAGCGTATGTCGCATGGCATGCAGGCTCAACTGAGACTGGTTCAAATATAAATGGTATGATTGAAGCTGTTCAAATTGCGGGTAAAAACTTTTTACACTTACCTCATATTAATAGTTACTGTAGAGGTGCTGTTCACTCTGAAATGAAAGAGGTGAGTATGGCGATTGATCTATTAAAAAGCAGTAGAAATATTTATAGTGAATCATATATTTCTCCTATGAACGGAACACGACTTACTTGTGAAAATGATATTCCGATTAGTCATGTTACACAGAACTGTCTGAAAAGATTTGGATATGACGCAACGTCTGATGGTATTAAAAGAGCGTTCATTGATTGTAGAGTTAATGCTGTTGTTGAAGTCGGTAATGAGAGCGTTTTATTAACTGGAGATGAGGGGCTTAATGCGTGGCTAGAAGTTGGTAGTAATATCGGTGGAAGTTTTGCTGTGAACCCACCTGTTGCACGAATGGCACTTGTATCTGCTAAAGATGATGACGATAGATTTATTGTCGATGCTATATCAACGGACGGCGGTTGTATACCTCGCAATGTTTTAGTGTCTAAAGGTATGCCTCTTGTGAAGTTAGATATTTTGTCATTGAACGAATATATAATTAAAGCTAGTTATAATCCATCGAGATTGTTAAGATTGAAGAATAAAGGACATCTATCGATCGGGGCTGACGCTGATATTACGATTATAGATTATAATTTAGATAAAGCTGTAGCATCGTTTGTTGATGGCAAATTAATTATGTATGAAGGGTTAGTTGTTGGACGTGGTGCAAATATTATATGTACTAAAAAGGGCGAGAAATCTATAAAAGCAGAAGGGCTTAAATCTATTATAGTTGAGCCAAGCTTAAAACCGCTTACGATGTGGAACGGTAGATAATTATGTTTTAGTTATATAGATTGTGTAATAGATCGAAATAGACGTATAGTATTGATATTATACGTTTTTTTGATTTAAACAGTTGCTAATTTATATAATTTGTATATAGTGTTGAGTGAGTATACTTTATAAAAATAGATTAAATTAGTAACAGTTATAAGTTTTGATGGAAGAAGATTTATAACTGAAGATAGTACAGTAAAGTATAATTCAAGCAACATCAACTCTTAGAATAAAAACCCAATAATTAAAGCCGATGAATTAAAACTGGTTGGGGGTTTCACAAATATGGGATATATTACAAGGTGCAACATATTCAACAATTCAAAATAATCTAGAAATATAAATGCATAAGTAACTGTAACAAAGTATAGCTATGTAGTTTCAGAATAAAAGTATAACAGGAGAAGTATATGAGCAAATGTCATTTTTTTAAATATAACGATGAGAAAGTAGTAGAAAATAGTGAAACAGATTCTGGTTGGAGAAATCCTGTATCAGATCTAGAAAATGGTATCAGACATGTAATCACAGGAAACATTAATTACATCAAAGATAAAAACGGCAATCAAGAGATGTTAGAAATCGGTGACACGGTATATCTTTATTGTGGTGGAGTTAAAAGAACAGGTGCTGGTTTAAACGGTATCTATGGTAGAGGAGTGATAGTAGATTTTTTAATCGCTTCAAAACTTGATTACGAAAACGGTGATGGCAATTTAAAATTTGCACTTATTAAATTAAATACAAATTTAACTGCTGATAAAAAACCTCTATTAAGTTACAAAGATGGTGTTGCTTATTTAGAAGATATTGTTAAATCTAAATCAGGATTAAACAACTGGGGACATTATATATTGACTGATGATGAAGTTAAATCAATTGAAGATGGTATCGCAAAAACGAGTGCTGGTAAATAATATTATTGTAAAACTTTTGACTGCTAATATAGATTAACTGTATTGGCAGTTTTTTTTGTTTGATTATAATATCCATTTTATAAAACATAAATATTTGTCGTATTGATTAATATATTTTTTATAGTTATTAAATTATAAATTCATCAACAAATTTTTGTAGTTGTATAAAGAACTGCCCTACATGATACCCGTCGCATACGGCATGATTTACTTGTATTGTTACAGGTAGTAATAGCTCCCCATTTGTATCTTTATATTTTCCCCATGTAATAATCGGTGCATAGAAATTATCACAGTAAGGCACATTGATATTCATTGCTGTATAGTTTAGCCACGGTGTGCAAGATAGAGGAAATGAGTTGACTGGTGCGTCGATAACTCTAAACCCTTTCACATCTTTATACTTCTCCATATCTGTTGTGATATCGTTATAAAACTTTTTAAAATCGGTTTGAAATTGAGTATATGCACATGAGAAGGTTTTGTCATCATCATGAAATATTATATATGACGGCGAAACTTCATCGTAATATCCTAACTCATTATTTTTATTTACACCCATTTTAAACTCATTAATACGGTTTACTATATTTGTTACTATGTAAATAAATACAGGATAAAATCTCAATTTATTATCTTTAATTTGCTTTACAAGATTTGAAATATCAACGGTAGCAGTTGAACTGTAAGTACAATGATCTTTATGTGCATAATGATAGTAATGTTCTTTTCTCGCATAAGTGTCCATATCAATAATATTAAATTTCATAATAGTTTCCCTTTATTTATAGTATCTAAAACCTTTAATAATGTAATGTTTATTAACTATAACATAGTAAACTTGCAATTTCAATTATAGTAGTGACATCATCAATCAATCGTAATATTGACTGTATAGTAGATTATATATTGTTTGATTTATACATCTACATATAGTATAATAAACTTTGTTTTATAGACTATAACAGAGGATATTTTTATGAGTAAATTCCATTTTTTAAAGTACAATGATGAAGAAATCGTTGAAAATAGTGAAAGTAATGCAGGTTGTAGAAATCCGATTATTGGCATAGAAAATGGAGTTAAACATGTGATAACAGGGAATATTAATCATCTTGTTCGTGATGGTTATGAGATTGAAATTGGGGATGTAGTTTATTTTTACTGTTATGGTGATAAGAGAACTACTGCTGGGCGTAACGGTATTTATGGTAGAGGATTGGTGTTAGATATTTTGACTGCTAGCAAACTAGATAACGAAGATGGTAATGGCAATTTAGCGTTTGCACTTGTTAGATTAGATGCGGATATACACGCAGATAAAAACCCTTTGCTAAGTTACGATGATGGTATCGATTATTTACATTACATTGTTACGACTAAATGTGAGGAACATAATTTTGATCATTGTATTCTTGAAGAACACGAAGTTGATTTGATCGAAAAGGGGATCGCTGAACATAACCCTAATATTAATAAATAAATTTAGTTTTAAAATTATAATACAGGTGTGGTTAACTTCACATCTGTATTTTTATAATTAAATTATCTACCTACTGATATCACAAAATCTATTCACCGATATTATACTTTACTAGCCGATATTACACTTTACTCACCGATAATTTTTATAAGCACACGTTTCTCTCTTTTTCCATCAAACTCAAAATAGAATATCTGTTCCCAAGTACCAAAATCAAGTTTGCCTTCTGTTATTGCAACAACAGTTTCACGTCCCATAATTGTTCTTTTAAGATGAGCATCTGCGTTATCTTCATATCCATTATGTTTGTATTGATCGTACGGTTTTTCAGGAGCTAATTTTTCTAGCCACACTTCATAATCATTATGCAACCCAGACTCATTATCATTGATAAAAACTGATGCAGTAATATTCATAGCATTAACTAAAACTAAGCCCTCTTTAACCCCACTATCATCTATCGCCTTTTGAACATCAGTTGATATATTCACTAATCCACGTCTTGTTGGAATTTTAAAGAACAGTTCTTTACGATAACTTTTCATAACAATATCCTCATCACTTTTTTATGATTATAAAATTAATAGATAAAATTGTAAAGATATTCATTGTTTGAAAGTAGTGAATTAAAGAGTAGATTGTTGCAATAAGTATACGATATGATTTTAGATATCGT
>CAMRCY010000019.1 GCA_947041165.1 uncultured Deferribacteraceae bacterium | reverse complement strand
AGACGTGTGCTCTTCCGATCTTCTCCGCTGATGAGTCTGACAGCTTAGTAATCGTGCCTGATAATGAATCAGTTTGTTGATTAATATTTTGCATAGCACTTTTAACTACAGATAATCTCGATTGCCCTTTCTCAGTACTGTTAACAGTTGTTTCCATTACATCCGAATTAGATTGCAACATATCAACAACGTTTCTTAATTTATCACTAATTGTTTCCATATCCGCAGCAGCTGTTGTTACCTGCTCTGATTGAGAGTTGAATGTAGTTGCTAACTCTTCTGTTGTCACTGCAAGCTCATTGTTACCTGAGGCTACTTCATCAGTTGATAACGAAACCTCTTTTAATGTTCCTGATACATTCACAACAAAAGTATTTATTAAGCTATATGTTTTATATATTTCATTTTCTGATACTAGACTTGGAACACGATCAGTTAAATCACCTGCTGCCAATTTCTTAAATAATGCACCCATGCGATCTAATGCACTAGTGATTAAACGTAATAGAATTACAACTATTCCAAAGAATATAAGGATAAATCCAAACAATACCGCTGTTGAGTTCTTAATTAAACTATTTAAGAACTCATTATCATCTGTCATTCTTGCTTTATTACTTATCATTACAACTTCTTCAAAATCTTTTATTCTATCTAATATTGTTGTTAAGCCTGTTGTATATCTATCTCCAAAAAATAGCTTGATAGCCTCTTCTTCTTTTCCTGATTGGTAAAGCGCTACAATATCGTTTTCAATAGATATGTTAATATTAGATAAATCAGCCGCACTATATAAAAATGTTAATATTGAATCAGGAACACCTAGTTCAACAAATTCAGCTATTCTTTCATCAAATAGATTGCCACCTTGTGACATTTTCTCATATCTATCATAAAATGTAGCATCCCCTGTCATTATATATGTTCTAAGGTATGTTGAAGATGATGTTGATAATGCGTATACTTCAAATGCTGATATCAATATTTTATCATTTGTCATAGTTTGATCATGTACATCTGAACTACTGCTTTTAATCAGTAACATAACTCCAGATGAAGTAGCCATATAAACTAGCATCAATACAACAATTACCTTCGATAACGTCTTCACTTTAATGTTTGCGAAAAATTTAAACATAGAACATCTTCCTCCAAGAAAACATACTTTTTTTTACCATCAAAACTGCAAATAGAACATCAACTTATTACTAAAATCCATAATTAAGTAAATAGCTGACTATTGCAAAACAATCTTACTTACTCTTTGGTATAAATTATTTTGTATATAAAGTGCTGAACCAAAAGATATAACATTTGATACATACTCTTTATCGAAATAATCACCACTTATAGAGCGATATACTGTAAACTCTCTATCAACTACATTATAATAGAGAATATTACTCTTAATATCATTTAAACCAAGCAGAACGAAACCACTCTTATATAAAGCTATTCCAAAATTGTCAGAAAGCTGTTGCTCTGTATCAAGCGTTGATACCACTTCCAAACTTACTAACTCTTCTGATAAATCAATTCTCAATATAGAGTTGTTTTTACTCCTCGATATATCTAAATACCCACCTACGATATATAAAACATCACCATAAACAACCATCTTATGATCATAAACGCCATAACTTAAAGTAGCAGGACTTGATGCTTTTGTAACTTTTACCCAGCCTGAACTTCCGTTAATTTTATATTTCCATAAATCATCACTAACTGTGTTATCGCTCTTAATTCCGCCGTACAACCATAAATGATTATCATGTATAGCTACTGAGAAATTATCTTGCACTCCAGTTACTGAACCTATACTACTCTCCATCCACCTATCTAACGCTATATCATACTCACACATATTGTTTGAGCCATCTATAACATATAATTTATTGCGATTACTGTCAGATATAAGATGAGGTGTGACAATAGCTGAAATGTTAGCACAATCCACCGTGTTTTTATACTCAAATCGCTTTGTATTAAGGTTGTAATTATATAATTTATTATCAGAACCTAAAGTATATACATACTCATTATACAGAACAGATGCATCTATTTTTTCAATATATGGATAGATTTGCATATCGATTTCAACGAACGTGCTACTTATATCATTAAAGTAATAAAACTCATTACTTACTTTATCGTCAAACATTAAGAAAAGATAAATAAAACCATCGTTACTCGAATTAATTATAGATTTAAAGTTAGAATTAATAGTAACATTTGTTTCAATCTCAACCGTTTTTCCTGTAATAAGATCTAATTTATTTAGAAATAATTTATCGTTACCTATCTTATTTCCCGTTATATATAATACATTATTACGAATACTTGCATCTATATTATTTAATGCATCTATTCCAACTATACTATACTCTTCTTTCCATTTTAAATCACCATCTATTCTATAAGAATAAACCTTATTTGCAACTAATATATACAAACTTTCATTATCTGAAAGTAATATTGTACTTGCAGCACTCATTTCTGTCGTTGAAAACAATGGATCAATATCTAATTGAGTCCAACCATTAGAGCCTCTATTAAGATCATATACCCATATATCACCTAACTGATTGCCACCACCATCAACGCCACCCATAATAAATAATTTATCTTTTGCAACAACACCTTTATACCCTTTTCTAGCTGTAGGCTTTATATATGTATCATCTATAAAAATATTATTCCACTTCTTATTAATAGTATCAAAATAAGATAGGTTATTAGATAAAGCACCATCTTTATCCTCTCCACCAAACAAATAGAGAGCATCACCAAAAAATAATAGATCTGCACCGATACCATGTTTAGGAGCAACACCTACACTCTCAACCTTACTCCATGTTAATGAAGATATATTATAAATAGATAACTGGTTAGAAATATTATCTATCAATGGATTATACATAAGCATATTGTCATCATAAATATACACACTTTCACCGATCGATGCCGATGACAAAAACTGTGTTGCATCTATATTACTAAACTCTACAACCTCAGCTTTAACTGGTAATATATAATCTAGGTCATCACTTGTTGTCACCTTGATATTACTTTTATAATCTCTATCAACATTTTTAGGCTGTAATGATAAACTAATATTTTTACTGCTATCTGCTTCTATTGTTGTTTCAGCGTTAACGATTTTTATATCATCAGAACTTGTAATACGGACAGACTGATCTATGTTAGAATTATTATTTAATGTAAATATATTACTACTGATGCTATTTACAAGTATATTATCAAAATCAACTACCGACTGATCGATAGATATAATATTTTCATCAGGTGAGTTAGATAGAAATTTAATCTCTTTAAAAAGATTGTTGATCCATAAATTAACACTTCCACCGTTAGATGGTGATAGATATTTTATTGCAAGTTCGCACGATTGACTAGGTGGCAAAGTTGTAAAATATATTCCACATGTTGATGATGGAAGATATGAAAATCCATCCGATATATCTGCTAATGAAAACTTCATAAACGAGTCGTTCGATCTGTTTTGAACAGTTACACGATGAACTCTAAACTCGCCATTTGCGACTGTGCCATATTCAATAAACTCCTCTGATAATTTAAGTGAATTTATATCCGTATATCTTTTTGCACCAACTCCAGTTAAGCTTATAGATATTTTCTCACTTCCGTAAGATACTTGAAAGCTATCATTATAAATAGTTGATGATCTTGGAGAAAAAACCATATACACAAAACAACTTTTACCAGCTGGCAACTTATTTGCACCAACTTTACAAGTAGACACAGGATGAACAATATAGCCATTTGAAGTGAGTGATGAAATATCAAAATCCACTTGCGACGATGAACGATTAGTTATAACAAAATCAGTTGAAACCTCTTTCGATGCCATATCCACAATACCGTATGAATGATACTCTTTATTAACTACTAATGGAAAATTGGCAGATGCAACGTCATCTATATTGCTATCAAATACTTGAACGCCATCACCACTCTTGTTAGTTGCAAGTTCAATGTTTTGAGCACTGTTAGTTGTGCCAACGTCATCTGTATTGCTATCAAATACTTGAACACTCTCAACACTCTTACTAGTTGCAAGTTCGATATTTTGAGCACTGTTAGTTGTGCCAACGTCATCTATATTACCATTAAATACTTGAACACTCTTACTAGTTGCAAGTTCGATATTTTGAGCACTGTCAATTGTGCCAACGTCATCTGTTAAAATCTTCGCCGGTTCAACTCCACGAGCTATAACATTTGATGATACACCTAAATACACTTCAGAATAATTATCATAAAATGTTATATTATCTAGATGATTACCCTCTTCATTATTAGATAATAAAATAGAGTATACGCAATCTTCTCCAGGGTAAACAGTAGCGTTATCTACCTGACAAGTTGAGGTATCAAGAAAAGTGATATTATTAGGAATGTTATCGATTGAAAATTTGATCGGATAATTCTTTTCATGATTTGAAACAGAGAACGATTTAACTGTTTTAGAGCCTTTTGATTGCTCATTAAACTCCACCTTGCTACTAGAAAACTCAAGGTGACGTACCGATAAATATCGTCTATTTATATTATCATCAGGTTGTAAAACATCACTACCTTTATCGCTACTACAACCTAAAAATTGCACGATCAAGATAGTTATAAACAGTGATTTTATCAATCTATTTATCTTCATATTATAAACCACTATTATAGTTAAATATTCGCATCAATCACACCATCAACAAAATCTTTAAGCTTTGCACAAGCACCTTTAACGTCCCAACTATTATTAAATCTTAATCCACAAAAATTAGAGATTGACCTTATCTGATACGTATCAACTTTAAACTGCGACGTTATATATCCAAATGCAGCTCCTTCCATATTCTCAACAGAAGCACCATATTTATCTCTGAACGCATTACAGATATTTTCATCAGTTTGAATTAACGAAACCGTGTTAGAGTTCACAACCTGCATCTTATCAACAACTTTAAACTCTGCAAAATTGTTATCAATAATATTAATACCTTTCTCATGCATTGTTGTTATTTTGATATTTTGGTTATCAGTTTGAAAGATCGTTGCCTCATCAATTAAATAATCTTTTTGAACAGAAACTATATCAGATATATTAAGCTCGCTACCCTCATAAGCACCAGCGATACCTATAAGATATATCTTATCTATATTATTATTGCTTGATAAAAATTTTGTTAAATTATAGGTGGTAGATATTTTTGATACGCCAGTCAACAATATTAGATAATCTCTATACAATGTATATTTTAGACCATTTTCAACGTTTATAGATACGTTACCAAATATTTTCTTAACTTCAAATTCAGATGGTATTGCGATGATTTCTTTATATTTATCTAACATAAATGATTGCTCTTTAATTAAATTAATGTGATATACATGTTCTCTTCAACATAAAAGTTTAGTAATATAATATATAATTACTCTTAACTTATCGTCAGCACATATATAGTTTTTAGAATATTTTAAGTTTCTTTGATCTATCATTTTCTCTAAGTAGATCGTTATATTTTTCAGTATGAAATAATATAAGTGCGTTTGCTGATGGTGCAAATGTTAATACATTATCAAAATTTAATCCACATGTTAAGAACTCTCTTATAAGATCAGCATCGTGCATATCTTTCTTTTTAAGTTTGCCTAACTGTTGTGCAGCTGCGAAAATATTATCTCTAGATATAAATGGATCACCATACCCACTTTCCATAAAAGCTGTTGGAGTGATTTTTGTATACCCCATCCCACCTGTTACAGAGATTGCATATTTACCATCAACATCTATCAATGTGTATAGCAACGTTTTATCTATTCCATACTCTGATGCAGCATCATCTGCTAATACTGCTAAATCTTCTGACTCAGTCTCTTGTGGATACAGTCCTGATTCAAGAATAACATTTTTAACTCTATAAAATAAAGCAACAGCTCTTGAATCATAAAATGCAAACGTAGAAAGTTGTCTAGGATTTAAACTCATAAACGCTGCTGAAATGTTTATAAAGAGAATCAACACAATAAATAGTAACAGTAATCTCTTATAAAGCAATTTCACAGTTCAAGCCCTCTTATCGTAATATATAGATACAGCGTACACACTCAATCCGTATTCTATATTAATTTTATACTTGCAGTCAATAGAGAGTTTGTATATCATCATATCATTATGAAAATTAAAGACATTTTAAAAATTAAACACCCAGCTATCTCATTTGAGTTTTTTCCTCCTAAATCGCCTGAAAACGAAAACATATTGTTTGAAACAATGGATAGTTTAAAGGGTATGAACCCAGATTACGCTTCTGTAACGTTTGGTGCATTAGGCACAACAAGTGATAAAAGTTTAGAGTATGCGATTGAAGTTACGAAACATTTAGACACATCAGTAATGATGCATTTAACTTGCGTCGGCTTTGATAACGATACAGTTGATAATATTTTATCAGAACTTAAACAAAACAATATAGAGAATATTTTAGCACTTAGAGGCGATATTCCTGCTGATAAAGTCGATCTTGTTAAATCTCGTAAGTTTCAGTACGCATCAGATCTTGTAACTTATATAAAAAGTAAAGAAGAGGACGCTTTTTGTATAGGTGGTGCTTGTTATCCTGAAAAACATCCTGAATCTTTGTCTATTGATGATGATATAGAAAACCTTAAAATTAAAGTTGATACAGGAATAGATTTTCTTGTAACGCAATTATTTTTTGATAACGATACATTTTATCGGTTTAGAGATAGAATTGCTAAAGAGGGTATAAATCTGCCTATCGTTGCGGGTATCATGCCTATCACGAACTATAAACAGATCGTTAGATTTACTGATATGTGTTGCACCTCTATCCCTCAAAAAATAATAGATAGAATTGATGGTAGAAGTGATGAAGAAACTGCAAATGTGGGAATAGATATCGCAGTTGAACAATCGAACAATTTAATCAAGAACGGTGTAGACGGATTACATTACTATACGCTGAATAAATCAGTTTCAACGCTTAAGATATTGGAACGGTTGAAGTATTAAGTTTTTAGAGTTTTCTTTAGGTGCTTTTTGTGAAAAATAAAATGTAAAACATCTATGCTACATCAGATGAAGAGATGAAATTAGATGACAGATAAACCAAATGATGAAAAGGACAGTATTGATGAAGAGATTGAGAAAGCAAAAAAGTTACTCAATGATATAAGCAATCCACCTGAAAATAAATTGTATCTTGTTAAAAGGATAAATGAATTACTTGAAAAAGTGAATGCTACGCCTCAAAGGATTTACGACGATCTCCCTACAGAAACAGTGTATAGAATAATGAAGCTAGAGCATCTAATAGATGATATTGAAAATGAGGTTATCACATTTACTCATCCATCATCTTTTGATGATGCGACTGAATACAAAGGCGAAGATGCTTTATTCATACAGTGTTGGACAAAGTCGCCTGAAACCCCTGCCATGTGGCAGGTTTTTGCTCCTGATAAACAAGGAATCATGATTAAATTCGATCCAGAAGAGACAATTATATATAATGAAAACTTAAATAAATCTGTAGGTCTTGATTTCTTCTTTGAACCCTTTCAAGCTAAACACGATTGGCGTGACATTAAATATGACTATGAGTATTTTATAAAAAACAAAATGAATAAATCTCAAGATACGTTAGAATTATCATTTCATAAACGAGAAGCCTATTATTACGAAGAAGAATCTAGATGGGTGGTGAATTTAACAAATAACTCATGGTTGCCATCATATAGAAAAGTAGGAGCTAGGTACGAAAAATATCCTAAAATTACTAGCACATATGTAAATGGTGTTCATAAAAGATTTCTTCAACTTCCATTTACCAAAGATCAATGGAGTAGTATAATCTCTGAAATAATAATAGATCCAAGAGCTGATAAAGATTTTTTAAAATATGCAACCGATTTATTAAAAGCAACTATTATTAAGCATGACTTAATAATCAAGCAATCTACATTCTGGGAAAAAGAGAAGCCACTAAGCAAGCTTAAAACACGTAATAAAAAAAGTAATTCTGAAATATTACAACTCTATTACTACTCTGAAGGTAGAAAAGACTTAATAATAAAGAACTTAACAAGAAATAAAAGAAAAGAAAATATAAAGCTACGACTTTTAGCACTTCATGATTTGTTACTATTAGATGATCTGACAAACATTGACTATGATATAATAATGACGGAAAAAGAAATGGATATCTTACTTAAGTGGGACAATGAAAGTATTATCCCCTATATAGTAAGTTTCTCTATACTAGTAGCAATGCTTAGTATTCGAAAATCTAAAAACTCAAAACCAAACCTAACTTTTAGTGACAAGCAAATATTTCGGCTGGTTAAACAAATGTTTTTCTTGGTAGGATCTTTTTTACATAACAACGCAGAAATTAAACTAATTAAAACTTCTAATTTCCTAAGTGATATTATTCATTTCTGGATGGTTAAAAACTCTACCATGAGCGACACATACTTTGATGAGTGGAGAAATATCTATCTTGAATCCCAAGTTAAAGCCAATCGCGAAATCAGATTCATGAATTACAATACAATACACTCAGATTGTATGCATCATACCCTTTATTTAGAAACAGTAACATTTTACCAAACGATTACTCAACCATATTTTGATAGTCTAAAAGAAGAACCATAACTAATAAAAAAACCTATCACAACAGTTCGTATTATATAAACTATCGTGATAGGAATATTATTTATTAATCATCATTAAAAATTAATCTAAATTAAAAAATTAATACGTTGAAATCTTAAACCGTAAATTCTCTAAATCTTAAAGTATAAAGCCGTAAAATCTCTAAATCTTAAAGTGTAAAAATCTTAACCACAAAACCATTAAATAAATTTTCCGTCTTTATATATCATCTTGCCGTCGATATAAACTTTACTGCCCTTTCTCATATCCTTGATAAGATCCCAATGTAGAGCCGATTTATTCTTGCCTAACGCTTCTTCATAACTTGAACCAATCGCTAAATGCATAGATCGTCCGATCTTCTCATCAAATAATATATTCTTCGACGCATCCGTGATACAATCATTCAAGCCGAACGCTATCTCACCTACTTTGTTTGATCCTTCATCCATCTCTATCATCTTCTTCAGAAACTTTTCGCCTTTCTTAGCCGATGATTTAACTATCACACCATCTTTAAATGTTAGTCGTACATCTTCTGCCTCAACCCCATTATAAGTCGTTGGGATATCAAAAAGAATTTCTCCATTTGCCGATGTTTCAATAGGTGATGTAAACACTTCGCCATCAGGCATATTGCGATGTCCACAACAGTTGATCCATAATCTATCTTTAACCGACAATTTCAACTCTGTATCTTTTCCAACTATCAACAGCTCTTTACTGCCTGTTAATTTCTTAACAATTTTCTTCTGTTCAGCCTCAACTTTCTTCCAAGATAAAACTGGGTTTGCATCGTTTAACTTACAAGACTCAAACACAAAATCAGAGTACTCAGTGAAACTCATATCAGCATCTTGTGCCATAGAGTTTGTAGGATATGGACAGATACTCCATCTGAATTTACCCTCAGCCTCACGTTTGTTCATGATCTCTCTAAGTTTGATACCTGTCTTTTGTATCATAGCCAATTTTTTAGGATCTGATCTGCTTAACGATCTTGCGTTAGATAAGCAATCTATATATATATAAGCCGTGATAGCTTCAGTTTGTTGTAATTCAAAATATGGCAGAAATGTCAATTGTGACTCTTTACCATATTTAACTAAATATTCTTTATGTTCAGGAATATGAAAACGAACGATCGGATGTGCACCCAATATTATTATCTCTTTCACGAACTCACGAACAAGCGGTTCGCCGACTGTTTCTGACTTTATCAAAACTATATCATCTTTCACTATATTCAATGAATATTTTAGAATAAGTTTAGCCATTTTTGTCTCATAACTTTCTACTCTCATAAAAACTCCAGTTTTTTTACTATTCAATACTGTAATTGTCTAATTTTATCTTCTTGAAAATTAGATACTTATAATGTACAATTACAGTTGACTTGTAAATATATTTCTATAGCTAATATATACCAAACTCGTAAAGCTAACAACTATTTTACTTAGACGTAAATAAATACGTAACATTTAAAGGATAAAATAATTAACGATACAGTATTAGAATTAAAAAATATAAGTAAATTTTTTACATCTAAAGGAACACTTTTTAAGAAAGGTGTATCTTTTCCAGCAGTTGATAATATCTCTTTATCTATTAATCACTCAGAGTCGATAGGTATAGCTGGTGAATCAGGATCAGGAAAATCAACGCTTGCAAAAATTATTGCCGATGTTTATAAAGCCGATCAAGGCGAAGTTCTATATCACGGTACTAATCTTTCAAAACTTGATAAACCTAATTATAAAAAATATAGAAAAAATGTACAGATGATATTTCAAAATCCTATGAACTCGCTTAACCCGAAACTTAGCATTCGCACAACTATGCTTGACGCTTTAAATGCTAATTTTGATTATACTAAAAATGATACATTAGATAAAATACACTCAACGTTCGACCTTGTAGGTTTGCCGTACGAGTTCCTAGATAGATATCCTCACCAGTTTTCAGGTGGACAAAGGCAAAGAATATCAATAGCACGTTCGCTAATCTTAGAGCCTGATATCTTGATCGCTGATGAACCGTTATCTATGTTAGATGTTTCAGTTCAAGCACAGATATTAAATCTTCTCATCGATCTAAAAGAGAAGAAAAATTTGACGATAATACTTATATCTCACTCAATCGCACACATATCTATACTTGCTGAAAAAATGCTAGTTATGAAAAAAGGCGAACCAGTTGAATATGGTAACAGTATTGAAATAATAAATAAACCAGCCTCAGAATATACAAAAGATTTAATAAAATACAACGATGGGTACTTATAATAATGGATACTAATTTGGAAATTAAACTATACAACACAATGACATCTCAAAAAGAGATATTTAAACCGATTATTGAAAACGAAGTGAAAATATATGTGTGTGGAATAACCGTATATGATTACTGTCACATCGGACATGCAAGAAGCTCAATCGCTTTCGATCTAATCCATAGAGTTTTTAAAGATAAAGGTTACAATACTATTTTTGTGAAAAACTTCACAGATATTGATGATAAAATTATCAACCGTGCAAACGAACAGAAAATACCGTTTAAAGAACTTACTGCAAAATTTGTTAAAGAACACGATATCGATATGGCATCACTATTTGTTCTGCCTCCAACTCATACTCCCCATGCTACCGATTACATTCAAGGCATGATAGATTACTGTACTCAGTTAATAGCTAGTCAGCATGCTTATGAAGTAGATGGCGATGTATATTTTAGGGTAACTACTTTTGAAGATTACGGTAAATTATCTCATCGTAATATCGATGATCTATTAAGTGGTGCAAGAGTTGATATTAATGAGAAGAAAGAAAATCCGTTAGATTTTGCACTGTGGAAAGCATCTAAAGAGAACGAACCTTTTTGGGCTTCTCCGTTTGGTAATGGTAGACCTGGCTGGCATATTGAATGTTCAGTTATGAATAAAGAGGTGCTAGGTGATACGATTGATATTCATGGTGGTGGACAAGATCTTATCTTTCCTCATCACGAAAATGAGATCGCACAATCTGAGGCTTGCAACTCTAAAACATTTGCAAATTATTGGATGCATAACGGGTTCGTAAATGTTAATAAAGAAAAAATGTCTAAATCATTAAATAACTTTTTTACGATTAGAGATGTGTTGACGTTGACCGATCCTGAAACTTTAAGATTTCTATTTTTAACAACTCATTATAGACAACCTCTTGAATACTCTGAAGATAAATTAATTGAATCTAAATCTGCACTTGATAGAATATATATCTATCTTGATGAGTTAAATTATACTACTGGATCAGGTAAAGGAAAAGATTTTAGCGAGGATATTAATAATCTATACTCAACTCTTATAACATCATTTGATGAAGCTTTAACCGATGATTTTAACTCTCCAAGAGCGCTCGCATCTTTATTTGAATTTATAAGAGAAGGGAATAAAATTATATCATCTAAACCATCAACTGATACTATAACCTTGCTTAAAGAAACAACCGTTAAAATAGTTGAACGAGTAAACACTCTTTTAGGGATATTAAATTATACTGCTGAGGAAAGATTTAAAGTAAATTTAAAAATCGATAAAGAAGAGATTGATAAATTAATTGAAGAGAGAAATTTAGCAAAGAAAGATAAAAATTATACTCTTGCAGATGAGATCAGAGGTAAATTATCTGAACAAGGTGTTGAACTTATTGACACATTAACTGGCACACGATTTAGAGCTTAGTAAAAGTTATAAGTTACAAAATTTAAAATATATGTCGGTACAGATTATATATAGATATATTGAATATGTATATGGGTAGAGAAGAAATAAGTATTAAAAGGTAGATAAGTTTTATGATAGATTCGTCACTAAAAGTTAAATTAGAAAATGTACGTAAGTTAATTAGGCGTGATGCAAAAACACATCTGCAAAATCTATTAGCTAAAATTCACCACGCAGATATTGCGTTTATCTCATCACATCTATCTGATCTTGATCGCAGAAAATTGTGGAAATATATAACCGATAACGAAAAATTATCTGAAGTTATTTTAGGTCTTGATGATCATGATATTTTAACAGCCTTAAACGAGATTGAACCTAAAACTGTTGCAGCTATTTTAAACTTGATGGACTCTGATGACACAAGTCATATCCTTAGACTTGTCCCTGCTGAGAAATTAGAGGTTTATTTAAAATATCTTAAAAAAGAAGAGCTATTAAATGTAGAGAAACTTCTCCACTATGAAGAAGGAACAGCTGGTGCAATTATGAACACAGCGTTCTTTGCTATCAACTGTAACACAACAGTTAAAGAGGCTACTAAATCGCTCCATAAAGCTGAACATCTTGAGATGGTTTTCTATCTGTATATAGTTGATGATGATAATAAACTTGTAGGTGTGCTATCGCTTCGTCAATTAATTCTAAATCCACCTACTAGAAAACTTGCTGACATTATGGTGCAAGATGTTGTAACTGCAAACCTTGTTGATGAACAAGAACAAGTTGCAAACTATATCGATAAATATGATCTACTAGCGATCCCTGTAGTTGATGAACATCATAGATTATGTGGTATAATTACAGTCGATGATATTATAGATTTTATCCGTGATAAAGCACATGAAGATATATACAACATGGCAGGGATAAATCAAGAAGAGTTACAGTTCACCAATAAACCGATCAAGGCTGCAAAGACACGACTACCGTGGCTCATCGTTACATTTGTTGGAGAGATGTTTTCAGGACTTATCATAACATTCTTTCAAGGCAGAGTTACAGATTTTTTAATCCTTGCAACCTTCATGCCTATCATCATGGCGATGGGTGGAAATGTTGGTAGCCAATCTGCAACGGTTATCATTCGTGGGATTGCCTTAGGTAAAGTAGATATGACACATACGAGAAAAGTAATATTCAACGAGCTTAAAATCGGACTTATAATGGGTGTAGTTATAGGTGTTTTATTAGCCCTAGTTGCTCCTCTAATGCAAAGTACAAGAGAGATCGGATTGATAGTCGGTATAGCGCTCTTCTCAGCGATCCTATTCGCATCTTTCACAGGTGCAACAGTGCCTATAATTTTAACTAAACTAAAGTTTGATCCAGCAGTAGCATCAACTCCGTTTATATCTACACTTAACGATATTACGGGACTTACTATATATTTTTCTGTATCACTACTTCTTCTGTCAATACTATAGATACGATAGACAAATATACAAATGAAAAGAATATCTAGTAATGGAATAATTTATAAATATACAGTCTACTCCGACTCATCATGCATAGCATCTGTGTTTACAGAAGAGTTCGGTAAGTTAAAATTGTTTATGCCTAAAGCGTTCACAAAACGTAGTGGCGTAGTTAAATTTGTTCCATCAACCTTAGATATTTTACGAAAAGAAAATAGCGATCTATTCAAATTATATTCATACTCACCTATTGCAAAATATATATCATTTCTTGAAGTGCCTGATATTAGCATTAGGTTAAATCTTATTTTTGATATTATTGATTCGCTCCTGCCACTTGATGAAAGTTATGAATATCTTTACAAACTTATATTAAATATAAATAAAGAAAATGCTCACAAAGCATTAGTATATATCATCTATATCGTGTTTAAAGTTTCAGGAACTCTACCATCTTTCTATACATGTAAAGTTTGCAATAATGATATTAGTTCATTATCGTTCTATCTTGAAGGTGATATTGTTTGCGATAAATGTGTTGATAAAAATAACTCACCAGTGCCGATATCTGATGAGATAAATAATATTCTTAAATCATTAAAATGTAATAGCGTATATAAAGATACAGTTATTGAGAAAACTCAAGAAGATAAAATTTTGCAACTTTTTGTCAAGCATGTTGAAGTGGTTACATCAAAAAAATTGAAAAGTTTTAAATCATTTAGAGAACTTTTATGTTACATATAGGTCATTATATTGTTAAGTATATTTTAACGTTATAGATATGTGTGTTGTAATAAATATTTATAAGCTGTATTATATATCTTGACAAATCGCTCAAAATTTAATAGAAGAGTAAAATGATATTAAATTAAAAGATGATGATTTAATAATAAATAGTATTTATAAAAAGGAGATTTTTATGTCAATGATAAATAAAGAAATAATTGATTTTACGGTTCAAGCGTACGCTAAGGATAGTTTTAAAGAGGTATCTAAGAAAGATTTACTAGGCAAATGGTCTGTATTCTTTTTCTACCCAGCAGATTTCACATTTGTTTGTCCTACTGAGTTAGAGGATCTAGCTGATCTATATCCAAAATTTAAAGAGGCTAACTGTGAAGTTTACTCTGTATCTTGCGATACTCATTTTGTACACAAAGCTTGGCATGATGCATCTGAAACAATTAAAAAAATTCAGTTCCCAATGTTAGCTGATCCAACTGGCGTGTTAGCTCGTGGATTTGAAGTTATGATCGATGAAGTTGGACTATCTGAAAGAGCAACATTCATTATCAATCCTGAAGGAAAAGTTGTTGTATATGAAATCGTTGCTGGTAATATCGGACGTAACTCTGAAGAGTTATTAAGACTTCTTCAAGCATCTCAGTTCGTTGCTCAACACGGTAATGAAGTTTGTCCTGCCAGATGGAAACCAGGATCTAAAACATTAAAACCAGGTATCGATCTTGTTGGTAAACTGTAAGTAATTAAAGAAGTAGATTGCAAGCTGTGCATACATATAGGTTTATAAACTGCCAACATGGTTAGTTGTTAATCTAAGTGTTAAATATAGGTTTACAATCCACGACAAGTTTACAAGTAACAAATATAAAATATAAATTTAAATTTATATAAACATAAAAAACCCTCTTACATTACGTAGAGGGTTTTCTATTATTTTATTTTACATTAAATCATATTTAATTTATTTACTTCAAGATCATCTATACGATATTTGAAACTTAATCAAGCGTAATAAACATACTTTTTAAAGTGCAAAAATCTATCAATCAACTAAGCGATCGGACGCATGTGAGGAAATAACAACACATCTCTTATCGAACTCTGTCCTGTAATCAACATAACAAGGCGATCTATTCCTAAACCAGCACCAGCTGTTGGTGGCAAGCCATACTCTAAAGCTGTGACAAAATCTGTGTCCATACTCTTCATCGCTTCTTCATCACCAGAGTTTGCCATATCTATCTGTTTTAAGAAACGCTCACTCTGATCTATCGGATCGTTTAACTCATTAAATCCGTTAGCAATCTCCATCTTAGCGATGAACAATTCAAATCTATCAGTTAACTCTGGATTACTTTCTTTAGATTTTGCAAGTGGTGAAATCTCTTTCGGATAATCTATAATAAATGTAGGATTAATTAATTTCTCTTCAACAAGCTCCTCAAAAAGTAGCTCGATAATCTTGCCCCAACCTGCATCTTTTGAAATCTCAAATTTCAACGACTCTGCATATTTTTTCGCATTATCATATCCATCAATCGAACCTCTTGGAACTCCCCCAATCTCATATAACGACTCTTCCATAGATATTCTCTTCCATGGAGCAGATAAATCTACCGTCATTTCATTAAACTCTAAACTCTTAGAATTGTTGAACTTTTGAGCGATCGTCACAACCAACTCTTCAATCATATCCATAAGCACATTATAATCAGCGTACGCCATATACCACTCTATCATAGTAAACTCGGGGTTATGTTTAGTAGATACACCCTCGTTTCTAAAATTTCTATTAAGCTCAAATACCCTCTCCATTCCACCAACAACTAACCTTTTAAGATATAATTCAGGTGCAATACGTAAAAATAAAGGCATATCTAATGCATTGTGAAAAGTTTCAAACGGTTTAGCCGATGCACCACCAACGATCGGATGCATCATCGGAGTTTCAACCTCTAAGAAATCTCTATCAGTAAAAAAATCTCGGATCGACTTAACAATCTTACTTCTTTTAACAAATATATCTTTAGACTCTTGATTAACAATTAAATCTAAATACCTTTTTCGATATCTCTGCTCGATATCCTTCAATCCATGCCACTTCTCAGGCAGATCATTCAGCGATTTTGTAAGTAACGTATATGATGACACCCTTAAAGTTAACTCATCTTTCTGCGTTCTAAATAACGCACCCTCAACAGATATAAAATCACCCACATCTGTTAATCCAGAAATTTCGAAATCAGTTTCAGAAAGTTGATCCTTTTTTAGATACACTTGTATCTCACCAGACATGTCACGAACCGTAAGAAATGATGATTTACCAAACTCTCTTTTCGATATAACCCTTCCAGCTATCTTGTAAACCGTCTCTGTTAACGGCGTCTCTATCGAGCTAAACTGCTCTACTATAACACCTATTTTATCGCCAGCGATATAGGTATTAACATATGGAGATATCCCCATTTCTCGAATCTTAGACAATTTATCTAGTCTATGTTGCTCCATCTTAATATCTCCTAAAAAGTATATGGTGAATTGTATCTGTTTTTTATAAAAAATACAATAGTTACCAGTAATTAACTAATTATTTATTTATAAACACTAAAATTTCTTTAAAAATGTAAAAAAAATGTAAAAAAGTAACTGGACACACTTTGAAATAAATAATTCTTATTTATCAACAACTTACAACACATCAAAATATAAATATTTATAATAAAGTGAAATTATTATAGTTATTTATTAAGACACATACTAATTTCTCTTGCATTTTATTATATATGTGTTATTGTCATCTAGTAAAATATAGTCGGATAACGTCTGTATATTTATTTAATTTTTTGAGGTGTTTGAGGTAATGAAAAGAATATTTATTGGTAACCTGAGTTATAACACAAGAGAGAATGAAGTTGCTGATCTATTTTCACAATTTGGTGAAGTTAGTTCTGTTAAATTTATTCACGACCGTGAGACAGGAAAGTTCAGAGGGTTTGGATTCGTAGAAATGAACGGCGATCGTATTGAGGAAGCAATTGAAAACCTTAATGAAAGCATGTTTGGTGGTAGAAGTATCAGAGTTAACGAAGCACACGAACGTGACAGAAAATCATTCGGTGATTCTTAATCTAAGTTATTAAGATTTTGATATTTACTTTTATAGTTTATATTTCAGTTTTAAATACTTACTAAATTGACATTTACTGACAATTAATAATTGGGAGTAGTTTTGTTACTATTCCTAGTTTTGTTTTTTTTATATTCGTTTAATTTAGTTTCTCTTACGGATTATATTCGTTGAGAGTTTAGTGAGTAGTGCGATAGTACCACCCTATTTTTCGCACTATTTACTGTATCCAAAAATAAGTTTATACCAAATAAACTGTTCAATCTAACCATTTATCTTTAATAAAACAAATTAATTTAATAGACTTAATTGTCGTGAATATCATTAACTATACTTTACATGTAGAACTAACTATCATTCATACAATCAACTATGCTTTACACGTATAACTAACTGTCTTTCATACAATCAACCATGCTTTCATACAATCAACTAGCTTTACACGTATAGTCAACTGTCTTTAATATAATCAACTATGCTTTACACGTATAACTAACTATCATTCATATAATCAACCACGCTTTCATATAATCAACTATACTTTACACGTATAACTAACTATCTTTAATATAATCAACCATGCTTTCATACAATCAACTATGCTTTACACGTATCGCTAACTACCTTTCATATAATAACCATGCTTTCATACAATCAACTATGCTTTATACGTATAACTAACTATCATTCATATAATCAACCATGCTTTCATACAATCAACTATCCTTACACGTAGAACTAACTAGCATTCATACAATCAACTATACTTTACACGTATAACTAACTATCTTTAATATAATCAACCACGCTTTCATACAATCAACTATCCTTACACGTATAGTCAACTATCTTTAATATAATCACTCTATTTACACTCACTTCGACTTCCCTTGTTCAATCTACTTGCACTCGCTCAATCTACCAGACAATTACATAGAGCTTAATACATATCAGAATACAGTTCTCTTAATGATAAAACTTTCAAACAACCATTCATTATGCATCATTAACGTCACATATAATCTTTGAATTTGATCAAATAGTTTTAGTGATTTTTTATCAATAATTTTCTAGTTATTCAAATTATAGGAAGAATATAAGCAAACTAAAAAGCTATTTATAAAAAATAAGTTGTTTTACTAAATTTATTCATTTAAACTTAAACATAAATTAAAATTATAAATAAATATCAAACTTATCTATAGATTTTTTCAAAATAAAATCATGTGATGAAGTTTTATGTTTAATATAAAAAGGTGGCAAAATGTTAAATCAAGACTTAGAGAAAATTAAAGAAAGATTGTTAAAAATGACAGAAGAAAATTCGGCATCAGCAGAAGAACATGATAAGTTCATTGTAAGATATGATACTATCCTTGAACAATTAAGAGGGTTAATTCAAACGGCTGCAACCGAAAAAAATGAAACTGTATTGCATGCAGCAATTATTCTTTTAGGACAAAATACAAACTGTGCAGATGATCTAGTTATTTCAGATGAGTTCTTAGAGAAACTGATGACAAAACAATTAATTACAGAAGCTGAGTACAAACTATTCAACGATAATACTAATCTTGGTGAGTGGCAATAAGATTTTAGTCTAACACTATTTTAATTTAATCTAATTTTCAATCTAATAAAGTTTTAATCTAATATAATTTTTATTTAATATTGATATTATATTAATATAATTTTCATTCAAGAAGATAAGCTCTAAAAAGCAGCCTATAATTTCTATTTTGATGAACTTATGTATATAGATGTTAGTGATTTTTGTGATGAAAGATATTTAAATTATCACAATAATTTACCATTATTATTGAATATATTAAATAATAACTAAATGGTATTTACAGCTTATTATTTTCTTATTGACAAAAGAGATAATACACTATACTATCATTACTCTTGATATTTTAAAGCGATTGATATCGCGGGTGTAGCTCATTTGGTAGAGCGTGACCTTGCCAAGGTTGAGGTAGCGGGTTCGACTCCCGTCACCCGCTTATAAGATATTTATAGTTCGTTTGAACTTAGAGTAAAAGATTAGTATGGCGACGTGGCCGAGTGGTTAGGCAGAGGCCTGCAAAGCCTTGTACTCCGGTTCAAATCCGGACGTCGCCTTTAGATTTCATATGTCGAAACTTGTTTGATTGCCCAAGTAGCTCAGTCGGCAGAGCAGTGGACTGAAAATCCACGTGTCGGTGGTTCGATTCCGCCCTTGGGCATCTTTTCTCCCCCTCCTCCCCTACGCAAAAGATGCACCTCCCCCTCTTTTTTTTCTACGTTACATAAAAAATGTAAATTTATTAAATCATAAAACATACCTCACACACGCAAATTTATTAAGTCAAAAAATATCCCTAGTACTTGCAAAAAATACAAATCACAAAATCTCCCTCACAATCGTAAAAAATACATTTAGATTTTAAGTGCTTCAACTATAGCCACTATTTTCTTCACTTCTCTTTTAGAATTTTTCCACCAGTTAGTGCTCCATACTCTATGTATTTTCCATCCTCTTTCTTCTAGATATTTTTGGCGGTGGTAATCTCTTTCTCTTGCCGATTTAGAACTATGATATAATTTCCCATCACACTCAATCCCTAGCAGATATGTATTCTGGTAGCGAACAGCTAAATCGATACGATATCCTCCGATCCCTACTTGAGTTTCAATATCATACCCTTCGCTTGTTAATGCATCATATACTTGATTTTCAAAATCACTATCAAAACTGATTTCTTTTTGTGTTGATATAGTGTCACCGAACGAATGTAGTATCTGCTTTGCTAACGTTGTATCTTTATTATGTATTGCAAAACAATATTCAAGATATTTTTTCAAATAACGAGGTCCATCATTTTTGCTATCCTCTACCTGCAACTCTGATGGCATAAAAGATATCACAAGTTCCACTTTCTTTTTTGCACGACTAATAGCAACATTTAAACGATTTTCACCGCCACTCTGACTTAACCAACCAAATTGACGTATTAATCGTCCTCTTTCATCTTTGCCATAGCCAATTGAAAAAATTATAATATCTCTTTCGTCACCCTGTACTCGTTCAATATTTTTTATAAATAAACCGATATCTTGACCATCATCACGACGCTCTATCTCCATTCTCACATTGATAGCAAACTCTTGATCTTTTGAGCACTCTTCATCAATTAAATCATTTATTAAATCTCGTTGACTACTATTGAAAGTAATAATGCCAATAGTTTCTTCATTTTCCCTTTCCTTGAGAGTTTTTTTCAATAGTTGAATAACGTATTCAGCCTCTTTTCTATTAGTCCTATTTATCCAATTTGCATTTTCAATTTTATGAACGGTTATCGGTTGAATCTCATTACTATCAACATTTGGAGAAACATATAGTTTCCCATTGTAAAAAGCATAGTTAGAAAACGCAATAAGCTCCTCATATTTAGATCGGTAGTGATACTCTAATGGTATCGATGTATATCTATATCTCGCCAGATCAAGTAAGCTCTCGACATCAGAAATACTCTCTTCATCATCTAAGTCACTCTCATCTATACGCCCTGCTCCAAGATTTGATGGACGCAACTGTTTATGATCTCCTGAAACAACTAATTTTTTAGCCCTATAAATAGTTGGCAATGTTCTTTCTATATATAGTTGCGAAGCTTCATCAAAAATAACTAGATCAAAGCTCTCTGTAGCTAATTGCATAATTTCCGAAACAACCTCTGGTGTTAGTAGCCATATTCTAACTCCATTCATAATTTCAAAATTAAACTTTTCAATAAATCTATTTACACTAGGTTTTCTTTTGCTCTCTATCAATCGTATCATATCGCTGTAACGCTTAGAATTGACGACATACTTTCTAATATTGTGAACCAACCCATTATAAACTAAGTTGTATGAGATGTTTCTTTTCTCTTGAATAGCCTTATCAATATCTTCTATAATAGAATCGAAAGAATTGATTTCTTGAAAAACATCTCTATTCTCTGCTTCAAACTTCTGTCTATGAATTATTTGTAATGACTCAAACGTAAGTTGGTTAATTCTTATTAGAGTTGGTTCTTCATCATATAAGTAGTGAATATCTTTTAAGAAAGCAAAATAACTTTTTTCAGTTTCAGACAATCTAGCATACATCGGACTTAGTTCTGCATGCTCACTATAATATTCTAAACTTTCATAAATAGATTTAGGTGATTCAAAAAGCATATTATAAATATCATTATAATCGTTATTAAAATATTCATTTAAAATTATATTAATTTCTTTTGATATTTTATGTTTGCTAAATAGTTTCTTAATAATATTTTTACTTTTCCAATCTAAAATTTTATCTGCCAAAGATAAAAATATATCTTTTATTACTACAATTTCATAATCAGTTAAAGTTGATGATAGTTTTTTGAGCCAATAAAATTTAGAATTTATATTGGTATATTTAAGAGCATTGCTCAATAAAGTTTTATTATTAAATCTATTGTACAACTCTACCAATTCATTGTAATTAAGTTGCAATAAATTATAGTTTCTATTATTTATAATTGATGGGATTAGTTCGGTGTGAGAGGCGGTTTCCTGTATATTATATAGTTTGTACGCTGCAATACCAAATCCATTTATTTTGTAAAGCTTTTCAGCAATACTCTCAAGTCTTTCTAGGTTTCCATCTATTTCATGAGATAATGATTCTAATAATTCGCCATCATACCGTTCTTCCCCTGTATTGGCTATTATATTTTTAAGCTGACTATAGAACAATTCTTTGTTTCCAGTTTCATCAATCAATAATGCATATTTAGATAATGATCCTAGTTTAGAGTGGATAACATCTAAGGCTGTTTTTTTCTCAGATACCATTAAAACATTTTGATTATTTCCAATAGCCTGTGCAATTAAGCTTACGATGGTCTGTGACTTGCCTGTCCCTGGAGGTCCTTGTATAACTAATGCATCACTTTTTTGAATTTCTGATAAAACATTTTCTTGAGAACTATTTAAACTGTTAATATAAGTTAAGGATTGTTCTGAAAGTAATAACGGAGAGTCTTCCTCTTCATAATCACTTCCACTATAAACAGATGCTGATAACTCATTGTTATCTAAATTTTCCAACAATTTATTTAATATCGGGTTAATGATATTATCTTTTAATATTTTTCTTAGATCCTGTTGAATAGCATTTGAATAAATCGGGAATTTACCTAAAACCATCACAGGTTCTAACTGTAGATCTCCACTTTCATATTGAGGAAAATCTTCTCCTTTATAATTATTAAAAGTTGAGAGAACAGGATCTTGCGTTATCGTATTATTATATTGAATATTTATCCCTTGTTTTTTATAAAATTCAATTGTTGTTTCAATGAATGATGAGAAAGAAGAAAGTGGAAGTTCAAGACTGTTTTCAGGTAAAACATCATTAATATTATTGAACTTGTAATGAGCTAAAATCAATGTGTTGTTGAACAGAACAGTCGATGTTGTATCTAACGATATATATATTTTTTGCATTTCACGTTTAATGTTAATTGGGAAAAGTGTTAGAGGAGCTCTTACATTAAAGTCTTCACCCATTAATTTTCCTATTACAAATGGATAGCCTATATAACAATTTTTTTCACCACTATCACGCAACTCGCTATCAACTTCTCTAATAATTTTCACAAACTTGTTATACTCTTTATCAGAACCTACAACAGATCCATCACATATCATCTTTTTCGAATTAGTTGATGTAGGGAACAGCAAATCAATAATATCCTTTTCTGTAAATTGCAACGATAGGTCGTACATAAATTGGTTTAATTTTGCAACATAAAGGAGTTTATTACGTTTATTAATATT
Source organism: uncultured Deferribacteraceae bacterium (assembly GCA_947041165.1). Taxonomy (GTDB): domain Bacteria; phylum Chrysiogenota; class Deferribacteres; order Deferribacterales; family Mucispirillaceae; genus CAMQYB01. The sequence goes on along the minus strand of CAMRCY010000019.1, from coordinate 17,937 downwards.
AACCAATTTTTTTTCAAATTCTGTTAATGAATGATGTATATCAGGACTTATTTCTAACGCACTAGGAGCATCTTTGTTTTCATGCTCTATTATTAGTTGTAAAAACATTTCGCCATATTTTTCAATAAATTGCGTTCCTATTTCTGGAATACTACGTAAATCATCTATTTTTTTTAGCTTCAGTTTTACGATACTTACCAATGCAGAATCGCTACATATTATAGGTGCTCTGCCTTGACTTTCACGTTCTAACTTTTTTTGAGTCTCTCTAAATAGGTATAGTTTCGTAAATAACTCTCTGTCCAATTGGTTCTCCATCTTGTGCAAACTATAATCTTTTGGATATATGTTAATATATCATTTATTTGATTTGCTGTGTATTTAGTGGCTATTTTTAAATCTCTTAATAGTATCTTATTTTTTGATAAGTATGTAAATAATATTATTTATAAAAGTTGATATTTGGGATAACAAGAAATTGATAATCTAAGCAATATTTAAATATAGTATTTATATATTTTTTTATTATATTTATCCCCTATCCTTACGCATCAATTATCCCTTCCCTCAGTTTCACAATTTATAAGTTTGCATCCATTAAGTATGCGTTAAATATACGTTTTTTCATATATTCATCTCTTCATTTTTAAGTCGTTGAAACTTAACTATATATATGTTACAGTTAAATATTGTTCAGTATTATAGAATGGTATAAATACTGATCGTTTTACAAATCAATACTCACAAATTGGAAGGATTATATCGATGAAATCTGAAGCACAGATAGAAAGCTCATTTATCACAAAACTTGAAGATCTAAAATACACCTATAGAGATGACATAAAAGATAAAGCGTCGCTTGATGCGAATTTCAAATATCATTTTGAGCAGTTAAACAGTGTCAAATTAAGCGACTCGGAGTTCACCCGTCTTAAGGAGAGTATTATAAGTGCCGATGTTTTTACGTCAGCCAAGACACTTAGAGAGGTTAATACTTTTAAGCGAGATGACGACACGCCGTTACAGTTCACCCTTGTGAATATTAAAGACTGGTGTAAAAATGAGTTTGAAGTCGTAAGTCAGTTACGCATCAACACCGAAAACAGTAACCATAGATACGATGTAATTATTCTTATCAACGGTGTTCCAGTAGTTCAGATAGAGCTTAAATCCCTTCAAATCACACCTAAAAAAGCTATGGAGCAGATTGTTGCATATAAGCACGATCCAGGCAACGGCTATACAAATTCCTTACTATGTTTTATGCAGTTATTTATTGTGAGTAATGAATCTAAAACGTATTATTTTGCGAATAATAACAAATCACATTTTAGTTTTGATGCAGACGAACGATTTTTACCTATCTATGAATACGCAGATGATAAGAACAAAAAGATCTCTAACCTTTATGATTTTTCTGATAGTTTTCTACCAAAATGTACACTTGCGCAGTTGATAAATAGATATATGGTACTGGTAGCGATCGAGCAAAAATTAATGATCATGCGTCCTTATCAGATTTATGCAGTTAAGGCGATCATGGATTGTATTGAGCAAAATCGAGGCAACGGATATATTTGGCACACAACAGGAAGTGGCAAGACGTTAACATCGTTCAAGGCGTCAACGTTGTTGAAAGATAATGCTAACATTGAAAAGTGTTTATTTGTAGTAGATAGAAAAGACCTTGATCGACAAACTAGATTGGAGTTCAACAAATTTCAAGAAAATTGTGTAGAGGAGAATACTAACACCGAGAGTTTAGTAAGACGCCTCACCTCAGATGATTATAGAGATAAAGTAATCGTTACAACAATTCAAAAATTAGGTATCGCATTAGATGAAAATAGCAAACGCAATCAAGAGAAGATAAGTAAAGGCGAGGCAACATTCAAGGAGCGATTAGGCAAGTTGAGTGATAAACGTATGGCGATTATTTTTGATGAGTGCCACCGTTCGCAGTTTGGTGAGAGCCATAAAGCGATTAAGAACTTTTTTCCAAAAGCGCAGTTATTTGGATTTACAGGCACACCGATTTTTGAAGCGAATTCATCGTATACAAAGATTGATGGTGTAGAGGCTTTTAATGTTACGACCGAATATGTTTTTGAAAAAGAGTTACACGCATATACGATAACAAATGCGATAGATGATCGCAATGTACTACGTTTCCATGTTGATTATTTTAAACCAGATGAAACGAAGAATGTTTCAACAACAAAATCTATCAATAAGAAAGCAGTAGTTGAAGCAATATTATCTAAACATAATTCAGCAACAAATGATCGACGCTTTAATGCACTTTTTGCGACATCATCAATTAATGATGCGATACAATATTTTGACCAATTTAAGATATCACAACAAGAGTGTATGAATAAAGATGAGGATTATAAACCGTTAAATATAGCGTGTGTGTTCTCTCCCCCAGCAGAGGGAAATAATGATGTGAAACAACTTCAAGAAGACCTTCCACAAGAAAAAACAGATAATAAGAAAGATCCAGAGTTGAAGAAGAAAGCGTTAAAAGAGATTATCGCAGATTATAATACTCAGTATGGTACAAATCACAATTTAAATGAGTTTGATTTATATTATCAAGATATACAAAAACGTATAAAAGATCAGCAGTATCAAAACAGTGATTTTGCGCATAAAGATAAGATAGATATTACTATAGTTGTTGATATGCTATTAACGGGATTTGATTCAAAATATTTAAACACGTTGTATGTGGATAAGAATTTAAAACAACATGGATTAATTCAAGCATTTTCACGTACGAACAGAATTTTGAATGAAACAAAACCATATGGCAATATTCTTGACTTTAAGGGACAAGAGGACGAGGTTAATAAAGCGATAGAGTTATTTTCAGGTAAAGAAGGCAGTCTGGAGGCTAAACAGATATGGTTAGTGGATTCAGCGCCAGTAGTGATAGATAAATTAGATCAAGCGATAAAGGAACTAGAAGAGTTCATGACATCTCACGGCGTAGAGTATAAACCAGAAGAAGTCAGCAACTTAGATGGCGATAAATCAAAGATAGAATTTATAAAAATGTTTAAAGAAGTTCAACGTCTAAAGACTCAGCTGAACCAATATACAGATATAGATGAAGATCAAAGTGCAGAGATAGAGGATATAATTTCAACCGATAAATTACGAGCGTTCCAAGGAGTGTATATAGAGCTTGCACAAAAGTTACGATCGGAGCAAGGTAGAGATTTTGAAGGAGATCATAGAGGCGAGTTAGAACAGTTAGATTTTGAGTTTGTGTTATTTTCATCAGCTCTTATAGATTATGATTATATAATGGAGTTGATCTCAAAAAGCACTCAAACCGAAACATCAGAGAAAGAGCGTATGACAAGTGAAGAACTAAAAGATTATTTATGTTCCACCTCCAATATGATGGAAGAGCAAGACGATATAATAGCCTATATCAATACACTTAAAAAAGGTAAGTGGTTAGATAAGGAAGCGATAAAGCAGGGATATCAAATATTTAGATCAATAAAATCAGCGAAAGAGCTGGATAAGATAGGCAAAAAACACGGTGTAGATTTAAAGCTGTTGAAAGGATTTGTAGAACAAGTTATGGACAGAATGATATTTGACGGCGATCATCTAAGTGATATATTATCCCCGTTAGATTTAGGTTGGAAAGATAGAGTGCAGAAAGAGAATGAACTTATGGAAGATTTACACCCATTTCTAAAACAGCTTGCACGAGGCAAAGATATCAGCGGATTAAGTGCGTATGAGTAAGATGAGTAAAAGTGATAAAATGAATTTAGGTTTAGTGCCTAAGTTGAGATTTCCAGAGTTTGCGAAAAGTGGAGAGTGGGAAGTAACAACTCTTAATATTTTAGCTGATAGAGTAACAATTAGAAACAATAATAGTTCTATAAATCGTGTGCTTACAAATTCTGCTGTTGATGGCGTTGTCGATCAAAGCGATTACTTCGACAGAGAAATTGCAAATAAAAACAATCTAGATAACTACTTTATCATAAATAAAAATGATTATGTTTATAATCCTCGAATTTCTGTAACTGCTCCAGTTGGACCAATATCTAAAAACAAAATTGGTACAGGAGTTATGTCCCCATTATATACAGTGTTTAGATTTAAAAATACTAACAGTAATTTTTATGAACAATATTTTAAAACATCACATTGGCATGATTATTTAAAAAGTGTTTCAAACACTGGTGCAAGGCACGACCGTATAAGCATTTCCAATGATACTTTTATGAATATGCCATTACCTTGCCTCACAGATAAAGAACAAGAAAAGATATCAGATTGTCTATCATCACTAGATGATATTATCAGCTTAGAAGATAAAAAGCATACATCTCTTAAAGAGCACAAAAAAGGTTTAATGCAAAAGTTATTCCCTGCCGAGGGAAAAACTGTTCCTGAATTGCGTTTCAAAGAGTTTCAAAACTCTCCCAACTGGGAAACAAAAAAACTTGGAGAGGTAACCTACAGCGTTTCTCAAAAAAATTCTGAAGGTAGAAAATACCCTATATATTCAATAAATAATAAAGAAGGATTTTTACCTCAATCTGATCAATTTGATGGATTAGATAGCAATTCAAGAGGTTATGATATTTCATTATATAAAATAGTAGGTAAAAACACTTTTGCATATAATCCAGCTAGAATTAATGTTGGTTCAATTGGTTATAGTGGAGAACTATTTGATATTATAATTAGCTCATTATATGTCTGTTTAAAAATGAATGAAGAAGTAAATGACAATTTCTTTCAATGTTTTTTAGCAACTTCAACTTTTAATAATCAAGTATGTGAAAATAGTGAAGGTGGGATTAGAAGCTATCTATTTTATGAAAATTTTTCAAAGATAATTGTTCAGTTTCCAGAAATAAATGAACAAGAAAAAATAGCAGAGTGTCTAACTAGTTTAGATAACCTTATAAAAACACAAGCAGAAAAAATTATAACTTTAAAAATACATAAAAAATATTTAATGCAAAACTTATTCCCTGCGATGAGTGAGGTTAATTGATGCATAGTTGGTTATTAGAAAATAAAGAACTCATTTCTATTTATACAAGTATTCTTGCCACAATGTTTACAATTGCTATACCTATTATTTTATACAAATGGTCAAAAAAGAGTGAGAAGAAAAAAGAATCTAGAGAAGAAGCGAGAATTGAAAGAGATAAGCAAGAGCAAACTAGAAAAGAAGAACAAAACTATTTAATCAGCTATATCGAAAAATACCTATTCAGCACCCATGATGACTATTACAATATTGATAAACCAGATAATTTAGATAAATTAAGTTATGAAGAAAGATTAAAGGGATTAGAAAATCATGTGCAAAACTTAAAATGTATTTTAGAAACTAAATTTAAAAAACTAACAACAATAAGTCTTATAATAGAAAACTTCTCATATAATTATTTGTATGAATATTTCAATTTATTTACTCATATTGTTTCTCAATCTTTAGATTACAAATGGAAGAACTGGAATAGCTTTGTTTCATTCTATGGCAAAACTTTAGAAACAATGCCTCTATTGGTATCTATTGTACTTATGGAAAAAGAACAATTTGAAAGAATGAAACAATATTTCATTAATACCCTTACAGTTACTAGTTCAGAGGAAGAGAGATATGTTGTCAACTGTGCCATAAAAGAATTTAACGAAAAACAATCTTACTTGAGTGAACAAATTAAAAAAATGCAGGAAAAACAAACATGAACGATACACAACAAAAACAATTAGGTGCAACTCTATGGGGAATTGCTGATAAATTACGTGGAGCTATGAATGCTGATGATTTTAGGGATTATATGCTCTCGTTCCTCTTCTTAAAATATCTATCTGATAATTATGAAGAGGCTGTGAAAAAAGAACTCGGAAAAGATTATACCGATTATCAAAACGAAATAAATAATATTGTTGAACAAGATAAAACCATTACATCTTTAAAAAAACATATTAAAGATTATTTTAAAAAACAACCGAAAAACGATGATACTAAAAATCTTATCGCTAAATATGAAGCCTTACTTGACAGCAATAAATTAACTCCGCTCGCTCTATGGTATATAAGAAATTTAGACGACGTTGCGTCATTTGAAAAACAGATGCGTCGCAAAACTCATTATGTTATTCAACCTAACTACCTATGGAGCAATATTTATGAACTCGCTAGAACCCATAATAATGAGCTTTTAAAAACACTACAATCTGGCGTTAAATATATCGAAAATGAATCGTTTGAAAGCACTTTTCACGGGCTATTCTCGGAAGTTAATCTTGATTCGGATAAACTCGGTAAAACTTATCAACTTCGCAATAAGATGCTCTGCTCTATCATCGCTGAAATCGCTGAAGGTTTAGATAAATTTGCAAACAACAGCGATGTGCTTGGTGATGCTTACGAATATCTTATAGGACAATTCGCCGCAGGTTCTGGAAAAAAAGCAGGTGAGTTTTATACTCCTCAACAGATGTCTACTATACTATCTCGCATTGTAACCCTTGATAGTCAAGACCCTAGCAAAGGAACAAAGAAAAAACTTAAAAACGTACTCGATTTTGCCTGTGGCTCAGGTTCACTTCTTATCAACGTTAAAAATCAACTAACCGATAACAGTATCGGACATATATACGGACAAGAAAAAAATATCACAACTTACAACCTTGCACGAATGAATATGCTGTTGCACGGACTTAAAGATTCTGATTTTAAAATCTTTCACGGCGATTCACTCATCAACGACTGGGATATTTTAAACGAAATGAACCCTGCGAAAAAACTTGAGTTCGACGCCGTTGTGGCTAATCCTCCTTTTAGTTACAGGTGGGAACCAAACGATACGCTTGCTGAAGATTTCAGATTTAAAAGTTATGGACTTGCTCCAAAATCTGCTGCCGATTTTGCGTTCCTACTTCATGGGTTTCACTTTTTAAGTGGAGAGGGAACGATGGCGATTATTCTACCGCACGGAGTTTTGTTTCGTGGTGGGGCTGAAGATAAAATTAGAACTAAACTGCTCAAAGACGGAAACATCGACACCGTTATAGGTTTACCTGCTAACTTGTTTTTCTCAACTGGTATTCCTGTGTGTATTCTTGTGCTTAAAAAATGTAAAAAATCTGACGACGTATTATTCATTAACGCTAGTGAATATTTTGAGCGTGGTAAACGTCAAAATGTATTAACAGAAGAAAACATCGATAAAATTGTCGACACTTATCAATATCGCAAAGAAGATGATAAAAAATATTCTCGTCGTGTAACTATGGAAGAGATAGAGAAGAACGATTACAATCTAAACATATCAAGATATGTAAGCACGGCAATAGATGAAGAGATAATCGACATAGCAGAAGTTAAAAAGAATTTAGATAACATTGAAAATGATATCAGCAAAGCAAAATCAATACATAATAAATTCTTAAAAGAACTCGGATTAAAAGAGCTACCGTAAGAATAATTATAACTACTCCTTTAATTATTATAATTGCTGTGTAGTGATTAAAGGAATTTACACTGATAACGCCTCTACCCTGCTCTAGTCATTATCGTTCTGTGTAGTGATTAAAAGAACTACCGTAAGAATAATTATAACGCCTCTACCCTCCTTTAATCATTATATTCAGGTTAAAGGAGATTTCAATAATATGGCGTATCTAAACATACCAATCACCACAATAAATTTATTGTCACGAGTTCTAACTCTGTTATAATATTTTAACACTAAATATTACTATAAAGGAACTCCCCATGAAAATATTTGCGACGTTCTTAATTACTTTCATCTTTATCACAACATCACTACTATTTGCCGATCAAACAGATCTGACCAACAACTATACAAAAGCCTGTGACAATGGAAATCTTGACAGTTGTAACAATCTTGGCAATCTCTACTCTACTGGATTATTAGATGTTGATATCGACTACACCAAAGCTTTTGAACTCTACTCTTTTACTTGTGACAGAAACAGTTTTACAGGTTGCGTTAATCTTGCAGGAATGTATGCCGAAGGAGAAGGCGTTAAACAGAACTATAAAAAAGCTATTAGAATTTATTCTGACGCCTGTGAAACAAGTATTGGAACTTATGGCTGTATCGAACTTGGACGCATATATCTTAACAACGAAGCTGTAGATATTGATTACGAAAAAGCATTGCAATTATTTAAAATGAGTTGCAATAGTGATAATTCCGATTGCCTCGATTATAGCGAACTATACGATAAATTATGCTTAACTAATCCTAAACCGTTTTGTGCAAAATCAAAATATAAATAATCCTAAATTAACTAAATTTAAAATAAAACTATCTCATCAAAACTTATAATAACTCCCTATTTTTTACATAATAATCTATATATATTAATAAATATTTTATTAACAAAATCTAATAAATATGATAATTTACATATATTATATTACAGATATTCTATATTTATTTATTATCAATATTCGCACAATTTATTTTTTATAATTACCTAAAATTATTATATTTAAAAAAACACACTAAAAATAATTGTAATGGTTTTACTGTTTAAATTAATAAATCAACATGATAATTTATAAATAATTCATTATATTTTATATTTATTCCTAAGTTATTATTATTTTTATTGATCAGTATTTATTTATAAATAAAATAAGATTATTTCTTAATAAATAACTTGACAATTTGTATAGATTGATAGAATATTGAGTTGAATATTTGTTTTCATTAAATAAGCGGTTGAATATTTATAATCATATTGAAGTAATTTAGATTTAAATTATGGAGCTTTCAAATGTGTAACGAATATTAACTTTTAGTTGGATAACTCATTTATGATAACTTTGATTAGGGAGTACAGATGCAAAAAGTATTACAACTCTACAATCCATCAAATGAGAAACTATATTAATATCTAGCACTAATCAAGCTGATTATTGTAATAAATTTTACAATGACATAATCCATACAAACTGAAATCTATTAACTAATAGATTAGTTGATATGGTAATTTACATCTCAATTAAGGCTATCAATAGTAAGCTGATTGACAATCAACTGTAGGCATAATAAATAAATAGATCCTTCTTTATGTTTTAAAATTTAAATTACATGTAACTATCGATATCAACGTGTATGTATTCAGAGAATTTATATCAATGTATCATTTTTTATAATTAATATTCTTAAAATTTCCAACTTACTTAATTATTGAAGTAAGCGGGATTAATGGCAGGTAGAGACTATACCCTTTCTCTATCTGCCTGCTTATCAACTTAAATCACTTCAATTCCAATCTCTAAACTTTCATTATTTTACGTATCCTCATTAACTCCTATTTACTACATCTATATATTTAAACTATCAAAATCATATTGTAAATTCATATTTACTGTTAATTTTTTTTTCGTATATATCTATATATATCACTCTTAGCTATAACTTGTATATTGTGACAAAAATGATTAATATAGCTTACGAAAGATATTTAATTTGTAGACCAAATTAGGTTAGGAAAATTATTATGTCAACAGTAATAGAAAGAATAGAACGATGTAAAGATAAACTATCTCATCACCATCTTAAAATAGCTTCATATATACTTAGTAACTACAAAGAAGCTGCTTTTATGAATTCGGTACAACTATCTAAAAAAGTTAATATCAGTAATCCAACAATTATTCGTTTTGCAACAGCGTTAGGATATGATGGATATAATGATATGCAAAAAAATCTTCAACAACAAGTACGAAATGAGTTGTCTTCACTTGAACGCTATCATATTGAAGTTGAGTCTGATCTTCATATTGAAAAACATAGAGCAACTAATAACACAACTCCATTAATATCAAAAATCATTAACACAGAAATAGAAAATATGTGTAATATGATTAGTTGCTTAGAGAAGGATAATTTGAATAATGTTGTTAAATTGATATCTAGTAAGAAGTATGTATATATTGTTGGATCGCAAGTATCGCACTCACTCGCATCTTATACGCATTACTCATTATCAAAAATAAAAAATAATATTATTCATATAAGTAAATGGAATAGAGAAATTTTTAATAATGTAAATAAAAATAGTAACAATGCAGTAGGTATTGTTTTTGCTCTTCCAAGATATCCTAAAATCACATTAAGAATTATGGATGAGTTGAGAAGTAGAAATATTAAAATGATAATCATAACCGATAGCTTATTATTTCCTTACTCATCAATGGCTGAACATATTTTACTATTACCCTTAAAATACTTCTCATTTTTATGCCCACTATCATCATGTTTATGTTTAGTCAATGTGATCTTAGCTCATTTAGCAGAATATACACCCGATATCTCACAGAAAAACCTTGCACAATTTGAAGAGTTTGTAACAAGTAATAACATCTATTATAAGAAATAAATCTTTTCTTCATTAATTTATAATGATATCGTATTTTTTTTTAATGTTTACATTAACCAATGCGTATATTATACTTCAAATTACTTGAACGAATTTCTATTCACTAAGTATCAAATAAGGAGAATTAATTATGAAAACAATTATTGCAATGTTTATAGCAGTACTTTTCACATCTTCAGTGTACGCTAATGACGGCTACCCAATCCCTGGTAGAGTTGAAGGAACTACACCAGTGTTTAAAGAGAAAGATGCACAGAAGAAATCAAACGCTTCATACCCATCATGGTATAGAGGAAATGCTAAAGATGGTTTAGCTGATAAAGATTCATTATATTTTTATCGTGAGTTTATAGGGCCTAAAGCATCTGTTAAAAAAGGTTTTAATAATGAATATTTCTATATGGGAACATTAGAATTAAAACCTTCTGAAACTTATCCTGCACATAATCATCCATCGTATGAAATATATTACATACTTGAAGGTGAAGCTGAATGGTATGTTAATGATGAAAAACAAATAGTTGGTCCTGGTAGTGTAATCTATCATCGTCCTTTTGATGTACATGGATGGACAAACTTATCTAAAGATAAGCCATTAAAAGCAGCTTATATATGGTGGTCAAACGGTGATCCGACAGTACTATCTAAAGGTGCTAGATTTACCGATCCTGATCTATTTAAATCAAAAGATAGAATTAGTGCCGAAGCTATACCTACTCCAAAAGTTAGAATGAATAAAGATGATAAAGTTAATGCTAAGTATGGAGAATACCCAGTACCTGGAAGATTAATTCAAGATACTGCATTTGTACATTTCTCAGCGTTACCAAAAATAAGTACGAAATCTCATCCTGAGTGGATAAGAGGAAAAGGAAAAAATGGTTTAGCTGATGAAAATGCAATCTATCATTATAAAGCGGCTGTAGGACCATCAGTTGTTTCTCCTGGATTTCAAAATGATAATATATTCTTCGGTTATATGGAGTGGTCACCTGGATCAATTTATCCTGCACACAACCACCCTGCTCCTGAGTTTTATTATGTATTATCTGGTGAAGCAGAATTCTCTTCTAACGATCTTGATATGAAAATCAGCGCTGGTGACTTTATCTATACAACTCCATATGATGTTCATGGTTGGAAAGTTACAGGTAAAGAACCGCTTAGATTAATATGGGCTTGGTGGGTTGAAGATGATCCAAAAGTTATGGATGTTAGTGCTAAAATGATTAATATGAAAACAGCTAAAGATCCGAAAAAAGCTACTCCTTATGCTGTTCCTAGACCTAAAGTTCAAAAAGAAACTAAAGACAAAAAGTAGTCTAGAACTACATCCCTTGTTATAAATAATATGTAACATATATTGTGAGGCTCTCTATATCTATAGGGAGCCTTTTCTATTAATTTAATTGTTTAACAAATTGATTAATAGATGTATACTGTTTATACATATATTGAGTAAGTATATTAAATAGTAAAAAGTTAGTTCTTGTATAAGTGATTTGGTATATACATATTTATTTATATTATTTTAAAAGTCATTAAATGCAATCAATTTAGTGACCGTTAAAATAATGTTATTGATAATTTGTATACTACCCAACAACTTATATATTAAGGGGGATTTAGAGTGAATAGTTTTATTACAGAAAAAATCAAGCAATTAAAAGATAATATTATCACAAATCGTAGAGATTTTCATATGTATCCAGAATTCGGTTGGACAGAGTTTCGTACATCAGCGATAGCTATAGCTAAGATGAAAAAACTTGGTTATAAAATCACAATGGGTAAAGATGCTGTATCTAAAGCAGATATGATGGGTGTACCCTCTGAGCTAGAATTGAAAGAACATCAAGAACGTGCGATATCTCAAGGAGCTGATAAAGGGCTTGTTGATAGCATGGAAGGTATCACTGGATTTTGGGCAGATATGATATTCTCTGAGCATGGACCATTTGTTGCATTAAGGTTTGATCTAGATTCTAACGATGGTAATGAGTGTCAAGATATTGATGCACATAGACCTGCAAAAGAAGGGTTTGCTTCTGTTAATAAAGGTGCGATGCACGCTTGTGGACACGATGGACATGTTTCAATAGGACTTGCAGTTGCAGAAGTTATAGCAGGACTTAAAACTAAACTTAACGGAAGAATTAGATTTATTTTTCAACCAGCAGAAGAAGGACTAAGAGGTGCAGCCCCTATGATCGCAGCTGGTGCTTGTGATGGCGTTGATTATATATTAGGTATGCATATCGGATTTCAAGCTGGAAAAAGTGGTGACTTGATATGTGGTGCGAAAGGTTTTCTTGCATCAACTAAATGGGATGTTAATTTTTTCGGTAAATCTGCTCACGCTGGAGCTTCTCCTGAAGAGGGAGAAAATGCTCTATTAGCTGCGGCTGTTGCAACGATTAATCTTCACGCAATCAGTAGACATGGTAATGGAACAACAAGAATAAATGTAGGAAAAATTATCGCAGGTGAAGGACGTAATGTTATAGCTCCTAATGCGTTATTGCAGATGGAAACAAGAGGGTTAACGACTGAGCTAGATGCTTATATGGTTGAACAATCAAGACGAGTTATAAAAGCATCTGCTGAAATGTATGGATGTACATACTCTATCGAAGTTGTTGGTGGAACTAAAAGTGGTGAGAGTTCTCAAGAGATAATTGATATTGTTTACGAAACTGCCAAAAGCATACCGTTTTATAAAAATATTGAAAAATTAAAAGATTTTGGTGCTGGTGAAGATTTTGCACATATGATGAGTTATGTACAGTTGAACGGTGGACTTGGAACATACCTGCAATCTGGAATTGATAAAACCGCTGGACATCATAATAATAAATTTGATTTTAAAGAGGAAGATCTTCTTCCACCTGTAGAACTTTTAAGTAAAGCTGTTGTGCACCTGTTAAAAAAATAAATAGTTAATAAATTCAATACTTATAAATTAAATCGTGCATGACAGTAGTTGTGTGCGATTTTTTTTGATTGCAATTAATTAGTAGATAAAAATAGTTGTGCGTAATAATCTTTGTACGATGTTTGGTTGCAATTAAGTTGCATATAAAAATAGTTGTGATTTTTTAAAGCAAAGTTAAATCATATGCTGATATTAAATTAGAGATATTACATGCTTTTAAATTATCCTTTACTAATAAGTCAAACTGCTTCAATATCGTGTTTACTCAATGATTAATATATCTGCTATCTGTTATAAGTCATAACATAAAAGAGTCGGTAAAAAATACCGACTCTTTTTATATAAATCTCAATTAGTAAAAAACTATTATCTACAAACCATTTGCAATTACACTGTCTTGCTTAAATTCGTAACATTAATATATTATCTACTATTATTTACCTTAACCTGCAAAACCTGCAGTTGTGTACATAAGTACAAACATGATTACGATTGTTGCAATAATCATTCCAGGACCGTTACGCTTAGGTATTTCAAATGGAGATACTTTTGCTAAACTAGCACAGATGATAGCAGCTCCTGCGATAGGTGACATCGTTCTACCTAATGCACCTGCTAAAGCTGCAAGTGAACCCATTCTTGCTGGATCAAATCCAAACTCTGCAGCATGTACTGTTACTGATTCATTAAATGCAATCGCTGCTGCATCTCCTGATCCTGATAGTAAACCTAGAAGAAATGGACCAAACGCAGTAGCAACTGGAATTACTCCTGTTGAGCCTTTTAACGCTTCTATACCTGCATCAATTAATCCTAACGATTTCATACCTGCAACAAATACCCCTGCTGATATAATAATCCCCATGATCTCTCCGTAACCTTTACCCATTCCTTCAAAGAATGATTTACTAGCTATACTTGGAGATGTTCTAGTAAATGAAAAACATAAAATAGAACCGATCAACATCGCTGTTGGAACATTAAATTGTTTCGCCCATGGCAATGCTGCTCTTACATCACCTAAACTAAAGATAACCAAAAGTATAACAGGTAGCAATGGTAAGATTGCATACACAGGATTAACTTTAAAAGATAAATCTGCTGTAACATTATCTGGATCTACATATCCTTTATCTTCTTTTAAAACTTTAGCAACAATTGTTAAAGAAATAACACCGATTGCTAATGCTATAAAATCTGCCAATGCATGTGTTTTGATAACTTCGATAACTTCGATATTTGCAAGTGCTGCAATTATCGGTTGGTGTGCTGATCCTGGACTTAATAGTGAACCAAAAGTTCCTAACATAACTGCTGATGCAGCTATAGCTGGTGCTACTCCTGCAGATATTAATAATGGTATTAATATTGATCCAACAGCTGCGGCTGCCCCTGCTGCTGATGTTAATGATATATTAATAACGTAAGTCATAATCGCTGCACCTGGAATTAATACAGGTCTAATTTTAGATAATCCTTTAGCTAACATAAATATTAAATGCTTATCGCACGACGTAACTCTCATAACAAAAGCAAAACCCATAACAGAACATATATTTTGGATCAGTCCCCCATTAGTCATAGATTTTGTAAATCCTTGAAATGCCTCTAATGGTTTAAACGCTACAAGCGCCATTAAAATACCTGCACCTAATAAAACAGTACAAGTGTCATACCTCTTTATCAATAATGTCACTGCGACAATAATGACAATCAAACCAAAAATAACTGCTAACGTACCTGTCATAAACTCCCCCTTTACTCAAACATAAATATATAGAACCCTCTAATAATATAAAAGTGCATTTATCTGCATGTGCTTATATGCATATTGTATTATTATTTAATATGATACTATGATTTTATCAAATAGTCTATAAATTAAACTCTATAAACAATGGTCTTTTTTAGATATACATAAAGTTGAAAAGTAGTTAAAAGTGATAATGAACAACATTTATATTTTAAATTAAACAACTCATGAAATCGTATTAATAAAGACAAAATTAGTGTTTTATCAACTACAACATCTCCTTAATCTACAATATGTTAGCATGGATCTATAATCTGTTGCAAATATTTCTATCATTAATATATCTGTAACATATTACAAAACATAAAATATAAAGCTGGCATAGCTACCAACTCTTTTAACATTTATCTCAAAATAAATTTCTATTTCGAAATCATAAATCATAAATTACAAATCATAATATTTATAATATTAAGCTACTCTAAACAACAAATTACATCAATTAACAAAACCTATCGTTGTGTACATAAGTATAAACATGATTGTAATTGTCGCAATAATCATACCTGCTCCGTTACGCTTAGATATATCTAGTGGTGATATTTTTGCGATACCTGCACATATTATTGTAGCTCCTGCAATAGGCGACATCGTTCTGCCAAGCACTCCTGATAACGCTGCAAGTGAAGCCATTCTCGCTGGATCAATCCCGAACTCTTCAGCATAAACTGTGACCGATTCATTAAATGCGATAGCTGCTGCATCTCCTGATCCTGATAGTAACCCTAGAAGGAATGGTGCAAATGCAGTAGCCACAGGTATGATATCTTTACTCTCTTTTAGCGATACAATAGCAATATCTATCAAGCCTAATGATTTCATGCCTGCAACAAATACACCTGCTGATGCAATAATCGCCATGCTCTCACCGTATGCGTAACCCATGCCATCAAAGAATGATTTACTAGCTATACTTGGAGATGTTCTTGTGAATATTAAACATAGAATTGAACCTATCAACATCGCTGTTGGAACATTAATTTGTTTAGCCCAAACAAAAATTTCTCTAACATCGTTTAAGCTAAAAATAATAAGAAGTATAACTGGTATAAGTGGCAATATCGCAAACACAGGATTAACTTTAAATGATGTATCTGTTTCAACTTCGTTTATATCAACATAACTCTTATCCTCTTTTAAAATTTTCGCAACTATAGTGAGTGAAACAATGCCTATAAAAAGTGCTATCAAATCTGCTAGTGCATGCACTTTAATAGCTTCCATAATTTCTATATTTGCAATGCTCGCAATTATCGGTTGATGTACTGATCCTGGACTTAATAAAGAACCAAATGTGCCTAACACAATTGCCGATGCAGCCACCTGTGGTGCTACTCCTACAGATATCAATAAAGGAATTAATATTGAACCAACAGCAGCTGATGTTCCTGCGGCTGATGTTAAAGATATATTAACTACATATGTAATAATCGTTGCACCAGGAATTAATATCGGTCTAATTCTAGACAATCCTTTAGCCAACATTAATATAAGATGTTTATCGCACAATGTTAATTTCATCACAAATGCAAATCCCATGACTGAACATATGTTTTGAATTAACCCTCCATTTACCATCGATTTTATAAACCCTTCAAAAGCCTCTAATGGTTTAAATGCAACAAGTGCCATTAATAAACCAGCACCCAATAAAACAGTGCATGTATCATACCTTTTTATCAATAATGTCACTGCAAGAATAATGACAATTAAACCCAAAACAACGGCACCTACTCCTGTCACAACTCACCCTACTTCTAAATAATTATATTTAATTACACTAAACTTAACATATCTATTCCCATATACCTATCTATATGCTGTATTAATATCCAAGATAGTACTATTATTTTATTAAATAGTCTATATGTTAAAAGATGTAATAAATATTAAAATATCAACTTAACATACTTGATTATAAAACTATTCACCGAGCATATAAATATGTTCAAGTAGTTTTTTAACACCTAATAATAATTGATAAAAAAAGAGCAACCCGTTTAAAAGGTTACTCTTTATATAATTGTTTATAATTTATAATTAAATCTAAAATCTTAATAAGTTGATCTGCTTATTATTAGAATTTTATACCGAACTCTAATCCGTATCTATATCTCTGTGATACTCCAAAAATATCGTTCTCACCGATGATACCTATAATATATCTGTCATCAATATTAAATCTAAGCCCTATCACAAATAACATATTTGTAAAAGTACCCATGTTTGCATTTAGTCCTTTATTGGCTGGATCTGCATAACTCATAGAAAATGTATTAATCATTCCAAGTCCGATACGTGGAACAATTTCAAAGCGTGTTCCGATCGGTACAACAGGTTGTAAAAACACAGCCGTCTTGAACTCTAACTGCTGAAGCAATGCTTGTCTATATGTAAAGCCTAACTCAACTGCAAACCAATTAAACAACTGCCAACCACCTGTTGCTCCAACAAAAAATCCACCAAAATGTCGTGTGATATAATTATCTGCATCAGCACCACCTGCCAACATTAGATATAAATAACTGTTGCCACGTCTATCAAGTTTCAATCCATTAGCAAAAGGATCATCTTCATTATCTGTTGCATTATCTGCTACAACCATATCAGTTGGAGTTTCATTATCTGTTGCGTTATCTATTGCAACCATATCAGTTGGAGTTTCATTATCTGTTACGTTATCTATTGCAACCATATCAGTTGGAGTTGCATTATCTGTTACGTTATCTATTGCAACCATATCAGTTGGAGTTGCATTATCTGT